>JAJRTO010000109.1 GCA_024278235.1 Candidatus Poribacteria bacterium
AGTTCCCGTCTCGCGCTTTGGACAATCTCGTCCAGCGTTCGCGCAAGTTCCTCGGAGATCGGTTCCGGCTCATGGGTGACGAGGATCTCCGTCTTGCGCTGGCGGCATCGTTCTTCCATACTCGCCCCTCCGTTGCCGAGCCAGGTATCGTAATATTGTCGGTCGAGCAATCTTGGGAACCAGAGTTCCTGTCGAAAATGCTGAACGGTGTGATCTCGATCCACAAAAGATCCCCGGGGGCCTACTGCCGCGACCTCTGAGAAGCCCAAAGCATCCTCACTGAAATCGAGTTCACGCAAGACACTTTCCACGAAAAGGATCAGTTCATCCTGCATGACGAGGATATCCAGCGAAGATGCCTGATCCACGCCGCTGATCCCCATATGGCCGAAGACATCCGCACCGGCAGCAGCACCGAGCATCAGAGTGATTCCCGCTTCCAGTCCCGCCTGAGCATCGGGCCGCTTGGCGTCCGTCAGGCCAACGTTTATGTATACGGGCAAACCATAGAATTTCCCCATCTGTGTCATTGCCACGCCGAAGATAGCTTGCTCCGGCCCGGCAAAGATCATCTGAGTCGTGCCCATATCAAAAGCGTGGCAGATTCCTCCATAGCACACTGGCATGCCGGGGCGGATGAGCTGTGTGATGCACACACCGGCAAGGATCTCAGCATTTTCCTGGGCAAGTGTGCCAGCCACTGTGGAGGGAGCGGACATGCCCATCTGCGCCATCGGGCCAATCGGCACAGGGAGATTGAGTCGTGCTGTTTCAAAGAGCAAATCGACCCCATGAAACGGAAAAGCCAACGGGCTGATCGGCTCAAGAAATGGGTAACAGAGCGGATACTGCGTTGCTGCCCATTCATTACCACGCACCGCAATCATCATCTCATTCAGGTATTTTGCAGAAGCCCGATCGTGGTACCAGAAATGGATGGGCTTCGTCGTATGCCGGATCATGATCGCCATCACTTCAATACAGCGTACAGCAACCGGTATCTCCTGAGGATCCGCCATGGATCCGACGATGGTCAGGCTGTCGAGGGCATCTCCGAAACGTGAGGCCGTTGCCGCATCTTCGAGCGTTACGTATCGTCGTTCATCACCAGGTACCTCAATCCATAGGGCTTCGCCTGCAATGCTATTGTAATTCCGCTTGCCCTGGCCAAATGCCGCCGTACGAGACAGGTCACGGCCATAGAGCGTGAAACATTTCCCTGCGGTTTCGATGGATTTCATGACAAGTTCAGCGGGAATATAAACTCGCTGCGCTCGATGATCCACCCTGGCTCCCACATCGTCGAACCGCGACAACATCTCCTTATGGGGAAGCTGAACTCCGACCTGATCAAGGATTGCAAGGGATGTGCTGTGGATTTTTTCTATCTGTTCGCTAGAGAGTACTGTGACAAACATCGTTTCCGCGCGACTCTTTCATCGAAGACCACACCTATTTTGCTCCCAGGTCGATCCAGGCGGCGAAGCGTTGCTTTTCATCCTCAGGCAGGGGACGACCGGGAGGCATGGTTTTTCCTTTCTTGCCATAGAGGTACTGGATGACAAGGCTGTTTCTGGCCTGTCCCGGGACGATGTACCGGGATTGCCCATCTTTTGTGCGGGCAGTGAGATTCGCATAGGCAACATCGTCCCCCAGGCGGAATCCACGTGGAGCCCTGGAACCTGTGTGACAACGCTGACAGCGATTCTCAATGATAGGCAGGACATCCTTCTCGAAGAGAACTTGCTGCCGTTCTTCTGGTGGGATAAGCAGTTCGTGGGGGGCAGCTTTACGAATCGCTTCTGTGGCACGATTCTCAGGAGCGAGTTCTTTGTTCTCATGGCAGCCGACACACCCACGGCGACTCCCTCGCCGCATCCACATCCAGCCTCTCATCGACTGAAGAGCCATACGGTCAGCGTCGAGCAATTGAATGGAGAGTGGAATGTCGGCCGGAACACGCACGTAAAAGGAACCATCGGATTCGACGGGGGCTTCCCCCAGAATGCGCACAGATGGAAACAGACCCGCTTCATCCGGTGGTTCCATAGGAGGCAATCCCTCAACAAGACGAGCCCATTTGACATCACCGGGCTGGATCATCCCGGCTTCAGGCCGATCTGAATCATAGACGTTCAGACAGTGGAGATCCCCTGTCTCCTGTGAATCGACCACAATCGTAATACGTCCCATCGGTTCCGGCCTGGGCGTAGCGACTTGAGCATCCAGATCACTCCAGTTGGGATCGTCGTAGATCACCTCTCCAACCTTCCGCTGTTCTGTATCAAAATGGTACAGGCCATACTGCTTGCCATCGGATGCATAGGAGACCATCAGTCCTCCATCAACAGAAGGTTGTGGGAACCGAAACGCCCCTTCCGCGAGCAGTTCCCTGCTGTGGAGTGGCCGCCGAAAAGAAACCCTTGCCAGATTACCACTGCCATCCTGCGTTCGTCCGTCTGATTCGATGAAGACAAGCGTTCGATCGGGCATTTCCGTTGCCATGCTCTGGATTCTAGCTCCCTCATGATTCCCATAGAACACATTCAGGCCCGTTCCAGACCAATTGATGGTCAGCAGAGCGATCTTTCCGAACGGCGCATGGCGATCCCCATAATGCTGCCAGCTCGAGAAGAGAACACGACCATCGCTAAGCATCGTTGGCGAAAAGTCCGAATTCAGGTTGAAGGTGGTACGCCAGGTCACGATCCCTTTTCCCTCGATCGGTTCCAGGGAGCGCGCATAAAGCGCGGATGCCTTTTCGGTCCCATATGCGTCATAAGAACCAGCCGCAGTACTCGCAAAGGTGATCCAATGCACCTTATCGGTAAATTCAGGGGCCGTGATCGCGCTACGTGCCATGTAGGCAGGATCCCAACAGTCCCCCATGTTCCGGGTGATCTGCTGCTTTTCTGAACCATCCACGCGCATCTGCCAGATATTCCAGGGTTCTTCTGCCTGCCGCTTCCCCGCAAACAGGATGAACTGGGCATCGAACGACACGGAGGGCCGGGCTGCAGAGGCGAATTCAGGTGTGAGCACCGTTAACTCACCGCCGGAATCCAAAAGGACGATACGTCCCCCATCGATTGGCATCTTGCGAAATATCCAGTCTCCCTGAACGGGTTCCCGGATGGGTTCCTGGGTAAACACCAGGGGAACAGCCGGGCTGGCCTCGCAAAACGCCTGATGCGCAAACAATAACAGGAATAGGACACCTGTCAGACGGTTCATGATGTTGGTTTTTCTCGTTGTTTTCACCTCGTAACTCCTACCATCCTCCTATCGCTCCACCCTATCTGGTGGGCGAGGTCGGGAATCTGATCAGCAGATCAAAGGTTATTGGGCCCCTCATGGCGATTGTTCAGCAATCTCCAGAATCTGATCCACCGGGATGTTCTCCAGCACCTGAACGATACCACTCGGCCAACGGATGGTCACCTTGTCCACCTGTGTTGAGTTGCCAAGACCGAAATGCAATCGAGGATCGCCCTGGGACAGATAGCCAGAGGCCGCGCTTTTCTCAGCAACCTGTGTGAGTTCCTCCGTTTGTAAAGTAACGCGGGCGCCGATACCATCGCGGTTGCTTTTGGTACCAATCAACCGGAGCAGCAGCCAATGATTCGAAAACTTCCCATCATTCCGCAGCACCACCGAGCGTTGATCGAGATTGAGTATGATCGCATCGAGATCTCCGTCATTGTCATAATCCCCAACGGCCAATCCACGTCCAACGGCCTTATGATAGAAGTAATCGCCATAAGCTCCGTCTACAAAGCGTCGTTCACCATTCGATGCCGGTTCGTTGATAAAAAACAGTTCCTCTTCTGTGTTCAGTCGGTGGCCATTACCATTGGAGATCAGCAAATCGAGGTCACCATCGTTGTCAGCATCAAACAGTTCACCACTCCAACTCCAGTATTGGCCGCTCATCTCCGCGACGCCGATATAGGCTGAGACATCCTCGAACATCCCATTGCCCAGGTTTCGGTAGAAACTGTTGAAGGTCATATCGGGGACAATGAGATCAAGATCGCCGTCCAGATCGAAATCCCCAAAATCGCCCCCCATTGAAGAACTCGCATCGCCATGTTCAGAGAAGGCAACTCCGGACATGAGTCCGACTTCTGTAAACGTTCCATCGCCATTATTCTTGTAGAGGTAATTGGCCATCGCATCGTTCGCAACGAAGATATCGATCCAGCCATCGTCATTATAATCCGCGCTAGCGACACCCATCGCCCGGCCCGGTTCAGTGATATTTGCCTGTTCCGTCACATCGGTAAACGTCCCATCACCGTTGTTCCTGTAGAGTGTATCCCGTTGCCCCGGATAAGCGAGGGGGCCTGGGAACACGTCCGCCGCATAGTAAAGCCGGTATTCAGGGTCAAACTCCAGATAGTTCCCGACGAAAATATCCAGGTTCCCGTCGTTATCATAATCCAAAAAGGTCGCGCCAACGCCCCAGAGTGGATCACCCGTTCCTGAACGTTCCGTAATGTCGCTAAACGTGCCATCGCCGTTGTTTTCAAAGAAGCGATTCGGCCCATAGTTTGTCACATAGAGATCCGCATCTCCATCATTGTCGTAATCTCCCACGGTACAGCCCATACCATAGCCTTCGTCTGAGACACCTGCCTGTTCTGTGACATCGGTAAACGTCCCATCACCGTTGTTTCGATAGAGTGCATTGGTCAGGCGTTCTCCTTTATCCGGCGAATCAGGATCGCTGATACCCTCCAGGTAACACCCGTTGACAAAATAGATATCCAGATCCCCATCCTGATCATAGTCGATAAAGGCACATCCAGATCCGGTCGATTCGAGAATGGAACTCATGTCATCATCGCCGAAACTGTGCTGAAATGCCACACCCGACTCCGCAGTCACATCCGTGAAGATGGATGGGAACTGTCCCCAGGCAGGAATACTTAAGAGCAAAGCCATTAGTATCAGGCACATTGATCTCACCGAAACGACCTCCTTGATTCTCCGTCTACGGTCTATATGGGTTTGGCAGTCTGTTACTCGGCTATACACATTGTCTTCATCTTGCAGGCGCAAAAAGCCCCCGATGACTTTTTCATTATGGCATACATCACACAAAGCGTCAAGAGGGATTTCGTCGGGAGAAAAACATAGACGTTGTCCGGTGCAGGTGGAGCATCGACTGCCGGTCGAAGGGAACCGTATCCTCCCTCCACGACATGAAGAGATCCTGAGCCATCAGGGCCTTATCAGCTCTGTTGCTCTGGATCTCTGGGCCAGAACCCGTGAGGGATTTTGCGACCTGTGCCATCACATGGCATGCATTTCTGAACACCAAAAGGGCCTGTCGTGGAACCGGTTCCTCCGCAGTCAAGACACACGCGGGTTGATGTTCCTGCCTTCAACTCACATCGGATACAACGGGGAATAGCTCCTCGAAATCCATAGCCACACGTTTGGCACTCAAACACAAAGTTGCTCATGAGTTCTCCAATCTTTCCTACGATTCTTCCGTCAAAACTCGCCCTGCGGGAGCATGCTCCGGCGATGCCGTGATCGTTGTACCATCTGCAAGGTGTTGCCAACTCTCAAATGCATGTCTGCCTTCCGTGAGCTGGATCACCCTTGCCCCACGTCGGAAACCTTCCTTGCCATAGGTATGGTAGCCGGTGCCGCGGCAGTAACATAGACGGATCCCGTGCAGGCCTCCCTCATAATCGTTGATATGATCATGCCCTACGAAGGTTCCCATCACATCCCCCATCTCATGCATTGCAGCAAAAAGTCCTGTGTTGATGCGAGGACAACACACAGCTTCGTGTTTCACGCCGTAGCAAGTATGGAGATCCCAGACTTCGTCATACTCAGGGAGTGGAATGTGAAAAAATGCGAGGGCTGGCAACGGTTCTCCCGCTTCATGAGTCAAAGTTCGGGACTGGTCGATGTACCATGCGATCTGGTCGCGCTTGATCCAACCGTAACCACCAATGCCCGTGCTTGCATAACCCCCCGAATCGATGAAGTAGAGAACAGCGGCAACGCCCTGATTTTCGGAGTTCTGAACGCGCAAGAGATAGTTGCCAACACCTGAGATATCCTGAGGACCGGGCTCTGCAACGCACATCTTACAGGAAACCATGACATCCATCAACTCCTGGCGCGAAACGCCTCCTTCGTCGTCATGATTGCCAAAAGTGGCCGCCCACGGCATCGCGCGTCCCTCGAAAATGGAAGCCACTTGATGCAAGGATGCGCGCGGATCCCGGCATCCTCCGCCTGCAATGATATCTCCCGTCAGAACCACAAGATCCGGATTGCTTTCATCCAGAACGGTTTCCATCAGTTGCTGTGACTGTCTGTCTTCCGGTTCTCCATTGTGCCAGTGGACATCTGTGAACTGGACGATGGTAAACGTACCATCTTTCCGAAATGCCAGTGTTGTTGACATCTATTCTCCTTATCGTTGAACGGTTATTGGCTCTATGATACTTCTGGTGATGATGCTCTTTAAGCATACCTCTTCGATGGCACTCATGCAACCATAAAAACCCATGGGCAATGACCAAAAACAAGCAGGTTTGTTTGAGTCGAAAAACAGTGTATAATATAGCTTATATCTCTGCAAATCAAAAATCGCTCATCTGGAGGATATGATGAAACTCTCATTTACAACGCTTGGTTGCCCCGACTGGGATATGGACACGATCATCTCACGAGCCGTAGAGTATGGCTTCGATGCCGTCAATTTCCGAGGCTACCTGGGAGTGATGAACATCTATGAACTTCCTGAGTTTTCCACACAGGCCGGGGAAACGGCAACCCGGTTTGCTGATGCCAATCTGAGTGTGTCCTGCTTCTCGAGTTCTGCGCGCATTTTCTCGACCGGTTCAGAGCGTGAATCCTATCTCGAGGAGATAAAACGCTACGCCGAACTGTGCGAGATATTCGGGACATCCTACATCCGCGTGTTTGGTGGTGACATCGGCGAGACGAGGCGAGCCGATGCGATTGAGATCGCGGCAGAATGCTTCCGGCAGATGGCAGACATTGCAGCAGTACATCATATCACTCTGGTGCTGGAAACGCACGATGCCTGGCTGCATGCGGAGCATATCAGAGCTGTCCTGGAACGAGTCGATTCTGAGTCCGTTGGAGTTCTCTGGGATATCCACCACCCTTATCGTATGGTCGGGGAAGATCCGGCGACCACCTGGCAGGTACTCGGTAAGTGGATTCAATATACACATTGGAAGGATTCCAACCCAAAAGACACCGGACATCAGTTATGCCTTATCGGCGAAGGGGATATTCCACTGAAACAGATATACGATCTGCTGATACAGAATGGCTACACAGGATATTTTACACTGGAATGGGAGAAGAAGTGGCATCCGGAGATCGAGGAGCCGGAAATTGCGTTCCCTCGTTATGTGGAGTATATGAAGGGATTATCAGAGTAAAGTGCGGGGCAAGAAGACGTGAGAGCAAAGATATGCGTTGCCATTTTGTGTCTGCTGTTCAGCCTCATCGGATGTGGCGATGACGAGGAAACCATCCGGATTGGCGTCAGTGTCATAGAAACCACGGCTCCGTTCTACACATTGTTTCGCCAGGGCATGATGGATACGGCAGCAGCAGAGAATGTGAAGGTGATCTGGCACAATATAAAGGAACCGCCTCCCAACTGGTGGCAGCGAAGATGGCAAACCATCCGTGGGAGACCACCGAGTGTTACCCCATTGAGTCGCGAAACGACCTTTGTTCGAGAGATGCTCAGGCAGCGGGTAAGTCTCCTGGTCATTCAACCGGTCGTTCCCAACAAACTCGATTATATCATCCGTTCGACCCAGCGTCATCGGGTACCCATGATCACACTGGAGCGACTGCCCTTCAACCGTCGAGTTGCAGGACACACTCAGTTGAACGCAACGATGCTCGGACAGATGGCAGCCAGATTTGCCATCGAAAAAATAGGCCGGCAGGGGAATCTCATTCTTGTGGCTGGACCGACTGGAAACGAGTTGTTGCGCCAGATCGTCGCTGGAATGTACCAGGTTCTGGATCAGTATCCTCAATCCGTTCGTGTCTTTGAACGCTCCGTCCGTAAGCTCAGCGCAGAGGAAGGGTTTGTCATCGTCAATGACCTACTGACACAATACGCTGGAAATGTCCAGGGGATCATCGCCTGTGATAGCGTCTTATCTGAAGGAGTCGTACGAGCGGTCCAGGCGCATGGCCTCTATGATAAGATAACAACTGTCGGGGTGGGCGCAGGCCGGCAGGCCACTGAGTGGTTACGCCTCTCACCGGAGCAAGGATCCGCACCCTTGCATGATATGGAAGTGGATCTCATGCCTTACGAATGGGGAGAAAAACTCATGGATGCGCTGATTCAACTGGTGACCAACAAAGAACTCAAAGTGCTTCCTCATGATGAAATCATTCCCAATGGTGATGTCGAAGTGCCGGTACTCTATGCTCCGGCGCGAGAGATCACACGCTCAAACATCCATCTGATGAAGCGCATGTGGCCGGATCTGTTCAGCGAGTGACGATCTCTTCAGAGCTTGGCCCTTGACTCCCAACGGGAACCTGAGCCCACGGCTCACATGGATTACCCAGCAGGCCATGATAGAAGCGGCGATAAACGAGGTCGACAGTCCCTTGTACCCCCATCATCAGACGAATCCCGGCCGCCTGAAGCTGTTCTGCGTTACTGTGATCGCACTGATCGGCAATCACGAGCTGCACTCCCATACCTGCTAACACGGTTACGATGTCCTTCCCCGTTCTATCCCTTGACCGGAGCGTGGGGTTGTCGAGTACTCGCACCTGGGCCCGCCGGTCATCAACAATGAAAAAACAGGGCGCATCGCTGAACGATTGGTGCACCCTATCATCCCAGCTATTGCCTTCTGTTGGAATTGCAACCTTCATCGAAACCGAGGCACTCCGTGTTGTGCCCGCCTCCTCTCTAAACGGATACATCCTCTGTGGCTAAATCCCGGTTGAGCTGGTGCATCATCACCAACCCACCGGCAAATAGTGCAAGATAGAGTGTGAAGAATCGCCAGAGTAAAGCAAAGTAAGCCGTTTCCCGGATAGGAATGATTGCGGACATGAGACCGGACGCCGATACCTCAGCGACGCCGCCTGCACCGGGGGTCGGTGCAAAATAGATAATGAAAAACTGAAGGAGCTGAACGAAGAGCAGATGCCAGAAGGGAGTCCAGGAACCGAGCATACGCACGATGAAGTAGGCGATAAGAAATTTGTTGAAATAGAGCACCACAGTTCCCAGCAGACTCTTGAGGACAATGCCGGGACGCTTGACAATAAAATAGACGATATGCCCCTTGTATTCATGAACCCCTGTATCCAACTGTGTGAGGAATCTGCCGATAAATTGACCGGCTCTGCGAGAAACACGGCTCACGTTGTCGGGGATGTGCCATAGCATACGAAGACACCACTCCGGCTTGAATACGAACAGTCCGAACAACACGATGGTAATACTGAATGCCCAGAAACCAAACTGAACCAGTGTATTGAGATTGCCGGGATAGATCCCAGGATTCAGAGTGATCGCCAGACAGGCACCGAGAAAAAAGAAGAGGAGGGTAGAACACAGATTGATAATGGACAGTGCCAAAGATGCACTGATAGGCACACCAGCACGCTGGAGTATGTAGATCTGAGCCGGCCCCCCACCCGTTTGGGAGGGAGTCAGTCCCGCGGCAAAGAAGTTCGCCAGCCCTGCCCGGATGTAATCCCGTATGGTTGTATGGGGAGCAACAGATTTTCCAAAAATATAAAGTCGATAGGCCCCCAACAGCCAATCAACCATGACACACACCAGAATAATACCCAGGAACCGCCACTGCATCGTTGCTAATACGGTGCGGATGTCCTCGTTTTCTCCCGAGACGAAGTTGAGTATCAACCCACCAATGGCAAGCGTGAGGAAAGCCAAGAGCCCCCGCCGGATGGTACGCTTGCTCAGTTTACGAGAAAAGGCTGTGTCCATCGATGCCATGAGGGATCTCTTGTTGGGCGGTGAACAGTGATTGGTCAGTGTGTCACACGGACGAAGCCATCATGATGCATTCAGGAGGTGGAGCATGGGCTTATGTAAATGTCCGTTCGTTGCAAGAAATGCCACGTTTGACCCTTGATAGGCGGGTGAATCAGCGGATAACGGAAACACAGGACAACCTGCATGATCGGTGAAACACCCCCCCGCCTCTTCGACGATAAGGGAGCCGGCAGCCACATCCCACAATTTCGTGTAGATATCGAGACAACCATCAAATTGGCCACTCGCAACGGTAGTCAGATGAAGCGAAGCCGCACCGAGACTCCGACCTTTTCCGAGATGGGCAAGGTAGTCCGATCGCTCGGCGATCACATCAGCCGAGACTCCAAACAGAGCGATATCTCCCAGGGAAGTGCGTTTGCTGACGGAGAGTTTCTCCACACCGCAGTAGGCTCCGTGGCCTCGGATCGCATGGAACATCCGATCCATGTTAGGATCATAAATCACACCCACGATAGGGGTTCCCTTCTTCATGAGAGCGATAGAGACCGCAAAGATGGGGAGTCCGCCGGCATAGTTGGCCGTTCCATCCAGGGGATCCACAGCCCAACAGAACTCGGAACATATTTCATTCAATCCGTACTCTTCACCCAGGATCTGATGCTCTGGAAATAGTTGACTGAGTTTGTCGGTGATGAATCGTTCCGATTCCTTGTCGGCTTCTGTAACCACATCCCCAACTCCTTTATGGGCCAACTGAGCGTAGCATCTGTAGTAACGTTTCAGGATGGGAGCGGCATCCCTGGCGATGGAGCGGGCAACGCGGGAATAGATTTCAAGAGATATCGTCATGGGTTTGCGGCCGGAGGTGTTTCAGGTTGTGCAGATGTCTCCTCGGGTTGCGCAGATGTTTCTTCGGGCTGTGCAGCCGCTTTCAATTGCTTTTGCAGATTTCTCGTCCGAGCCCACATGCTCCTGTCAGACCGGTTGTGTTTGATGTACTCCTGCCACACCTCGACAGCTTTTTCCATTTTACCCACGGAGAGGTAGTATTCGCCCATCGCAATGGCAGCATCCCGGTAGCCAGGCTCCAATTCCAGGGCAGCCTGAAATTCGGCTATTGCTGTATCTGGATCACCGGCGTGCAATGCAAAGTAACCATTCCCCAGATGAACCGCAGGCGTACCGGGATTTTCAGCAACCAGGGCCTCAAATGCGGCTTTCCCCTCGTCGACCTTCCCCCGGTATACATTGGCAACCGCCGCAAGCACATAAGCGGAGAGCGCCTGCTGTTTCAATTTGGCGATCTCTGCCTCATCTTCGGAACGGGATGCTTTGCGTTCAGCGACACGTGCAGCATTGGTATACTTCGTTTTGGCCCACTGGTAGTTCTTATACCGGAAGCAAAGATCAGCAAGTTCCTTCTGCATTTCGTAGGTATTGCTGCGGCCATCCACGAGATCTTGATAGATTTCAGCGCGTGGGCGGTTCCCTTTACGATAGGCGAGAACTTCGGCAAGATGTTGAAGAGCATCCTGTTCGCTGGGGCGCGCCGCAACCGCGCGTTCGAAATACTCCAACTCTTTGTCTGCATCGCCAGATTTCTGATATGCGAGTCCGAGATGATAGTAGATATCGGCGTCCTTCGCTGGCAGGATACCAATTGCTGAGCTGTAAGTTTCAATGGCCTTCGCATAGTTTCCCGATTGATATTCAAAGTTGCCGGATTCGATAATCGAATCGATCACCTGCGGATCTGCTTTGGCGGCTTTCTGAAGTGTCTCATCAGCCTTGGCTTGCAGGCCGATCTTGGCATAACAGTCGGCCAATTTGCGGTAATTCTGAGGATCCAGTTTCGAGCCGGCATTGCGTGCCATCTGGATTCCCCGTTCGTAGAGAGCCCCCGCTGAATTATAATCTTCCATGCTGTAAAACATGTTGGCGATCATGAACATCGCATCGTAGATGGTTCCCTGCTCATCCGCTTGTATCTGCATATCACGCATCAGATCATCAGGATTCACATTGAAACTATTGGTGTAGGTTGTTGAACCTGCACCAGCAGAGGACTGGGAACGTCCGTAGAAGCTGCTCCGTGGTCGATTTCGATCCCGTCTCTCCTGCCGGCGTTGTGCACGGGGATCTACAGCCTCAGGATTAGGGATACTTGCTCCCATATCCTCAAGTTCCGCCTTCGCCTTATCCAACTCCTTAGCCGCTTCGGGATCATTGCCATACTTTTTGATCGCCTCCTGCAATGCCTGTGTTGCCGACTCTTGTTTCCCCATTTCCTTATCGAGACGCGCTTTGTTCAGCAAGGCTTGCACAGAACGCTGACTGTCCTGGCTACGACGTGCAAAGCTGGCGTAGACTTCCGATGCCTGCTCCATATTGCCGGCTTTCTCATAGGTTTTTGCCAGGAGTTGCTGAGCAAAATGCCCCCATTTGGACTCAGGATACTCGTTGACCGTCTTGTTGAGTATTTCAGCCGTTTCATCGTATTTCGCCACGGCATCTTCTTTGTTGTCTGCTTCCTCGAGTTGAGTCCCCAGCTTGAAAAGCTGGACACCGGCCTGATAAAGTGCCTCTGCCGCTTCCTCCGTTCCGGGAGACTGTTCCGCAACTTGCTTGTACCGGGCAATAGCCTCTTCCGGTTGATCGAGTTTGTCACGATAGAGGGCCGCTATTTTCAACTGCGCCTGACGTGCGTCTTCCGAATCAGGATTGGTTTGAATGACCTGCTCATATGCAGCGACGGCATCTTGATAGTTACCAGCTTTCTCGAACTGGGCAGCTTGTTTGAGAGGTGTGGAGCATCCCAAAGAAAAGATGAGTGCAAACGCTAATAGTCCGATCCATGTGTATGCTGTGTGTCTCACGGCGTTTCTCCTTCTTGTGGGTTGGGCAGCGATGCGCGGTAGTATGATAGCACCCACCCAAGAAGCTGTCAAGCCAAAAACTGCTTATGTTCTTGCTTTGACAACTCACGGTGTCAGTCGTTATAATACCGCTGTTAAACGTTAGCTGATGGAGGATTCATGCGTAAAGAACAATTGACAAAACTTGGTGTTCTACTGAGCGTGCTGCTCTTTGTCGGGAAGTTATACGCCGGGATTCGAGTTGGCAGTACTGCGGTGCTCTCGGATGCCCTCAATTCACTCCTGGATGTTTTCTCTTATACAGCCATCCATATGAGCGTTAAACTTAAGGACAAAGCACCTGACATCAACCACCCTTTTGGACACCGACGGGCGGAACCTCTGGCGGGACTGATCATCGCCATTTTTGCAGGGATGCTGGGTGCCACGGTTATCAAGGAAGCGGCATTTGGCTTCTTTCAGGACCATCACGGTATTAATCACGACTATTTCGCACTTATCTTCATGGGCGTTGCCATTGCATCGAAAC
Source organism: Candidatus Poribacteria bacterium (assembly GCA_024278235.1). Lineage (GTDB taxonomy): Bacteria > Poribacteria > WGA-4E > JAJRTO01 > JAJRTO01 > JAJRTO01. Next base: position 13,433 of record JAJRTO010000109.1, read on the forward strand.
TTGGGATTGCGGTTGCCTACCGCATGGTATGGTCAAAGTCACACAGCCTTGCGATGCGTGCAAGTTTCGTGGATTCATGCAATGACGCGCTCGCTTCATCCGTGGCGCTGATAGGTCTTGTTTTGGGTGGTTTTTGGGATGATATTGCAGGACTTCTCATCGGCGGCTGGGTTCTGTTTTCGGGGATTAGGGTTGGGCTCGAATCGGTGGGCTATCTGATGGGAAAAGTCCCCGATAAGTCTATCATAAAACAGATCGAACAAGTCACGATGAACACCCCTGGGGTTACCCGCTTCAACGATCTGCGTGCTCATTTCGTGGGAGATCGCGTCCATGTTGAGATCCATATTGAGGTGGACGACACGCTTTCTCTCAGAGATGCTCATGACATTAGTATCACGGTGCGCTATGGACTCCAGGATCTACCTGAAATTGATCGTGCTTTCATCCATATCGACCCCATAGAGGCATGAGACGTGAGAGGGATGGTGCTCCATCCTGAACGGTTGGTATGCATGGCTTCACCGCTTTATGGGTTCAGCCTCGCGTCTGTTCCTGACCTTTTGCCCATTCATCCAGACTGCGTTTACGGAATCGGACGGATTCACCAACTCTGAAATGAGGCAACGTCTCCAGTGTCGCCATCAATTGCTGCTGCCTCCTCGGGGCGTGAGTATTTCAGGTTCATCCGATGAATTCTATATTGTATTAGACACATAAGTCGGCCAAATGTAACAAGAAATACGCTTGACCTTACACAGGGTGCTTGCTAGGATGTCCTGACAACTTATGCAAGGGAGATACATATGAAAATCCTGGCATTACTGAACTTGTCAGACGACCAAATCCAACGCATTGAGTCCGTTTCTGAAGATGTGCGTGTCGTCGTGGCGACCTCGCGAGAAATCCAGCAAACGGAAGCGGTCGATGCGGATATCATCCTGGGAGGGCTCAACCGCCAACTATTTGAGAGGGGTCGGAATCTTAAATGGGTACAGACACAAAGCGCCGGAGTGGATGGCATACTCTTCCCTGAATTTGTGGAAAGTGACGTCATCCTGACGAGTGCAAAGGGATATGTCGGTACGCACCTGGCAGATCAGACGTGGGCACTGTTGCTGGGGCTGCTTCGTGGTATCGGACGCGCCGTCCGCGAGCGCACATGGGATAATCGAATGTCCATCCGACATGAGGCGTGGGAGTTAGGAGGACGCACGCTTGGTGTCGTAGGATTGGGGGGCACGGGCATTGAAGTCGCTCGTCGCGCCATTGGATTCCAAATGCGTGTGATCGCCGTGGATCCAGAGGATGTTGAGAAACCTGAGTTCGTGGATGAAATCTGGAAGATGGACCGGTTTCACGATCTCCTTGAGCAGTCGGATGTCGTGTGCATCTGTGCCCCGTTGACGGATAAAACACATGGCATATTCGACCTGGAAGCATTCCGTCGTATGAAACGGCATGCCCTCCTTATCAATGTGACCCGTGGAAAAATTGTGGATGGGCCATCACTGCTACAAGCGTTGCAGGATGGGCTCATTGGAGGAGCAGGTCTGGATGTGACTCCGGAGGAGCCGTTGCCCCCGGATAGCCCGCTGTGGGATATGAAGAACGTGATCATTACCCCTCATGTTGCGGGAGGATCTCCTTTGCGCCTTGATCGGATGGTGGAACTTTTTTGCCAAAACCTTGAACGATTTCTCGCAGGAGATCCTCTTACGAGTGTGATTGACAAACGCAAAGGGTATTAGGCCGTTCCGCATATCACCCACTGATGAGCGGAAGCTGGATGGGCTCCTTTGCCTCACAAGACTGTAGCACAGCGAAGACAATCTCGTGCGTCTTGATCGCATCCTCCAGGTTGCAGTGCGATTCCTGATCGCTCAGGATGCACTCCACGAAGTGATCCATCTGCCCCTGAAATGGATGGTGACTCACATCGGCACTGTCAGGGAGGATGGTTGGGATCTCGACCCAACCCTTTTGGCCGGGATATTTGTGCGACCAGACACGATTATCCTTGATCGTCCCTCGGTTTCCGAAGATCTCGATGGGGAACATATAGGGCATCACGCAACCGTAGTTGACAGACACTTTCCCTAGCACACCGTTTGCGAACTTGACCAGGCAGATCTCGAAGTCATCGTATTCGAGCGGCGGAGCCTTCTTCCATGTGTGATTGAAGTAGTCATATTCTTCATCGAGCCCCTTTCGATATCCTCCTGAGTAGGCGAACACTTCCACGGCATCCGCAGGCTCGTATTGTCCCTTGCCGGCAAACCAGCGGAGGGTGTCGACTGCATGGCAGCCACCCGTGAGGAATGCACTGATGCCGGTGGATTTTTTGCGAGCTGCCTCATAGCCGGTCCACCAGCTACTGATGTCATGCTGATAATCGGCCTCGACAAAGTAAATATCCCCCACCGTATTGTCCGCAACCATCGCTTTGATGGTTTCAAACAGCGGATTCCAGCGTAAGACAAAACTCACGACTGTTTTCACATTTGCACTCTGGACAGCGCGCCGCATCGCCTTCATCTCGTCCAAGCTGATGGCAATCGGTTTTTCGATCACAATGTGCTTGCCTGCCTCTGCGGCAGCTATGGCATTCTCTGCATGCAAATGCTGAGGCGTACAAACGGAGACGATGTCCACACCTTCATGTCTAAGTGCTTGTTCATAGTTCGTATAGAATTCGATCCCCTCAATACCAGCTTCCTCAGCCCGTTTCTGACAGCTACTCAGGCTTCGACTTGAGATAGCGACAACCTCTGTGTGGGGATTGTTCTGAAACGCACCGATATGTTGGCTCGAGACCCAACCCGCGCCATGTATCAGAACCCCCATTTTCTCTTTTGACATGGCAGTTTCCTTTCTGTATTTGGAATCATGCGATCTGGCCACCAATATAGCATAGATAAGATCGAGGGTCAAGCGTACGAGGTGCGGAGAGCCCGTTGATTTCCCAGTGCGCTTGTGGTATAATTCAGCATCGTTAGCCGTCAGACATTTGCGAGTCATCTGGTGATGCATCGTATCTATACCGAGAAGGTCCCCCCGATTTCAGTTCCAGAGCAGGGCTTTTCATTTCGTACTCCGCAATCTGCAATCGGAAATCATCATGCATACTGCAAAAAGTTTCGTGCAAAAATATGAGATGGATATTATCGGGAGAACCGTCGTTGGGAGGTCCGTTTGAATATACACGAGTATCAGGCGAAATCCATACTCCGTTCACATGGCATGATGGTTCCACCGGGAGAAGTCGCAGAGACTCCTGATGAAGCGGTACAAATTGCCCGGAATCTGAAGCAATTTCCGGTTGTGATCAAGGCTCAGATCCACGCCGGTGGACGTGGTAAAGGGGGCGGCATCCTGTTGGCTCAGGATCTCGATCAGGTGCGTTCTGCAGCCGACAGAATACTTGGAATGCAACTCATCACCCATCAGACAGGTCCCGAAGGTAAACTTGTCAGGAAAGTGCTCGTTGAGGCGGCCTTCGAGATCGAAAGGGAGTTCTACCTCGGGGTCGCACTGGATCGCGCTAGTTCCCGGATTGTCGTCATGGCGAGCGCGGAAGGCGGAGTGGAAATCGAGGAAGTCGCCGCCCAAACCCCGGAGAAGATCCTAAGAGAAACCGTCGATCCTGCAATCGGGCTGCAGGCATTTCAAGCACGGAAGCTCGCCTATGGCCTCGGCATCCCGAATGAACTCATACGCGACGCCGTCCGGATGATCCTCACCCTCTATGAGACTTTTGTAACCTGTGACTGTTCGCTTGCCGAGATCAATCCGTTGGTGCTCACGAAGAACAATCAACTGCTTGCCCTGGATGCGAAGCTGAATTTCGACGATAATGCCCTGAGCCGACAGAAGCAAATCGCTGGGATGCGAGATGTCGCTGAGGAAGATCCCCGGGAACTCGAGGCGAGTGAGAATGGCCTGAGTTACGTGAGTCTTGATGGTAACATCGGGTGTATGGTGAATGGCGCAGGACTTGCCATGGCAACCATGGATCTGATCAAACTTCATGGTGGTGAGCCGGCCAACTTTTTGGATGTCGGTGGCGGTGCTTCTGCCGAACAGGTGACGAAGGCGTTTCACATCATCCTCGCAGATCCTAAAATACAGGCCATCCTGGTCAATATCTTCGGCGGGATCATGAAATGTGATGTGATAGCGGCAGGGATTCTTGAGGCAGCCGGCCAAACGCGGATCCCGGTGCCCCTGGTCGTGCGGTTGGAAGGGACCAATGTGGAGCTTGGCAGGAAGTTGCTTGCAGAATCGGATCTGGACATCATTGCAGTAGAAGGACTCGCCGAAGCGGCACAAAAAGCTGTGGATGCCGCCAGAGGAGGTCCTGTATGAGCATCCTCGTGAACCGTGAAACGCGAGTGATCTGCCAGGGGATCACCGGAAGTGCCGGCAGTTTTCACACGCAACGCGCCCTGGAATATGGAACTCAGGTCGTTGGTGGCGTGACCCCCGGTAAGGGGGGGAGCCAGGTTCTAGGGCTCCCTGTTTTTGATACCGTGCAACAGGCTGTGCGCGAAACGGGGGCGAATGCATCGGTGATCTTCGTTCCTGCTGCTTTTGCAGCAGATGCGATCCTTGAAGCTGCGGATGCTGGATTGGATCTGGTCGTATGCATCACTGAAGGAATCCCTGTGCTCGATATGGTTAAGGTGAAACGATTCCTACTGGATAAGAAGACACGGTTGATCGGGCCGAACGGTCCGGGGATTATCACACCAGATGAGTGCAAAATCGGTATTATGCCAGGGTACATCCATACCCCGGGAAAGATCGGTTTGATTTCCCGAAGCGGCACCCTCACGTATGAAGCGGTGGATCAACTCACGAAACGAGGGCTGGGCCAGTCCACGTGCATCGGCATTGGTGGCGATCCGGTCAACGGCCTGAGTTTTGTGGATGTGCTGGCGTTATTTGAGGAGGATCCTGACACAGACGCTGTCGTGCTCATCGGGGAGATCGGCGGCACAGCGGAGGAAGATGCCGCAGCTTTCGTGCGTGAAAAGATGACCAAGCCGATCGTGGCATTCATCGCAGGTCGGACCGCGCCCAAAGGGAAACGCATGGGACACGCGGGAGCCATTATCTCAGGGGGTAAAGGAACTGCTGCTGAGAAAGTAACGGCATTGAAGGATGCGGGGATCTGGATCGCAGAAAGCCCCGCGACGATCGGCCAAACGATGCAGCAATGTTTGGCGCAAAATTGATTGACACACTATATCTTCTGATGTAAGATGGATACAAGGAGTCAGTAGTCAGTTTATAGGCTTTTAGGAGAACTCCTGCCCTCGACTATATTATATTTGGTATTATTTGCTGAAGGCTGAGTACTGATGATCCAAATTGCTTAAAACACCGGAGACAACAGTTTATGCACAGAATAGCTGTTCTACCTGGCGACGGTATTGGCCCGGAAGTTACCCAGGAGGCCCTCAAAGTGCTCGAAACCGTCGCAGGGAAAGTTGGATTCGAGTATGAAACGATCCACTATCATTTCGGTGGAGATCGATATCTGGAAACAGGGGAGGTCCTGCCCGATTCAGCCATCGCAGAATTTCGGGAAATGGATACCATTTTTCTCGGTGCCATAGGACATCCCGATGTGCCCCCCGGAATACTGGAGAAAGGCATCCTACTCAAAACACGATTTGAGTTAGATCAATATATCAATCTGCGCCCTATCAAGCTCTACCCAGGTGTTTGGACTCCAATCAAAGATAAAGGCCCTGAGGACATCGATTTTATCGTAGTACGCGAGAATACAGAAGGTCTCTATGCGGGGATCGGGGGCTTTCTGAAGAAAGGGACTCCCGACGAAGTTGCGATCCAGGAGATGATCAATACCCGGAAGGGCGTTGAGCGTTGTATCCGTTACGCATTTGAACTGACTCGCAAGCGCAATAAAGAAAAAAAATTGACCCTTTGTGACAAGGCCAATGTATTGACATATGCCCATGATCTCTGGCGACGGACCTATAATGAGGTCGCTGAAGAATATCCGGATATCACGAAAGATTATGCGTTGGTGGATGCCACGACGATGTGGATGGTGAAAAACCCAGAGTGGTTCGATGTGATCGTAACATGCAATATGTTCGGGGATATTATTACAGACCTGGGCGCAATGATTCAAGGAGGGATGGGGATTGCCGCATCTGGTAACCTTAACCCTGAGGGTGTGTCCATGTTCGAGCCGATCCACGGCTCCGCTCCGAAGTACCGGGGCAAAAATCAGGTCAACCCGCTTGCAGCCATCTGTGCGGTAGGTATGATGCTGGATCATCTTGGAGAGACTGAAGGGGCCTCTCTGGTAGATCAAGCTGTGAGCGACCTACTGAGTAGCGGAAAGATCCCCGATCTCTCTGCGGGACGCACAGGTTTGACAACCACTGAGATCGGAGACATGATCGTTCAACGCATCCGCTAGATCCCTGTAGGGGAGATCCAATGTTGCTTATCCAGTTTCCAACCAGGGCAAGGAAACCTTGCCCCTACGACAATCGGACAAACGTAGAGGTGCGGTTGCCGCGCCCGGGGACACCGCAGAAACACCAAATGTTAGTGACATTGGGATAGGGATGTTGCTTAATGCCTTGGAGGAGAGCTACCGGTGAACAATGCGAATCATGACCATAGAGAACGTTGTCCTGCCCGCGACCGTCTCATACTCCGAGAACATCAGTTGACGGCTGTTGAGTTCGTCAACTATTTCGCGAGTATAGACACAAGGTGGAGTATCCTTGATATTGGCTGTGCAGATGGTTTCTTTCTGGAGATCCTCCGGAACCTCGGATTCCAACGGATCTATGGGATGGACCAGGATTCCGAATGTCTTGATATTGCCAGGCAGAAGGGATTGTCTGTCTTTGAAGGCAGTATCTACCAATTAGACGCACAGGGGCAGATCGATGCTGTTTTGATGATCGACATGATGGAGCATCTGGACAACCCTGGGCTCGCCATCACGAAGATCTATGATGCCCTCAAAGGAGATGGGATCCTCTATCTGATTACCCCGGTGGTAGAGCAACTCCCATCCCGTTTTTGGTCAAAGGTGATGAAACTCTGGGTGCGCCATAAACCTGACGATGAACAAGGGCTCTCTACAACAGACAGCATCTGTTGGCTCCTCCGTTCACATCAGTTCGAGATCGATGCGTACGTTCGCACAGCAGCAGATATGAATGAGGAAACAGAGTATTCGCAGCAGTGGTTGAGCCTGATCGCTCGCAAGCTGCAGCCCGCACGTCTCCCGGAATTGATTCCAACAGAAGTGCAGACGATGCCACCTCCTCCACCCGTTGAGGTGACACCAGAAGTTGAGGACGAATCCACGGATGATGTACCCACTGTTATCGAATCCACGGACGAGAAGCAAGGAGACCTGCCTTCATGAGGATGTCGCGTGAGCCAAAGTATCGCCATGAAAGGGAAAAGAGAGCCATCGGGTTGGCCGATTTGGACCTGGAATCCTCTGTTGAGATGCTCTACGATAGACTCTCTCGCTAAATAGAAGGATAACACTGATGAAAAAGATCGAATGTATCATTCGTCCTTTCAAACTGGAAGATGTCAAGGAATCGCTCACAGAAATTGGTGTTCAAGGGATGACCGTGAGTGAGGTCAAAGGTTTTGGTCGGCAGAAAGGGCACACTGAGTTGTACCGTGGCAGTGAATACACGATTGAATTCTTGCCCAAGCTGAAGCTGGAGATCATCGTTGCTGAGGAAAATGTCAACCAGGTTGTCGATGCAGTGCTTCAGGCAGCTTCTACCGGGAAAATCGGTGATGGCAAGATCTTCATCCTGGATGTCGAAGAAGCGATCCGCATCCGTACGGGTGAGCGGGGTAAAACGGCTGTCTGAAAAGGAAATAGAGGGACGGAGAATCGCAACGCCTGCCTCAGAAATCAACGGAGGAGATCGAATGAGACGCCTGTTGGAATCTGCCAGACCAAGTCTTCGTAAAGTGCCTTATTATGGCCTTGTTTTTCTAAGCATCGCGTTACTGGGATGCAATCCACCACCTCCCCCCGAGGTGATTGCCGTTCGCATCACCCAGGCTCCAGTGATGGATGGAGAGATAGATTCCCTCTGGGATAGTGTGCCAGTGACATCTGTGGGCATCGAAGGTGGCAAGACTGGCATCATCGACGTACAGATCCAGGCAGCTTATACCGACTCTCATCTCTACTTTCTCTGCCGCTGGCCCGATGATACAGAAAGCGTTGTAAAACAGCAATGGCAGCGGGATGGCATCGTATGGACACAGAACCATGAAGATGAGGATCGTTTCTCTGTTCTGTTCCCCATCGGAAATGCGCGTGCCCAGTTCGCCAAAAATGGGTGTAAACGTTACTGTCATGATGATTTTATGGCAACGAAACTTCCTAACGAACGTGCCGACATCTGGCATTGGAAAGCTGCGCGGACAAACCCTGTTGGGCGTGTCGATGATAAATATCTTGTCTATGCAACGGCAGCGGCCAATGATGGAGGACGACGTGGAGACGAGCGCGATAAAATCATGAAGCGGATCGGTGAACTCTCTATTGAGGCAGGACATTATGTGAAAAACATCGATGCTGCCGCTGCACAACCAGCCTTCATGCACAACCGAGGAAAGAACATCGCTGATCCACGTTTCCTGTTGATTGAGGATGCCGTTCCGTTCGATCCGGAGAGTGACGTGGACACTGTACCCGGTTATGTTATCGGCCCACACCAAGGAAGTCGAGGCGATATTGCTGGAAAAGGAGTCTATGCGAAAGGCGGCTGGACTTTAGAGCTAGGTCGAGCACTCGACACAGGACATGAGGATGACGTTGTGTTTGAGTTGTCCAGACGTTACCCTTTTGGTATCGCTGTGATGAATAACATGGCCGGCGAAGAACACAGTTGGTCGCCGAAGGTCATATGGCTGAAGTTCCAGACACTCCCCACCCCCCAATAGCACCGAACACTTTTCGCCGCATGAGATAATATGGCAAACATCCGGAATCGCATCCACTACATAGTCATACTGCCGTTACTGGTATTGGCCATCCTATGGATACCACGCGGCTATGGTGAAATTCGACATCTCGTCAGTTGGGCCGGTGCCATCTATGTCGGTCTGGCGGCACTGCATCTGATTCGTATTCACTGGCTGAATTGGGGACGGCAACCGATATGGCTCAACTTCCATCGAGCCCTTGCCTTGTGTGGATTCGCACTCGTTCTCATACACGCTGCTTTGCGACCTTATTCCTGGCATGCGGCAGGGGCGCTTGGCTTGACGCTTCTGGCAGTTGGCACTGGTTTATGGCTGAATGCACAGAAAGCCGCATCTCGGAGGTATTGGAGGAGATTACATCTTGGCGTGGTACCTCTGCTGCTCGTGGGAGTCGTCACACATGGGTTCCTGCGTCCACAACACGATACATTCCTACCACTGGATGCTCCCCACCATGATGTCACCTG
>JAJRTO010000110.1 GCA_024278235.1 Candidatus Poribacteria bacterium
CATCGACCCGAGGAAATAGGCGTGGCTGAAGCGGTCTTCATCTGGGTCAAAAGCTATGATACACAGATGGCTTTGCGGCATGCCCTTCCTCTGATAGGTGATCATACGCAACTCATCTCGCTTCAGAATGGATTAGGGAACCTCGAGGTACTTGCGCAATCTGTGGGTGAAAATCGAGTGCTCGGTGGCACCACGGCGCAAGGTGCGACTCTGATAGGGGATGGTCGTGTGCGACATGCAGGAGAGGGCATGACTTTGCTGGGGTTGTACAGTGGAAAGAAGGCAGCAAATGGGGAGTTGCCGGATGCAGAAGTGGTCCGCTTTGCGAAAATGCTTCAGAACGCCGGAATTCCTACACAACCTGTCGCAGATGTGAAGACCGCGCTCTGGCACAAGCTGATTGTGAATGCCGCTATCAATCCCCTGACAGCGATCACCGGACTCAAGAATGGACAGCTCATCGAGTGTGAAGAAACGCATCTCTTGCTCGGCACCGTTGTGAAAGAAACGGTTGAAATTGCACTCGCGGAAGGCATTCAACTTGAGGGAGATGTAAAGCGGCATGTCGAAGATGTCTGCCGCACAACCGCTACCAATACGTCCTCGATGCTCCAGGACGTTCTCAAGAGGCGTCGCACCGAGATCGATGCCATCAATGGTGCCATCGTCGCAACGGCAGCGGAACGGGGCCTTTCAGCACCCATTAACCGGACTTTGACGTACCTCGTGAAAGCTATCGAATTCCAATCTTCAGGAGCCACCAACCATGAACCGACTGCTTAGCCAGGTTGATCCAGATGTCGCCGAAATCCTGGATGCCGAATTAGGTCGACAGCAGCATACTCTCATTCTGATTGCGTCTGAGAACTATGCGAGCAAGGCCGTTCTCCAGACACAAGGCTGTATTATGACGAACAAGTATGCGGAGGGGTATCCTGGTAAGCGCTATTATAATGGCTGTGAGTTTATGGACCGAGTTGAATCCCTTGCGATTGAGCGAGCCAAGCAACTGTTTGGTGTGGAGCATGTGAATGTACAACCTCATGCGGGTTCGCCTTCCAACGCAGCCGCCTATTTTGCTCTGCTGGATCCTGGAGACACCATCCTTGCGATGCGTCTGGATCATGGAGGACATCTGACACACGGCCTCAAGCAGAACTTCTCAGGGATTTCGTACCGCTTCGCTTTTTACGGTGTGGAGCGCGATACCGAGCAATTCGACCTCTCCAGAGCTGCGGCCATCGCTCGTAAACACAAACCCAGGTTAATCATCGTCGGCGGTAGTGCCTATCCCCGTCAGATCGATTTCGCTCCGTGGCGTGAGATTGCAGATGAAGTTGGTGCCTATCTCATGGCAGACATCGCCCACATCGTTGGGCTGATCGCAGGGCAAGTCCATCCGGATCCAGCTCCCTATTGTGATGTGATCACAACCACCACCCAGAAAACACTCCGCGGTCCCCGTGGCGGCATCGTCATGTGCCGTGAACAGTTCGCTGCACAAATTGACAAGGCCGTCTTCCCTGGCTTGCAGGGGGGACAAATGATGCACACCATTGCCGCCAAAGCTGTTTGCTTCAAGGAAGCAATGGAACCCAACTTCAGATCCTACCAGGCTCAGATCGTCCGTAATGCTCAGGTACTCGCAGATACTCTTCTTCGTAACGATTTTCGATTGGTGTCCGGGGGAACCGACAATCACTTGATGTTGGTGGATCTCGACAGCAAAAACATCACAGGACATGATGCCGCCAATGTGCTTGAGAAAGCCGGAATCACTGCCAATAAGAATGTCATCCCATTTGACAGTCGTCCGCCTACCATTACCAGTGGCATCCGCCTGGGAACCCCTGCGCTCACCACGCGGGGTATGAAGGAGGATGAAATGCGATTTGTCGGTGAGATGATCTCTCAGGTTATTCATGCACCGCATGATCTCCAGGTACGTGAGCGGATACGCCAGCAGGTCAAGGAACTCTGTGAGCATTTCCCAATCTATGAGGATTTGGACCTTTGGTCTTGATCAGTGATTCTGTGAGTTCATGGGTTCAATGCCAGACTCTATTCTATGCAGATGATGGAAAGTTCAACACATACTGAGACATCTCGCTATATGGATGCGTGCCATTATGTTGAGAGCTTTATCGACTATGAAAAGAAGCGCGATTATCAATACAACCCGCGAACCTTCAACCTGGTTCGCATGGAACAGTTACTCTCTTTTATTGGGAATCCCCACCATGATCTGCATGTGATCCATGTTGCTGGTAGCAAGGGCAAAGGTTCCACTGCCGCAATGATCGCAAGCATCCTGACCACAGCGGGTTACAAGGTGGGACTTTACACATCGCCTCATCTCATCTCTCCTCGCGAGCGGATTAGCATCGGTTCAACACTGATTTCTGAACCTGAATTCGTGACCTGTCTGGAAACTTTGCGACCTCTGCTGGATGACATGCGAATCAGTGGGAATCCTCCCACGTTCTTCGAGATTTACACCGCTATGGCTTTCTGGTATTACGCGCATCAGGAGGTGGATATTGCAGTGCTCGAAGTGGGACTGGGAGGACGGCTGGATGCCACGAATACGGTGCCACGACCAGAGGTATCTGTCATCACACCGATCAGTCTGGAGCATACTCAGATTTTGGGGAAGACTCTGGGTGCGATTGCGGTGGAAAAGGCAGGGATCATCAAATCCGGGGGGATTGCTGTATTGGCTCCTCAGCCTCCAGAAGCGTTTCAGGTGTTCCAAAGGATATGCGATGCGCGAGGGGCATCGTATATCGATGTGGAACAAACGACGGAGATCTCCGATGCGGAGAAGATACCCGGGGGGCAGCAGTTTGATCTGAAAACCCCTCATCGTGTATACCCCCAAATACAGATGCCTCTGCTGGGTCCTCACCAGAGGATCAATAGTGCCACGGCTATCTGTGCCGTAGAGACCCTTTGTGGATTCCCGGTGACGGCTCAGGCCATTTATGAAGGGCTGGCCGAAGTCCGGTGGCCCGGTCGTATGCAGGTGATTTCATCTTCTCCGAGGATGGTATTGGACGGAGCCCATTCACCTGCCTCAGTGCGCATCCTGCGCGAAGCGATTACTGAAAATTTTCGTTACCATCGGCTCATCCTTATTGCAGGCTTTTCGCAGGATAAAGATATGCGAAGCATCGGAAGAGAACTCTGTTCTTTTGCCGATGCCGTGGTTCTGACGAAAGCATCCGATATGCCCCGGGCCGTTGATCCATCCGAAATTGCCGTTGTATGGTCAGATTTCGCGAAGTCTATCAGGACGGCATCTGCGGTTCGGTGTGCGCTCAAGGAAGCGTTTGACACAGCGGAATCTGGTGATCTGATCTGTGTGACTGGTTCCTTATACCTCGTTGGTGAGGTGCTGGAACAACTTGGATATGAACCCGATAGGCTATGCTCCGATTCACAGAATCAATGCGTGATATCGGGATTCATACACCCCAAGGCGCGGGAGGAGACCGCGATCAAATGTCAGCACACCTGACATACATGTGCTCCCCTACTCTTTGATATCTTAAGGAGGATTCATCTCTATGTTTCCAATCCGTTTCAAGAAGCTCTGGTTCGCTGGCATACTCATCCCGATGCTACTCATGCTGAGTGGCATCGCTTTGGCAGCGGACACAGGTTCCCTTGATCTCCCCCAGCCCCCGACTGCATGGTGGCTGGCTCCCATCGGCTCAATTGTGGCATTGTTGTTTGCGTTTGTCTTCTATCGTTCGGTAATGAAACAAGACGAAGGCACGGATGTCATGAAGGAAATTGCACAGGCGGTTCGTGAAGGTGCGATGGCTTACCTGAGGCAGCAATATAAAGTCGTCGGCATTGTTTTCCTCGTACTGTGCGCTATTTTTCTCTTTATGGCCTTCGTTTTGAACGCTCAGAATAAGGTGATCCCATTTGCGTTCCTGACAGGCGGGTTCTTCTCCGGTCTCTGCGGTTTCCTGGGGATGAAAACTGCAACGAACGCCTCGGCTCGTACGACCAGTGCCGCCATGGAAGGGCTGAATGCAGGTCTGAGAATCGCCTTCCGTGCCGGTGCGGTGATGGGACTGGTCGTCGTCGGTTTTGCTCTACTGGATATCGCCGGATGGTTCCTGATTCTCTACTACTTGTTCCCAAAGTTCCTGCCGGGGTTCTTTGAAGGCAACCCACTACCTCAGATCACTGTGATCATGCTGAGTTTTGGTATGGGTGCATCGACTCAGGCGTTGTTTGCCCGTGTTGGTGGTGGTATTTACACCAAGGCCGCTGACGTCGGGGCCGACCTTGTCGGTAAAGTCGAGGCGGGAATTCCGGAGGATGATCCGCGTAACCCGGCGACGATTGCCGATAATGTCGGTGATAATGTCGGCGATGTTGCAGGGATGGGTGCGGATCTCTACGAATCTTATGCAGGGTCCATACTGGCAACGGCCGCACTAGGCGTGGCTGCAATCGCTGCGAGGCCAGAAACACACAATGATATTGCCCTTCAGCTCAAATACCTCTCTGCACCCATGATCATCGCAGGCATCGGTGTGATTCTCTCCATACTGGGCATCTTCATGGTCCGCACCAAAGAAGGTGCGACGATGAAACAGTTGATGGCTTCGCTCAACCGTGGGATCAATGGCAGTGCCCTCGGAATTGCCATCTTCTCCATCCCCGTGCTGTACTATCTGGAACTCCCCAATAAATGGCAGATATGGGGGGCGATCATCGCCGGATTGGCAGCCGGCATTATCATCGGTAAGGTCACGGAAGTCTACACTTCCCACGAATACAAACCAACTCGGGGCATTGCGGAGCAAGCGAGGACAGGCCCTGCAACGGTTATCATCGAAGGACTTGCGGTGGGGATGCAGTCAACAGCGATCCCTGTCATTACCATCATCGTAGCGATTGCTGTCAGTTTCTACTTGCCGGGTGGTTTCAGAGATACTCTGATGGGCCTCTACGGGGTTGGGATCGCTGCCGTTGGCATGCTTGCAACACTTGGCATTACCCTGGCGACCGATGCGTATGGGCCTATCGCTGACAATGCCGGTGGCAACGCTGAGATGGCCGATCTGGATCCCAGTGTCCGTAAGCGGACGGATCAACTCGACTCCCTCGGAAACACGACGGCTGCAACCGGGAAAGGGTTTGCGATCGGTTCAGCGGCCCTCACCGCGCTGGCTCTTCTGGCCGCCTATCTGGAGGAGATTCGCTTCGGGTTGGTTCACCTGGCAAATAAAGTGACGATCTCAGTTCCTACCGGGGTCCCCGGACAATTCAAAGATGTCGACACCCTGAAGGCAAGCATCGCTGACTTTATGGCCTATTACAATGTGACGCTCATGAACCCACAGGTGTTGATTGGCCTGTTCATAGGGGCTGTGATGGCCTTCTTCTTCTGTGCTCTTACCATGAAAGCCGTCGGTCGGGCTGCAGGTGCGATGGTTGAGGAAGTTCGGCGCCAGTTCCGCGAACATCCGGGGATCATGAAATACGAGGAGAAACCCGATTACGCGCGTTGTGTGGCGATCTCGACATCGGGTGCTCAGAGGGAGATGATCGTCCCTTCTGCCATCGCTATCATTGTACCGGTGGTCGTTGGCCTCCTCTTTAATGTCGGCGGGGTTCTTGGCCTCCTGGCAGGTGGCTTGACGACAGGATTCGTACTGGCTATCATGATGGCAAATGCTGGTGGCGCCTGGGACAACGCCAAGAAGTACATCGAAGCGGGTGCGATGGGCGGCAAAGGTTCAGAGGAACATAAAGCCACTATTGTCGGCGATACCGTAGGGGATCCTTTCAAGGATACTTCCGGGCCATCCCTGAACATTTTGATCAAGCTGATGTCAATGGTTTCCGTCGTATTCGCCGGTCTGATCGCCAAATACGGAGGAATCCTGGATAAGATTCTCCAGTAGTCAAGCCGGACAGTCAGAGGTCAGAAGACCGGAATGTTTTCGCTTTTGACCTCTGGTTTCTTACCTTGAACTTCTATGTGGTAACCGACGTGAAGCAACTTGCATTGCGTGCTGTGTGGAACATGGGCAACATAGACAAGAAGGAAAGGATATCCGATGCGCTCCGACACCATCAAGAAAGGCTTTGAACGTGCACCTCACCGTTCTCTGCTCAAAGCAACAGGTGTGACAGATGCCGACATGGGGAAGCCCTTTATCGGTGTCTGCAATTCATATATCGATATCATCCCCGGCCACGTCCATCTCCAGGCGTTCGGTAAACTTGTCAAGGACGCCGTTCGTGAGGCTGGTGGTGTGCCGTTCGAGTTCAACACGATCGGTGTGGACGATGGGATCGCCATGGGGCATTATGGCATGAAATACTCCCTTCCCAGCCGTGAGTTGATCGCTGACTCCGTTGAGACGATGGTCGAAGCCCACCAACTCGATGCCCTGGTGTGTATTCCAAATTGTGATAAGATCGTTCCCGGCATGCTTATGGCGGCGATGCGTGTGAATATCCCCACAATTTTTGTGAGCGGCGGTCCAATGTCTGCGGGCAAATTGGATGATGGCACCGTGGTAGATCTCGTCAGTGTGTTTGAAGGGGTTGGCGCGTATCAAAAGGGGGATATCAGCGAAGATCGACTGAAGCAACTCGAAGATCACGGGTGTCCTACCTGTGGAAGTTGTTCCGGGATGTTCACTGCCAACTCGATGAACTGTCTTTGTGAAGCACTCGGCATGGCACTTCCCGGGAATGGCACTTTCCTCGCCAATACACGGGAACGTGTCGAACTGGTCAAGCAGGCCGGTAAACAGATCATCACGCTGGTTCAACAAAACATCTGTCCCCGGGATATTGTCACTCGCGAGTCGATGGACAATGCATTTGCGCTCGATATGGCGATGGGTGGTTCCACCAACACAGTCTTGCACGGACTTGCCATTGCGTATGAAGCGGGCGTGGAATACACGATGAAGGATATTGACGCTGTGGCACAACGGGTACCGAACATCTGTAAGGTAAGCCCTTCATCTGAGTGGCACATCGAGGATGTGGATAGAGCCGGTGGTATTTCAGCCATCTTGAGGGAGATCCATCGGAAAGGCGTACTCAACGCGGACTGCCTGACAGTGACGGGCAAGACGCTCGTCGAGAATATCCAGGATGCAGAGATTCAGGACGATAACGTGATCCGTCGTCTTGACAATGCGTATGATGATCGAGGTGGACTGGCTGTTCTGTATGGGAATCTCGCGCCCGATGGGGCAGTGGTCAAATCGGCGGGAGTGTCACCCGAGATGATGCAACACAGTGGCCCGGCGCGGATTTTTGAATCTCAGGAAGATGCGTGCAAGGGGATCCTTGGTGGGAAAATCCGCCCCGGAGATGTGATTGTGATCCGTTATGAAGGCCCCAAAGGTGGCCCGGGGATGCAGGAGATGCTGGCCCCCACTTCATACATCAAGGGGATGGGATTGGATCGTGAAGTGGCCCTGATCACAGATGGCCGATTCTCTGGTGGAACCGCAGGCGCTTGCATCGGACATGTCTCGCCGGAAGCGGCTGCGCGAGGCTCGATTGCGGCACTTCAGGATGGGGACATCATCAAGATCGACATTCCAAATGGCCGACTGGATGTGGAACTCTCAGATGAGATGATCCGGCGACGATTGAAGGCGTTACCCGAGTTCAGATCCACAGCGACGAGTTCCTGGTTGCGTCGTTATGCTTATTTCGTCACATCGGCCAATACAGGTGCTGTGCTGGGTTTGTAGGCCGAATATAAGCTTGCACATTTCCCCAGAAGTGAGTATAATAGGCACACTGAACTGGAGGAGTCACAGCATGCAACAGGATATAGAAAGAAATACACGTTTGATAGAGACCATTGACGGGATTCTTGAGCAGTTGCACCGCGATTTCGATAGCGACGGGGCTGTCTATACGGTTCGGATCGCAGATGGTCGGGAAGTGGTCGTCGTGCGTCCCAACGAAATGACCGTTTCGCGGCTGTATGTTACGGGACGCCCCGATGGCAAGCGACCGCATGGACGCGACTCCTATTATGATTATTTTCGAGAACTCCTGGAAAGTTATATCGAGAAGAACGGTGGAGATGAAGGGTTTGAGTTAGCACCCGAGGAATGGCAACTGATGTTTCGAGAGGGTGCGGATCGCTATGTACGTTATCTCTTCTTCTCGAGTATCAAACGATGGAAAGATGTTGCGAGTGACACCTCAATCAATCTGGATCTCTGTGAGATGGCCAAGAAGTACGCGCCTTCGGATATCGCCTGGCAGATCTATCAATACAAGGGATACATCCTCATGATGAATACGATGGCTCGCGCTGAGAAGTTTCTCATGCGAAACGATCAGGCCGAAGCCCTGCAAATACTGGACGAAGGGATCCAGAAGATAGGCCATTTCTGCGGTGTTTGCTTGCGAGA
Organism: Candidatus Poribacteria bacterium; assembly: GCA_024278235.1. Classification (GTDB taxonomy): domain Bacteria; phylum Poribacteria; class WGA-4E; order JAJRTO01; family JAJRTO01; genus JAJRTO01. The sequence continues at coordinate 8,430 of JAJRTO010000110.1, forward strand.
AGGACATGAGGACGCTGAAAATATCACTCGTGAAAACTACCTGAACAATCTGGTGCAGTATCGAGCCGATTTAGAATCTGTCGGGCAAAGGATCGAGCAGCGGATGCAAAGGCATCGAAATCGGCGCGTTGATGCAGATGATCTCGAGGATCTGCTGGAACTGGCTCTTGAGGAGAACGAACTCGAAGAGCTGGAGAATATCTCTTTCTGACGACACTTTATTTCAATGCAAGATCACTGAATTTCAAGAATGCCGAGTTGTGAAGCATTCATCGTAGGTACGAATCCCATATTCCATTCACTGAATTCTCGTATCCGAGTATTCCTGAAGAAATTCACCCACCATCGTTCTCCTTTCCTGGGCATCCGTCTAAACAGAGTGAAAGGGATGCGTACTTCCGCAGTCCAGCCGACGTCATCTTTCTGGACGCCGAGTGACCAATTCGCTTCTGGCCAATACGTACCGTTCCGTGTTGCATGCCGCGCCTTTCTGGCATTAAACGCGAACAGATAGACATCGTCTCTCTCCGGTGGCGATAAGTAGATCCCGGCAGCATCATCTCCCCCCAGATCAACGGTGTTGCTCGAACGTGCGAATACCCTCTCTGGCTGTGCATCTTCCAATTCAAAACCAAAGTAGAACGCATCACTATCACGCATCGTACGGACGATGGTGGGAAAATCAGTCACTTCCTGACCATCCGCACGGGTGAAGGGATGATTCGTTTTGGCCGCGCTCATCCAGGCGTTTTCTGCCAGATTTCCATAGAGATGGATCGTCTCCTGGAAAGGGCGACAAGCGAAGCGTCGGTGAGTTCCGATCCGTATAGGTCCGCTCGACACCTCTCCTTCGCCAAAGGGCATTCGATAATGAATCCGGAAGGTTGGTGCTGGCTGACGAAGGAGGTTCTCTGTGCGTATATGGAACGTGAATGATCTTTGCTCTTCTGCTTTCAGTCTGTGCGACGCGGACGAAGGAGTGATATTCCACCCAGACTGTGAGTCGAGTTCCCAGAGCACTGAGATCTCCACAGGGATCATAAGTGGATTGGAGATTGGAATAGCGATTTCTCTTTCTTTTTCTTTCTCATCATAGGTATCGAAATACAGCGACCGAATCTGGTCACTCAGGTGATTCTCCAACTCAATTTGTTCGTAGGCTATGTTCTTGGAGTCGTACACAGGTTTCCCGGCCTGTTTGCGGATGGTCAGGGTGTCCAGGACTTCGGCATCGTCTGTATAGGCGACGAGATCGAGTTGTTCGTTATCGATTTCAATCAACATAAAGTGGTTCGCAGAAGCACTGTGTGCTGTCCAAACCTGTGGGTAGATTGAATGGAGACCAGCTCCGCCGCCACCTGTGACGATATAGGTAACAGGGGTGTTGTCTTCTGCGAGCATTTTACGGATAGGATAGGTTCGCTCATAGATATGGTCGTGGCCACTGAAAACGAGATCCACCCCATGTTTCATGAACAGTTCTGACCAGGCATTGCGGATACCGATAGAACTCCCATGTTTTCCCGAACTGTAGGGTGGATGGTGAAAGTAGACAAAGGTCCAACGTTGGGAATGGTTCCCAAGCTGTCGTTCAAGCCACTCATACTGAGCACTCCCCGGCTGATACTCACTCGCTTCCCGGTCGCTGTCAAGGGCGATGAAACGGGCACTTCCATAGTCGAACGCATACCACGATTCCTCGTCGGATTGCTTCGCCTTATTTTCTGTCGTTTCATCTGTGGGGAGTGAGAAGAAATTATAATAGAGCGCGGCATGGTCTTCATGATTCCCGAGCGTCGGATAGAAGGGGATATGGTCGATCACATCCTTCAACGGTTCAAAGAACTGCTTCTCCCAGTCTTTGGGGCGGTTTCCCGAATCCACCAGATCACCTGTATTCAGAATAAAGGCAGGATCCGCCAAGAGCATTTGTCTTGATATAGAGCGATGAGTCCCCGGATGACTCCGACTATCCCCATACACAGCAAAGCGGAATGGCGTATTTGGGGCTACTGCTGTGCGAAACCAGCTTCTGGCAGAGACGAGACCAGAAGCCACTTCGTATTCGTACCGGGTTTCAGGCTCCAGGTCTGTCAATGTGACTTCATGGATCTTAGCTCTGCTCGGATTCAGGAGTTGATGCAAGGGTTGATTGAGCTGTCGATAGGATACTTTGCTGATCGCAGGACGGTTTGTTTCCCACATGATCGTGATCGAGGTGGCGGTTACATTCTGAAGATAGGGCCCCTTGATGATCTCAACGGGAGAATGTCCACAACCAACCAGCGTGAGGATTCCCAGCAGAGAGGCAACCCGGATCTGACGCGCTAATGACATGAGCAGAAACTCCTTTGAATCCTATCATTTTGACTGCAAGGGATAGACAGTTATCGTTGTGCACAGTATATCGAAATGCGACCCGAACTGTCCAGTGGAAAAGTGGTGCCCCCCAGAAAATCCAGCGTTCAGTAAGTAGAAATTCAGTAAGCCGCCGGCTTGACAGGGACAGTGGAACATGCTACACTTTTGCCAGTAGTGATTGATGACAGGGTGGAGGGAAAGGACTCAAGAACCGCATCTCTAAGGCCGATACCAAGTGTAGGTATTCGCCATGTACGGAATGATGCCCATGTCAACATCAGAAACGCTTGCGATCGATGGAGGAAACCCTGTACGAGAAGATTTTCTCGTATTTGGCCGTCCTCAGATCGAGCAATCCGAAATCGATGAAATAGTTGCCGTACTTCACTCCGGCTGGTTAGGGACAGGTCCTCGGACCCACCGCTTTGAGGAACAGTTTGCCCGATACGTCAATGCCCGCCACGCGCTCGCACTCAATTCTTGCACGGCAGGTCTTGCATTGGCTCTCGAGGCTCTCGGTGTAGGGCCAGGCGATGAGGTGATTACAACTCCATTGACCTTCACGGCGACAGCCAATGTGATCGTCCACCGTGGAGCCGTGCCTGTTTTTGCGGACGTGAATCCTATCACGATGAACATCGATCCGGGGGAGATCGAACGGCACATAACGCCACGAACCCGTGTGCTCCTACCCGTTCACTTTGCAGGCCGCGCCTGCGACCTGGATGCTATTCAAGAAATTGCACATCAACACAGCCTATATATACTGGAAGATGCTGCGCATGCTATCGAAACGGAATACCACGGCAAGAAGATCGGAACCACGGGGGATATTGCAGCCTTTAGTTTTTATGTGACTAAGAACGTCGTGACGGGTGAAGGTGGTATGGTGACCACTGAAAATGATGAGTGGGCCGAACAGATGCGCCTCAAGAGCCTGCATGGTATTAGCAAAGATGCGTGGAAGCGCTATAGTGAATCGGGCTTTCAACCTTATGATACGTTGTATGCGGGCTACAAATAC
>JAJRTO010000002.1 GCA_024278235.1 Candidatus Poribacteria bacterium
GAAGAGCTTAGGAGGAGATAGCATCGATGATAACTGAATCACTTATTCAACATGATAATGAACCAAAGTCCAACTCGATTCGTCGGACTGTTAGTCAGTATGTCGCCAGAGGCCACAAAACCTATACCCCAACTCAGCTTGTTGTTGAACGGGCAGAGGGAGTGTATTTATGGAATCCTGAAGGACGTCAGTTCCTCGATTTTTCTTCCGGTGTCCTGGTAGCCAACCTCGGACATGCCCATCCCTATTTTGAGGAACGCTACGCCGAGCATACGAAGGGACTCCCGCGTAATGCATACAATATGCTCACTCAGCAAGAGGCGGAGGCAGCCCGACGGCTCATAGAAAATGTGGGACTCCCCAAACTCAACCGGGTGATCTGGGCTGACTCTGGTTCCGCTGCCATCATCAAGTCGATGTGGGCGGCTCAACATGTCTACCCCGACCGGCCGATCATCGTAGCAACCCGTTATGGATTCCACGGCAAAAAGGGGCTGGCGGGGGATGTCACGGGTGAGACCAGCCCGAACCCAAATGTACGCTTTATCTCGTTCCCAACGTGTGATCACTGCACACTCGTTCCAGAAGATAAAAGGTGTGACAGGGTAACCTGCGAGCCGATCTATGAGCGGGAGCTACAGGAACTCCGGGAACAGCATCGTGATAGAATTTGCCTGCTGATCACGGAGCCTTATCTGGGAGCCAAAGGTTCTTTCCATCCTCCGAAGTGGTATTTGCAATTGCTCAACCGTTGGTGCCAGGAGCATGACATCGTTTTCATCCTCGATGAAGTGCAGGCATGTCACGGACGCACTGGTAATATGTATGCATTTCAGAGCTATGGCGTCGAACCCGACTTGCTCGTACTGGGGAAGGGGATCGGCAATGGGGAACCGGTGGCTGTCGTCGTTGGACGAGACGATCTGCTGGACCCTTTCGATTACGGAGAATGCTCCGATACCTACAGTGGTAACCCACGGGCGTGTGCGGCAGTCATTGCAGTCTTTGATGCATTTGAACGTGAGAATGTCGTGGAAAACTGTCAAAAGATGGAAAAACTCATGCGCCGGGGACTGCATGAACTCAAGGGGCAATTTCCATTCATCGCTTTTGTGCGTGGAGAAGGGCTCGTATGGGGGGTTGAGATGTGCGACTGGAATGGCAAGACAGCCTCACAGATCGCCAATGAATGTGTTCTGCGCTCTTATGAGGAGGGACTCCACCTGATGGGCCCCCTGGCTGACAAGGTATTGCGCGTGTCCCCACCATTAGTGATTACAGAAGCACAAGTTCAAGAAGGCATGGAGAAGATGGGGCGAGCTTTCGCACGGATAGAAGGACGTTAAGCCGAGCACTCAGTACTATCTTTTTCGTTTGGTTTTGACCTGTCCTGGTGAGATACGAGAAGACACATGCAGTTCACAGCATTCGGTGGCGCGGCGGAAGTCGGCGCGAGCTGCGCGCTGTTGCAGATCGCTGGAAAGAATATCCTGATCGATGCGGGGATCCGCGTCAATCGACGCGGGGAGGAATCGCTTCCGGATCTCAGGGGACTCGAATCGATGGTTGGCGACCAACTGGATCTCGTGTTGGTGAGCCACGCCCATATGGACCATACCGGGGCGTTGCCATTGATTCGTGATCGTTATCCTCTTGCTCCTATCTACTGTACTCCCCCAACAAAACGGATCGCCGAAATTCTGCTTATGGATACAGTCAAGATCATGAAAAATCAGGAAGAAGAGGAAGCAGAGACTCCTCTGTATGATGGAGAGATGGTTGAGCGTACTCTCTGGGCACTCGAAGAAAAGCCGTTTGGTGAGTGGTTTGAGCCATTGGAGAACATCCGGGTTGCTTTTCACCCGGCAGGGCACATTATGGGAGCTGCATGTATCTTGCTCGATACTGCCGAGGGGAAGGTCGTTTACACGGGTGACATTGCGACGGCTTCGCAGCGTACAGTTGCCGGGATGCCGCCGATCGATTTCTTCAAACCGGACGTGGTGATCACAGAAGCTACGTATGGAGATAGCAACCATGCTGGACGCAAAACGGAAGAACAGCGTTTGGCACAGGCAGTTGGTGAAGTGATCCAGCGGGGAGGTACGGTACTCATACCGAGTTTTGCGCTGGGGCGTGCTCAGGAGATTATCCTGATCCTCAAGTCATCGATGATGAGTGGACTGATTCCTGGATTTCCGATTTTCGTCGATGGTATGGTACGCGCCATCTGTGATTCCTACAGAGATCTGGTTGAGTTCCTTCCAGAGAAACTCCAGAACTACATCAAGAACTCCCAGCAGAGCGTCTTCTGGAGCCGCCCACGGAAGAACATCCCGGAAGTGACCAAACTGGTTCCTTCTGAGCGCATCATGATGCTGACAGGAAAGCCCAAATGCATTATCTCATCGTCCGGGATGCTCTCTGGTGGGCCAAGCGTGTTCTATGCGGAAACGCTTGCCCCGGAGGAAAAGAACGCCATCTTCCTCACAGGATACCAGGACGAAGAGTCCCCGGGGCGTCGATTGCAGGAACTCCAGCGTGGTGATACGCTCAAGCTGAACGATCAGAAAGTACCCGTGCTGTGTCAAGTCAGCCGCTATAATCTCTCCGCGCATGCCGATCAACTCCAGATATGTCAGCAGATCAGCTATATGGAACCCAAACAGGTGATCTTGTGGCATGGAGAGTGGCATGCGATCCAGAAACTTCGAGAAAAACTTGTCATGCGTTATATTGTGCACACACCTCGCAACGGCGAGACCGTGGATCTTGCCCAGGCGCCAGAGTGGCTGAGTGAGTACCGTCTCCAGCAGCTTGAGGCAGAGCAGATCACCTATCGGGGAGAGATCGGTATGGCTGCGGACGGATCGGTGCTGATTCGATTCGGCCCGGACGTATCACAATCCGCGCCCTGGAAGCAGTTCTTCGAGCGGCGCGATACCGTGAAAGCAAAATTCATGGGAAAGTGGCTCCATATCAAAGGGCTGAGTCCGGAGGACGACGAGATAGAGGAAACGACATGAAAGGATGCTGCTTATGAATTCGCCTGCCAAATACTTCGTTTTTCTAATGATGCTTCTCATGGGATGCAAAGCTGCAACCATAACCCAGGTGGGTGTTATTGAACCACAGGAATGGAGCGGTATCCTGGGAAAATCAACGGTTTGGTCGCGGAATATACTGATTCGAGGATCACTGCTGGTTCCTCGGGGATATTCACTCACCATACAACCGGGGACGGTGGTGCTCTTTCAGCGGGATGCAGAGGATCGGCCGGGAAAGCTGATTGTCGAAGGCAGCCTCTATGCTGAAGGTGGAGAACGTGAGGATGAGCGTATTGTGTTAGCAGCGGTGCATCAGTCCTCCAGAGAATGGGAGGGGATTCACTTCCTGCAAAGTGCAACAGCGTCTCGCATCAGCTACTGTCGTATTTTCAATGCCAACACCGGGATCAGAGCGGACACGAGTGATGTCCTGATCGAGTATGTCCTGATCACAGGCTGTCGCACGGCGGGAATCGTGTCCAATAATGCATCCATACGTGTCGAATATAGTCAACTTCAGAAGAATCATATCGGTATTGAGTGCCGAGGCGAATCTTCCCCAGTGATCGCCTATAACGCTATTCTCAGCAATGATCAGGGGGTTGTCTGTTCCGACGGGGCCCGACCCGAGATCCGGAACAATCAGATCAAGAGCAACCTGGAAGAGGGGATTTGGGTTTCGCCACCGGCCCAACCTGTGATCTATAGCAACAACATCATGTTGAACGGAGGCTGGGCTGTTTATGGGGGCGGCAAGCTCTCAGAGAATTTCATTCAAGGGAATAACCAGACAGAACCTTTTGAGATAGATACAAACACCGGTCGGACAAGCAGTCAACATTACGATGTGGATGAGATCACAAGCCCTCGTCAGGTTCAGGTTACCGATGCGGGGCCGTATCGTCGCCGTTAAGGAGATTCAGATATGTACGAGACGATCATCGAGGCATTTCAGAAATCCGTCAGTCAATATGGTTCGAAACCCGCACTCTCTCATAAAGTCAATGGTTCTTACCAGGATATCAGCTATCACGAACTGAGCCAGCGAGTTCAGCAGTTCAGTTTGGGACTTCACGAAATCGGTGTCCGTCCGGGCGACAAGATTGCTTTGATCTCAGAAAACCGTCCGGAATGGACGATATCGGATCTCGCGATCCTCTCTCTTGGCGCGGTCACCGTTCCCACCTTCCCGACGCTTGCCCCATCCCAGATGGCGTATATGGCCCGCGATTCCGATGCGGGCATCCTCATTACGTCGACAAAAAAGTTGTACGAACGAATCATGACC
>JAJRTO010000111.1 GCA_024278235.1 Candidatus Poribacteria bacterium
AGCTTGTGGATTCGCTCATGCCGTTTCTTCGCCCCTTCTTCATCATAAGGTTGATTCTTGATAACGATGGTTGGCATCCTCCCAGAGGCCATCGTATAGAGATGCTTCATGGCGTCTGGCTGATTTACATCGCGTTTTCCAAAAGCCTTGATGGTGAGGGTGATGAGCCGATAGATTTCGGCATCATCATGGGCGACGATAACCATGCGACCTTCCGGTGTCAGATGGTCGAGATAGTCGCTTATTGCTTCCACCGTAAAAAGGTAATTCTCGGTTAACGCATAGCCCTCCACACTTAGGCTGCTCTTCGTGATGGGGAGAGCAAGCATGATTAGATCATACTTCGTCTCCGTGGAACGAAGATAGTTTCGTCCTTCACCAACGACTATCTGGACGTTCGGGAGACGAGTATAGATTCCACCGTTGAAATCTTCGTAGTCTTTCACAATCTGTACCACTTCGGGATTCACCTCGACGGCTGTAATGGATTTTACCCCGCCGAGCAATGCTACCACGACATCACGCCCACCACCGGGGCCAATGATAAGCGCATTGTCCTTCTCGTTTTCCTCTAAGAAAAAGAAGGGAAAGTACTCCCCAAAGTGAAACTTGAGATGCGCACTTTGGGAAGGATCGCTACGGATCGCATCCAGATTGTACATGGAAGCGCCTGCAGCCCCATCCACGAAGATAACCATCTCATTCGGCAACGAATCGCTGCGAACCAGGTCGGTCCGCCCAAACGCGCTCCATCGGCTCTCAACGACTTCTGCAGGATACTTGGGGTTCTTGAGCATGTGGTACATGTCTTTGTCAGGAGTCTTGGCGACAGGAACCTCGCCCACGATCCCTAATATTTGCAGAACGGCGACAGCCAGCATGGTGGCCACCGCCAAACTCAGACTAACCCTGGGTAGCTTGCGTTGAGACCAGCCGAGGATCAAAGCACTCAACAGGGCGATCCCTGCTACTGTAAATGCAGCATTCACACCACCCAGGGCATTCAGGAGGGGTACTACCGTCAGCGCTCCCAGGGTCGCCCCCAGGAGATCTGCTCCATAGAGGAGCGAACTGCGTTCTGCGAATCTCTGAAATATCTCTGCGATGGTGAGCCCTGCAAAGAAAAACGGCGAGGTGGCCAGCAGGAGATAGATCCAAAATCCCAGATCCTCCAGGGCATCACTCTTGTAGATGGGCAAGAGAATGATGCTGATGACAGCGACGATGATCAGCATCGCAAAGAGAACAGCATGCGTCGAATAGCTGGTCATGGAAAACAGACGGCGCCACCGATGCAGCATCATGCCGCCAACACCAAGTCCGAGCAGTGCGAACGAAACAATGGCAAATACAAAGTGATAACTCACCATCACTGAGAAGATTCGCGTGAGCACGATTTCGAACGTCAGGATGCTATAGGATATGAGAAAAATGGATAGAACCACGAATCCAAACCGACTGCGACGGGCTATCCCATCCATAGGTCCCCTCCTCCATCACCGAACGACCATCACGGCGCGATGAGTCAGCTTTACCACCGGCTCAGCGGTACTGTTGAAGATCATCTCGGAGAGATAGCTACTGAATCCCAAAACATTCCTTCAGTTCAGACGATGACGGCAATGACTTGCCAGGTTTCCCTTGAAAAATCAGCTCATCGTCCACCACGATATTGGGCGAACTGCGGATCCCATACTTCCCGATCAACTCAGGATGCTCCTCGATATACTGGATGGTACAGGAGAGACCCAGATCCTGAATTTGACGTTGCAAGATGGGATGATGACGACACGTTTTACTTGCGACAATCACGATATTCATGCGATGCCTCCTTGAGTGATTTCCGATTGATGGATACAGACAACAGTTTACTGTCTTTGTTTAACATATCACACGTTTTTGGGCGGATCAAGCACATTCCAACGCCCCCGTGTTCCATTTCCCTGACAACACAAGACTGTCATTCTAAAACGCGCACTTCGCGCTCTTCCCGATATGCTAACCGCACGTACATCCACATCCGTAGCGGGAACATCAGGAGTGTCAGCCACTGAAAGAGGAAGCTCCTTTCCCGATACCAGGCTATTCGGCTTGTGACCGAATCCCTCCATCCATTTGAGGCAAACGCCATGCCAAGCAGTGGATTCACCAGGGCCACCCAGTATACATGGTGTTGCGTGCCATGTAATATCAATGGTCTGGAAAACATCCCATATCAGCCGGGTAGAGTTTATACACATATGCATAAATTCTGCTCTACGTCCCTCTGAAAACCCTTGCGTTTAGGTACTTCTCCCCTTATAATACTCCTTTAATACATTCTATCTGGGAGTTGGGTAAAGTGTCATGAAAGAACATATGGTAGTCCTGGATTTTGGATCTCAGTATACTCAACTCATCGCAAGGCGCGTACGTGAGCAGCATGTCTACTGCGAGATCCATCCTTTCCATATCCAATTTGATGCATTACGTGAACTCAAGCCGAGAGGGATCATTCTGTCCGGAGGCCCATCGAGTGTCTATGCACCAGACGCTCCTCTGTGTGATCCGCGCATCTTTCAACTGGGAGTGCCCGTCCTGGGTATCTGCTATGGCATGCAATTGATGTCTCACATGCTCGGCGGAACCGTAGATCCAGCGGAGGAAAGGGAGTATGGGTTTGCAGAACTGGTGTTCGACGGCCCCACCAGATTGTTTGAAGGCTTGTCATCCCCGATCTCGGTCTGGATGAGTCACGGCGACCGTATTTCAAGGCGTCCACCCGGCTTCCATGCAATTGCACATACAAACAACTCGCCCGTTGCCGCAATGGCCGATAAGGATCATCGCCTGTTCGGGCTGCAATTCCATCCAGAAGTGGTGCATACCCCCCAGGGGG
>JAJRTO010000112.1 GCA_024278235.1 Candidatus Poribacteria bacterium
GAACCGCCAACAGCCACCGATCGCCTTGAAGAGAAGAGTGGCGTTTTCTACGCCGGCGCCAAGTCAAAATGAAAGTCATGGAATATATCGACGCTCATGTTCATGTGTGGACGGACGACTTCGAGCACTATCCAATCGCCGAGTCGTATGCGAAAGAGGACATGAAGCCAGCGACGTTTCCCCCGGAAACGCTCCTCGCGCATGCCAGACCATCAGGGGTGAATCGGATCGTGCTGATTCAGATGAGCTTTTACGGTTTTGACAACTCCTATATGCTGGATGTGATGGAGCAGTATCCCGGCACATTCTCTGGGATTGCGGTCGTTGACTGGAATGGCACGAGACCCGATGAAGAGATGGCACGTCTGGCGGAGCGGGGAGTGCGCGGATTCCGGGTACAACCGAAGGGCACTGCCATCGAGAGTTGGCTCGATGGCGAAGGCTTTGAGCGCATGTTCCGTATGGGAGCCGAACGTCACCTCGCCATCTGCCCACTCATCAACCTGGATGCGCTGCCCGCACTTGATAAGCAATGTGAGCGATTCCCGGAGACTCCCGTCATCATTGACCACCTCTGCCGTATCGGCGCAAGCCAACCCATCATGGAAGCGCATATCGACCAGTTGTGTGCGATGGCCAGACACACAAACGTGATGGTCAAAGTTTCCGCCTTTTATGCGTTGGGCAAGAAAATGCCGCCTTACGATGACTTGAGGGAACTCATTCACCGCGTTTATGAAGCCTTCGGACCCAAACGCCTGATGTGGGCGAGTGATTGCCCTTTTCAAGTTGTGACTCACACTTACGAAGATAGCATCGCGCTTGTTCGTGATCGATTGGATTTTCTTTCTGAGACAGACAAGAAACAGATCCTCCAAAAGACGGCGGAGGATTTCTTCTTTGGAGGCAGGTGAAAACCCTCATGGGGGGTGATATGATAAGAAAATCTCTGCGATTCCGTTACTCTGCAACATCGTCGTATTTCGGGAGGATAACATGTCAGATCAACTGAATGTTGGAATTGTGGGAGTGGGTTAAGCTGAGGGATTTTGTGGACAGCATTCTTCACGATACCAGGCCACCCATAGATGTCTACGATGCGATGGACTTTACCGTTCCAGGTCTCGTGTCCGAGCAGTCCATCGCGAACGGAGGGATGCCTGTCGAAGTTCCCGACTTTCGCCGGATCGAACTGTTGTCCGGTGAGCAAGGAAAATAAGGTTGATGCTCACACCAACGCCTGATCCAGATCTGCGATCAAGTCATCCGCATTTTCCAGTCCTACCGAAACTCGGACGGTGCTCTCCGAGATGCCGGCTTCACGTCGTGCGTCTTCAGACATCGCCACGTGACTCATGCTCCACGGATGCTCGATCAGTGATGTGACGCTTCCGAGGGATTCAGCCAGTGGAAACAGCTCGAGCCGTGCAAAGAAATCTCGTGGTTGCACCTTTCGTACATCCAATTCAAAGGAGAGCATCCCGCCAAACCCCTTCATCTGCCGACAGGCAAGCTCATGCTGCGGATGATTTTTCAGTCCGGGGTAGTACACTCTGGTGACAGCCGGGTGCTGTTTCAGATATTCGGCAAGGAGCATTGCATTCTTCTGATGACCTTCCATGCGGTATGCAAGCGTTTTGACACCCCTGAGCACCAGCCAGGCATCGAAGGGTGAGCAACCCAATCCAAGCCCATTGACATAGAAGAAGACCCGCTCTGCCAGATCCTCACGGTTGACAATGACGGCGCCGCCCACCACATCGCTGTGGCCATTGAGATATTTTGTTGTGGAGTGAATGATCACATCCACGCCGAACTCGAAAGGACGTTGGAAGTAGGGAGAGAGAAATGTATTGTCAGCGATCGTGAGCAAATTGTGCTCGTGGGCAATCTCTGTCATGGCAGCTATATCGATCAGGTTCAGTAGGGGATTCGAGGGGGTTTCAATCCAAAGGCCCTTTGTTTCAGGGCGGATGGCCTGCTTCACCTGATCCGGATCGCCCATATCCACAAAACTGAACTGAAGTCCAAACTGCTGGAAGCATCGCTCAAACATGCGATACGTTCCGCAGTAGATGTCTCGACCCGTAATAATATGGTCTCCTTGTTGAAACAGAAACATCGTCGCTGTTTCCGCTGCCATCCCGGTACAGGTGGCCCAGGCAGCGATACCCCCCTCCAGCGCAGCAAGGTTTTCTTCGAGTGCCTTGCGTGTCGGGTTCATCGTGCGGGTATAATCATACCCCCGTCGTTTCTTTTCCAGTTCCTCAAAGGCAAATGTGCACGTGGGATAGATCGGTGTCGTCACCGAATTATAAGAATCATCTTTGTCAACGCCTGTATGTACCGAAATCGTCTCAAATTTCATCGCCGTCCCCTAACCTGAACGAGCCAGAACCAAAAGGATTCAAAAGCCAGTGCTGAGTATTGATAGCTGAGTATTGATACTGGTTCGCATCCGTGATATAGTATCTGCTGAAAGGATAACTTGCCCCGATGACTCCATCAATGTAAAACCACTCGATCTTGATTGATTTCATCAGGTTATCTCATCATGAACCGATCCGTCTTTATCGTCCGCACCGGGCCGCCGGAATCTCTGGAGGTACGCGAAATTGAAGTACCATCCCCACAGGATGGAGAGTTGCTCGTCCGCGTGCATGCCGTTGGGGTGAACTTCGCGGATGTCGTAGCACGGCGTGGTCTCTATCCAGATGCCCCGAAGCGACCATTTGTCCCCGGTTACGAAGTGGCAGGGCTCGTTGAGGATCTGGGGGCTGGCGTCGAAGGTTGGAAGCCAGGGCAGCGAGTGGTATCGCTGACCCACTTCGGAGCTTACTCGGAGCACGTATGTGTATCTGCCCAGGAGGCTCTGCCAATTCCGGAGCATATGCCATTTGTCGATGCGGCTGCTATGCCACTGAATTTCGTCACCGCGTACCATTCTCTCTTCCACACGGGATTAGTCGCCCGGAACACACGGGTGTTGATCCATGCGGCTGCAGGTGGTGTGGGACTCGCAGCCGTCCAACTTGCCAGACATGCCGGGGCAGAAGTGTTTGGGACAGCAGGCTCGGATGCGAAGGTCGAATTCCTGCAAGATTTCGGAGTCGATCATGCGATCAATTATCGTCAGGAGGATTTCGCCAAGCGTATCCGGGAGATCACCCATCGTGAGGGACTGGACGTGATCCTCGATTCCGTCGGTGGTGCACAACTGCGCAAAGATCTCGCATTGCTCCGCCCGAATGGGCGTTTGGTGAGCCTCGGTATCGCAACGTTCATTGGCAAGAGCAAGCCGAGAATCCTGCTGGAACTGCTTCGATTTCCTCGTCCCAGCCTACTCAAACTGCTCCAAAACAGCCAGGGCATCTACGGTGTGAATCTCAACAAACTACTCGTGTATCCCGACATGCTACGGGATGTCCTGAGAGAGATTTTCCGGCTCTATGACGATGATGTCGTGAAGCCGGTCATTGCACGGACGTTTCCTTTGGAACAGGCTTCCGCAGCGCATCGCATGATGGAAGATCGGGCAAATATTGGAAAGATTGTATTGATTGTCGCTGAGGGATGAATTATACTGATGCAACTTTGGTAGTCCACAATTTTCGTCACCGATCAGGTTGATCGCAAATCCTCAGCCCGGAAAGGCTCGATTATGACATTTGCTGTTGTTACAGGATTAGAACCGCTGGAAGAAACCTGGAGGAAGCTGGAGACCAACCAGGTACAGGCCATTGAGATCGGCTACCAATATCTCCTGGAGAAATCGGAAGAAGAAGTGGCCGGACTGAAACAGAGTGTCCAGGAACATGGCGTCCAGCTCTGGTCAGTGCACGCGCCCTTCGGTAAGGGGAATAATCTCTCCGCTCTGGATGATGACGAGAGATTGCAGGCGCTGGCTGTCCAGAAACGTCTGCTACCGCGTGCTGCACTCGCCGGTATTCAGGTTGTGGTCATCCACCCCGGGGTGAATATCAACGAGGAACATAAGGGCTCGACTGCAGAGGCACTCAGGAGAAGCCTCCCCGAACTCACACGGGCGGCGGAGGATGCAGGAGTGCAGTTGGGGTTAGAGAACATGCTGCCGGGTCATCCTGGGGAGCAAGCGGATGAACTGCTTGAATTTGTTGAGGCGATTGATTCACCGTCGCTCGGAATCTGTTTCGACACGGGACATGCCCACTGCAATCATGATTTTCGTGGGACATTTGAAACACTCAAAGATCGAATCATCACCTTTCATCTGCAGGACAATGACGCCAGCCGGGATCTGCACCTACAGCC
>JAJRTO010000113.1 GCA_024278235.1 Candidatus Poribacteria bacterium
CTGGCCGAATGCCAGGACCGGGACCCGGTCAATACCGAACTCTTTATCGTGGAGGGCGATTCTGCTGGTGGATCGGCGAAACAGGCGCGTGACCGGGAGTTTCAGGCCGTCCTGCCTATTCGCGGCAAGATCCTGAACGTGGAGCGTGCCCGGTTCGACAAGATGCTCTCAAGCGAGCAGGTCACCAACATCATATCAGCACTTGGGACCGGCATTGGCCGCGATGATTTCGATCTCTCGAAACTGCGCTACCACAAGATAATTATCATGACTGATGCCGATGTCGACGGCGCCCATATCCGGACGCTTCTTCTGACCTTCTTTTACCGGCAGATGCCGGAGCTGGTGGAAAAGGGCCATCTCTATATCGCCCAGCCGCCGCTTTACAAGGTGACGCGCAACCGCTCCGAGCAATATCTCAAGGACGAACCCGCACTGCAGGATTTTCTCATCGAGGCCGGGCTTGAGGACACGGTTCTGGCGCTTGCCTCGGGTGAGGAAAGAGCGCGGGCGGATCTCCTTCAAATCATCGGCACCGCGCGCCGCTCGGAAACCATCCTCGATAGCATGCATTCGCGCTATCCGAGATTTCTGGTTGAGCAGGTGGCCATTGCCGGTGGACTGACACCGAAGATTTTCGACGACACCGCCCTGGCTGACCGGGTGGTCAAACAGGTGGTGAAACAGCTTGATGCGCTGTCGGAGGAAACCGAACGGGACTGGGAAGGCCGGCTCGATGAGGAGCAGGGCCTGATGTTCAGCCGTTCGGTGCGCGGTGTACGTGAAGCCCATGTCATTGACGAGCGTCTTATTTCATCGGCGGACGCGCGCAAGCTCAACAAGCTGACCGATGAGCTAGCGGCGATTTTCGGCGAACCAGCGACACTTCGACGGGGCGACAAAGACCTGGCCATTCATGCGCCGAGCCAGCTTCTGAACGCCATCTTCACAGCCGGCCGGAAAGGGCTGGCGCTGCAGCGCTATAAAGGGCTGGGCGAGATGAACCCGGACCAGCTTTGGGAGACGACGCTCGACGTCAACACCCGGACGATGTTGCAGGTCAAGGTCGGTGAGCTCGACGAAGCGGACGAGATTTTCTCCAAGCTGATGGGCGATGTGGTCGAACCGCGGCGCGAGTTCATTCTGGAAAACGCGCTCAATGTGGCTAATCTGGATGTGTGATGGGGGTTGTGGGGGGTGATATCAAGCGACATACGAGATTGATCTTGCGATGACATGAAGAGTTATCCCTCCTGGTGTCGTTATCCAGAGTGTCAATTTACGATGCCTCCTTCTGACACCGATGCTAAACCACCTTAGGCTGAACGAATGAAAGAGATTAACGATTCCTCTTTTGAGGAATTCATCCATTGCCACATGGATCATTTCCCCTCGCCAAAGGGCGGAGTACGTCGCAGTCAATCGCACTATCAGATTCTTTACCGGGGACTGAGCAGGCATGAGTATGAACTGGAAACTTCACTAGAACGGTATGGCCATTCCCAATGCACGGTCCAGAAATACGCTAAGTACGTTAGCAGCTGTTGTGCCGAGTATAACTCCTACATGGGCACCGACTATCTTATGGTACCGGATAGCGAAAAATGGCAGAATTGGGTGTCCCTTAGTCAAGATCAAACTTTCTTGGAACTTGCAGTTCAGCTCCGACATCATGGATTCCCATCGCCGCTATTGGACTGGACAGCGTCACCATACATTGCTGCCTATTTCGCTTACGCGAATGCAGATCTAGATCGTGATGTCGCGGTGTATGCCTACATGGAAATAACCGGTCATGGAAAGTCTGGGGTATGCGGCGCACCCCAAATTCATTCAATAGGACCTCACCTCAACACGCATGAGCGGCATCATATTCAACAAGGCCAATACACCGTGTGCACTCAATTGAAAAAGGACTGTGAAGTTTTTGTGCCGCATGAGGAATTTGTGTCGGAGAATAACAACGAAGAGCAGGACATACTTGTGAAATTCGTAATGCCAGGTGAAGAGCGAGATCGTGTTCTGAATGACCTCAGCCGAATGAACGTAAACGCTTACACGCTGTTCCGCAATGAGGAAGGTCTATGCAACTTTTTGGCGCAAAAACATTTAAGGCAGCATGAATCCTAGCTGAGTAATCCTTCAACGGGGTGACGAGGAGAGATAGGAGAGCAAATCGCAAAATTGATGCCTTCGAGGGAGCCGACCAGTTCGGTGTGATCACCCGCGCATTCACCCCACTCAACGTCATCCCGATGTAAATCTGGATCTAGATCCCGGGACCCAGATTCGCATCGTTGGGCAGGCGCTAAAAAGTTGGATCTTCACCCTTGCCGGGCGGGGTATCCCCCGCCCGCAATGTTCATGCTTACCTGAACGCTGGTATAAACTTTCAGACGGGGTTGTGACTAGTCACGAAACCCCGTCTGGCATAAGTCCGGGATTACGGTGACAGTTTACTAAATTCAGATGTTAAAGATTTCCGTCCCATCCTTCGAGACAACACAGCGACTACGTGCTGTGTTCCTCAGGATGAGGATGGAGGTTGTATTTGCGGCACCAAAACACTTACGTCCTGGTGAGAGATTTGCGGTCAGCGCAAATCGTCTCGAACCAAGGGCGCATCTACCTCACCGATTTGCCCACGAAGGTGGGCATCCAA
>JAJRTO010000114.1 GCA_024278235.1 Candidatus Poribacteria bacterium
GATCGTCGCATAACTGTTTGACTATGGAGAGATACCCCAATTTTACCTCATTCTGGCGCTATTACATACTCAACGACCACACTATCCGCGACTGCATCTCGGCGTTGCTCGAAGCCTACCGCCGCTTCGGGTGTCCCGAATACCTGGAAGTGGCGAAGCGAGGAGGGGATTTCCTCATCCTGGCTCTAACTCTATCGATTCCAACAACCTCTCGGTCGGCTCATGCCCACGCAGGTGCCAGATGATCACGTCCGTATCGAGCAGAAATCGAAGTGCCATCGCCAACGTTCCTGTTGGGGATTCTCAGGGCTTCGCCACTGACTTGCATCCCGGATTCCGCAATGTACTATCGGACAGTCAGTGGGTCAGCAGGGCATTCAGTTGATGGAGTAACGTGCAAACTTCCAACTTGACTCGTAGGTGTTTCCGGAGTACACTCAAACCATCACACAAGCGTATCCTCAAGCAGCCGTCGCTTTCCCACTGGAGGTCCGATGATTGATAAACTCTCGTTCGCACTTGGAGTCGTTCTGTTCATGATCAATGGTATCCATGCCGGAATCCTCGCCGAAGTGGCGTCGTTCCCTCCGTCCCGATCCGACTGGGTATGGTGGGAAGCGGAAACCCCGACGGCCACCAACTTTCCCCCACTCCAGCAAAACCCCTTCCGGCCGGCGAACCCCCAGGAGGCCGCCGTGCTCTCCGAGGATCAATGGATCGGGGTCGCGGGGGACTACGGTGAGACACCCATGTGGCTGGAATACACAGTGCAGGTTCCCCAGGACGCCGAGTATCATTTCTACGTCCGGAAGTTCTGGAAGCATGGCCCCTTCCGATGGCGGTTCGACGGACAGCCCTGGCAACAGGTCAGCCGGGACATCGCCCTGCTCGATAGCGAGGATCTGAGAAAGTTCATCGGAGCTAACTGGATCCATGCGGGAAAGATCAAGCTGAACGCCGGTACCCACGCGCTGCGAATCGAGTTGACTCAATCCAGTGGAGCCGCTGCCTTCGACTGTTTCCTCCTGATTCCCCACGTCTGGTTCCCCAGAGGAAAGGACAAACCCGGAGAACGGTCGGAGGTGAGCGAACCGGGGTGGTTCGCTTTCGACCCGGAAGCCGATCCGTTCGTCGAATCTCCCATCGACCTGCGTTTCCTGAACGAGCGATTCGCCGGGAAACAAGGGTTCATCCAGGTTCAGGGAGACACTTTCGTGCATGGCGAGACAGGGGAACCGGTGCGGTTCTGGGGGGTGAACGCCGGTCCCGACATCGTGCGGCTTCCCAGACCGTATCTCGACTACCTCGCCCGCTACCTGGCCAAGTTGGGCGTGAACATTGTGCGCGTCCACGGTCGGATCTGGCGCGACGAGGCGATCCGCCAGGTGGACGAGGGCTATCTCGATCAGCTCTTCTACTTCATCGCGGCGATGAAACGGGAGGGGATCTACACCGCCCTCTCCATCTACTTCCCCCTCTGGCTCCGTCTCGACGAGGAAAAACACGGCTTTGCAGGATACCAGGGGCAACACCCGTTCGCCCTCCTCTTTTTCAACCCAACGTTCCAGGCGATCTATCGGGATTGGTGGCAGGTTCTGCTCACCACGCGAAATCCCTACACGGGCGTGCCGCTTAAGGACGAACCGGCGGTCGCCATCGCCGAATTGGTGAACGAGGATTCCACTCTCTTCTGGACGTTCTCCTATGAGCGGATCCCGCACGCGCAGATGGCAATCCTGGAAGAACGATTCGCCGCGTGGCTTCGGGAACGCTACGGGTCGCTGGAGAAGACGCTGGAAGCCTGGGGAGGACGAACGCATGAGCGGGACGATCTCGAAGCGGGGCGGATCGGGTTTTTGCCCCTCTGGGAGCTATTCAATCGGAGGGACAAGCGAGCGCAGGACACGGCGACGTTCCTGGCGCGTCATCAGAGGGCGTTTTTCGAAGAGATGGGGGCGTTCCTGAAGGAGACGCTCGGATTCCAGGGGTGCATTTATGGGTCGAACTGGAAGACGGCGAGTCCCCGGTATCTGGGACCGCTGGACAAGTGGAGCAACCTGGCCTGCGATTTCCTCGACCGACATGGATATTTCGGCGGCCCTCACGAGGGGGATGGCGCCTCCTACTCGATCCGAAAAGGGCACCGCTTCGGCGACCGAAGTGCGCTGCCGGGAGATGGCATCGAGGGTGGGCTGCCGATCATGGATCTGACCTACAACGGCAAGCCCTCGACGATCACCGAGGTGAACTGGCCTCCGCCGAACCGATTTCGTGCAGAATTCCCCGTGCTGGCAGCGGCCTATGGGGCATTGCAGGGGACGGACGGGATCTTCTTCTTCGCCCTCGCCGGACCATCCTGGCAGAGGAGGCTTACCAAGTTTGCCATCGAGACGCCCGCCGTGATGGGGCAGTTCCCGGCGTTGGCACTCCTCTATCGGAAGAGGGGGATCCGCCCCGCCGATCCGGTCGTCATGATGCAGTTGACGTTGGCTGATCTGTTCGCTCTCAAGGGAGCGCCCGGGGTAGAACCGATGAACCTGGACGCGCTGCGGGCGATGGACCCCCCGCCGGGGGCAAGGACTTCTGTGGAAAACGTGTCGAGCCTCGACCCGCTGGCCTTCCTGGTCGGGAAGGTCGAGATGGTTCTCTCTGAGAAAAACGGTCCATCGGAGATGGTGGACCTGTCACGGTTCATCGACCGGGAAGCGGATGTGGTTAAGAGCACGACTGGCGAGTTGACGTGGGATTTTGGGCAAGGAATCGTGTCCATCCATTCTCCCTACGTCCAGGGTGCGAGCGGTTTCCTCGGCAAGGTTGGGCAATTCCAGTTCGGGGACGTAGCGTTCGAGACGGGCATGGAGTACGGGACGATCCTCATCGTCTCGATGGACGGGCATCCGATCCGCGAGTCCGAAAAACTCCTGGTCCAGGTCATGAGCGAGGAGAAGCATCTCGGATGGCAGACGACGAAGCAGGACGATGGCTTGAAACAGATCACGTCCCTCGGCGGACCACCACTCATGGTTCGCACGTTGGACGGATTCGTGTCCCTCACGCGCCCTGATGCTCACTCACTCCACGCGGTCGCGCTGGATGCTCGTGGGTATCCGCTGGAAGAGGTGGGGACAGCGGAAGGCTTCTCCCTGCGGGAGGATGTTCTTTATTACCTTGTGCGGCTGAAACAGGATCCGTGTGATCTGGACTGATCTACGAACAGGATCGGTTTCATTTCCTTTCGTGCATGCCCTCGTCGCTGTCTTGCTCTTCATCGGGGAGACACCTTGCTCCCATCCAAGAGTGTTCCTGTCAAGTCATTGAAAGTGCGACCACATTCAAGACAGTGGTATCGCTCAAGTTCAGGATGGCGATGGTAAACACCCCAGGAACGAACCTCGGGGTTCTGACAGCGATGACAAGACCCACCCAACCAGGATACACTTGACGCACACGTCCAAATCCTGTATCCTCACCTATGTCATGTTTATGTCTGGCCGAACAAACAGGAGTTCATCATATCTCACGTATCACGGAAGGGAAACCTATCCAATGGCATATGAAATTGGCATTGCAGGATGGATACTTAGCGGAGAGATCCTCCGCGAGAAAACGCTCACTTTACTGGAGTTCCCGGCGGTATGTGCTTCTTACGGTGTGAAGACCGTGGAGCTATGCTCTCGTTTCTTCGAGAATCAGGATGCGAGCTATCTGAATCAGTTACGTCGGAATCTTGAAGACAGCGGCCTTCATACCCACAACATCGCCGTGGATATGGGCAATATCGCCGGGATTGATCCCGCCGTACGACGTACAGACATCGAAGCACTCAAACAGTGGTTCTATACGGCTTCTGCATTGAACTGCAAGGCGATCCGAATCAATACAGGGCACGCAAATGACGAGGATGCCATCGTCCGCGTCATCGAAGCCTATCAGGAACTCGCTGCCGTTGGGGAGCAGGCAGGAGTCAAGCTGCTGATAGAAAATCACGGCGGCGTTTCTTCTTCCCCAGAGAACCTCGCTCGCATTCTTGAAGGTGTGGATACTCCGTGGTTTGCCACGTGTCCAGACACCGGGAACTTCCCGGCAGGCGACTGGGAAGCCGGGATGCGCATCCTCGCTCCCCGGGCGTTCTCGTGCCATATCAAAGTATACAATTATAGCGAGGACGGAATTCAATCCTGGGAGGATGGCAACGGCAATCGAAGAGAATCCGATCTCAAGAAAAGTCTCCAGATACTCAGAGATGCAGGCTATACAGGCCCTCTGTGTGTCGAGAAAGGCGCGTCTGCCAACGCTCGCGATAGTATCCGAGAGGCTCTGGATTATGTTGAGCGATTGGTGTCGGATTTATAAAGAAAGAGGCCGGGCACCACATTGTAGGAGAAGAACAGAGGGAGCCCTTTTGGCTTCATCGACGAAGCTGTACGTGCCGCAGGGGCGGGTCGCACCGATGGTTTTCGATAGAACCGATGATACCGCCTACGTGCTGGCGGATGATGCATTGTAAGCGATTGATCGTGCCCAGCGAAAGACCATATGGAATGTGCCCTGTCATTTCCCTTATGAGCTTATTTTGGCAGGTGATGTGCTTCTAGCGGGAGGGGACGGCGAAATTGCTGCTTTTGACGCCAGAACAGGGGCCCAGACCTGGGCAGATAAGGTGGCAGGGAAAGCATACGGTCTTGCGGTTGCCAATGGCAGTCTCTTCGTCAGTACCAGTATGGGGACGATTCACGCGTTCAGAATCTCGGATGGCGGAAGGTGAGCGTTTGTCTCGTTGGTGTCTCGACCATATTGCTCTCTACGCCATCTTTCCATTTGACCCATACGCGCACAACGTTTGCCTCGCCGACCCCGAACAGCAGTCGTGTGTCATGGTGCGAGGCGTAACTTCCACCGCTGTGGATCGCGTCCATCTGGCGTAATCCATCGGGAGTTTCCACCCAGACTCGTGCTCCTACCGATAGAGCGGGTGGCTGGACGGCCACCCGAATCCACCCATTATCATTGCCTCCCTCATTGCGCAAAAGAGTCGCCGGCGTGTCGAGATTATTGACAAGAATATCGATGTCACCGTCGTTATCATAGTCACCAAATGCTGCACCGCGACTCACCTGTGGTATCTGAAGTGTGTCACCACTCTCAGCCGACATGTCTGAGAAGATACCCTCACCCTCGTTGCGGTATAACAGCTTAGGCTGAGCGTATTTCCCCACGTCGTTGTACTGTTCGATATTGTCATGAACGTGTCCATTTGCAATGAAGAGATCCCGCCAACCGTCGTTATCAACGTCGATGAAACCGCATCCCCATGCTAACAGTGACAAGCTCGGTAACCCTGTGCCCGATACAAAGGAGACATCTGTGAAGAAGCCATCCTGATCATTGTGATAGAGCGTGTTGACCTGATCCTGAAAATTTGTCACAACCAGATCGAGCCAACCATCATTGTCAAAATCAGCGAGATCAATCCCCATACCATTTCCCATGGTTGCGTCGCCACTTAACGCGATGCCAACGATCAGGCCGATTTCCTCAAACGTACCATCACCAAGATTGTGATAGAGGAAATCAGGACTTATATCGTTGGCAACGAACACATCGGTGTTTCCATCGTTGTCGTAGTCTCCAGCGACGATTGCCAGTCCTCGGCCAGCAAGGGTGATTCCTGCTGTTTCAGAGATGTCTGTAAATGTCCCATCACCGTTGTTGCGATAGAGAGCATCCATCTCAGGATCGAAGGTTTCGGGCGCACAGTAGGAGCTGAGCCCATAGCGGGAACATCTGTCACGTTCCCTCACATAGGCGACATAGTTCACCACGTAGAGATCCAGATCCCCATCATTGTCAGCATCAAAGCATGCGCTGGATACGCTCCAGCGTGGCTCGCGAACACCTGCCGCTTCGGTCACATCCGTAAATGTCCCATCCCCATTGTTACGATAGAGGATATTCGTTCGGTAGTTACAGATGTAGAGATCCTCCCAACCATCGCCATTGTAATCACCAACAGTCACCCCTGCGCCAAACCCCGTATCTCCAACACCTGCCGCTTCGGTCACATCCGTAAATGTCCCATCCCCATTGTTACGATAGAGGACGTTCGGAGCGCCATCCTTCTGGAAATCTCCTGCGTTGACAAAGTAGATATCGATCCATCCATCCTGATCATAATCGACGAAAGCGCAGCCGGATCCGATAGTTTCTGGAAAGAGATGTTCCCCTGTGGAACCATTCGTGTGAACAAAACGGATTCCGGCTTCTTCGGTCACGTCCGTAAAAGTAACCCATCCCCATGACAACGTGATGCCCAGGCAGGAGAACAATGCAATGTAGGAACATAGTGCGGAATATTCGCAACGCTTCATTGCCGCATTTCCTCGTTTCCCATTTCTTCAGGCAGATCGAGAGTTTTCGTGCGGATGGCGTGGATGATGGGATGGTCCGGTGCCTTCTGATAAGATCGGTCGATTGACAGAATTCAGTAGAGATCCCATCAGACGACAGATGCTAAAGGATAGGGATATGTGGGGAGTTCGCTTTGCATGCGTGTCCAGGTATCTTCCACTTTGACGACCACAATGGTTCGATCATCTGTGGGAAGCTGATCTCCTGAGAAATCTTTCTTCGTTCAATACCCGTAGTGTCTGATACCGTTTTCAGTTTAAGATTGCACCAACGCAGGGAGATCTCAAATCCCCCCTAACCCCCCTTTTTCAAAGGGGGGAACCGCTTCCCCCTTTCGTAAAGGGGGATTGAGGGGGATTTCTCAAAGCGGCAATTTTAAA
>JAJRTO010000115.1 GCA_024278235.1 Candidatus Poribacteria bacterium
ACTCAAGCCGGATGAACCGTTCGGGTATTTAACGGATTTCGGAGCTATTGACGGAGATGGTTCCCAGTGCAAAACCAAGACAGATAGTTGGACACGTGCGTGTGGCTTCGTGAGAACGTTGAACGTTGAACGTTGAACGTTGAACGGAGAGCCAGGCTGCTCCGGCACAGCGATGCTCGTTTCCTGAACAAGATTGTCCAACTATTTCTGCCGAGACTGCACCAGATGAACCATCACAGAAAGGAAACGCACGATGGGTCGTATCAATCAATCGAAGTGTGTCAATTCACCGCGCGCCAAATTACTCTATGACATCTATCATATGCAGATCATGGAAGGCGATTTGATCCGTACCATCACGGAGAACATCGACTATATTGGCCACTTCCACACGGCTGGCAACCCGGGACGCCGGGATATGGATGAAACGCAGGAAATCTACTATCCTCCTGTGATGAAGGCTATCACGGAAAGCGGTTATCATATGTACGTGGGACACGAGTTTTCCCCAAAGGAAGATCCGATCAAAGCGATGCAACAGGCTTTTGAGCCATGCGATGTCTAAAACAAGAATCTGAGAGGTGAAAAATGTCGAAAAGTATCAAAGGTTCCAAAACCGAGAGAAATGTGTTGACTGCGTTTGCCGGAGAATCTCAAGCGAGAAACAGGTACACCTATTTTGCCGGGGCCGCAAGAAAAGAAGGGTTCATGCAAATATCCCATATATTTGAAGAAACGGCAGATCAGGAAAAGGAACATGCCGAGAGGTTCTTCAAATTCCTGGAAGGCGGCGAAATTGAAATTACGGAAACATTTCCGGCGGGTGAGATCGGAACGACCCTTGAAAACCTGCGAGCAGCCGCTGCCGGGGAGAAGTATGAATGGACAGAAATGTACCCGGGCTTCGCCGAAATAGCAAGGGAAGAGGGGTTTAAGCAGATCGCTTCGGCGCTTGATGCGATTTCGATTGCAGAAAAACAGCATGAAAAGCGATATAAAGAACTGGCTGATAACCTCGAGGGTGGGCGTGTGTTCAAGAGAGACGAAACCGTCGTTTGGCGATGCAGGAATTGTGGTTACCTCCATGAGGCCGAAGGGGCTCCGGCAACTTGCCCCGCTTGCCTGCATCCACAGTCCTATTTTGAGCTATTAGGTGAAAACTGGTAGTCCAGAAAAAACCAGGATCTCGCTACAAAAAAACGGCCGTCTGATTTATTATTCAGACGGCCGTTTCATATAAATGTTCTCTGAATACAGAAAATTAGTGAGGATACATCAACGAATAAATTCTCGGTTTTATCAGCGTTTTCCCCTTCGTTTAACTTTCTGCATCTTTAGCTTCATCTTACGTTGTCGCTTCAGTTCCAAACGTCGTTTGCGATCACTCGGTTTCTCATAATAGCTACGCTTCTTGATCTCGGTGACAATACCTTCTTTACCGCAAGCACGTTTGAACCGAGAGATCGCCTTATCAAAACTCTCGCTTGGGTTCACGTTAACTTGGAGCAAACGTCTTGGCCTCCCTTCGTCTCCCGCAACTTTAGCCTCCAGAAGCCTCAGAAATCACCTAAATACGGGGTGGAGTTCCCACACCACTGGTAGTGGAGACAAGACCGTGACTAAAATCCCAGGTTGATTATCTCACATATTATAGCAGCTTATGATCTTGATCTCAAGGGGAATTTTGAACTCTTCTCTTAACATCGCCCCAGATCGCCGGAGACGATTCATAAACCGGGACTGGTAGTGGGCCGATGACACGGACATCGTCAAACGCTACCACCTGTTGTGCATAGGACGAGAAGCCGATGCTACCCTCCTGTGGCGCAGGCATTTCGTCGATCACCTCCAGAACCAGGTTGTCATCCATCCACACGCGGATCTGAAGCCCATCCACTGTGATCCTGCCGTGATGCCACCGGTTTTTCTGATAGACAG
Source organism: Candidatus Poribacteria bacterium (assembly GCA_024278235.1). GTDB lineage: Bacteria > Poribacteria > WGA-4E > JAJRTO01 > JAJRTO01 > JAJRTO01. Next base: position 1,939 of record JAJRTO010000115.1, read on the forward strand.
CCTCACCGACCCATGCGATCACCCTGTACTCGCCGGACACACATTTTCTCAGGCGCGCCCAGGGCGTCTTTTCAAGGTTCCGGTCCGGTGCACGTGGCTGCAGGGTCATCTCCATGATATAGAAGTTCTCCGCATCCTGATAGTGGAAGAGAACGCCCGCAACATCATCGTCGGTATTGTACATATCCCAATCGAGCGTCATGCGCCGCCAACTGCGGTCGTCCAACACGATCCAGGTGCCGCGTCTGTCATCATTGGGCTTATGAGCGTTCGCGTATTGAACCAGTGCCTGTTCGTCCCCGATTTTGCCGACCTGCCAGTGGGCAGGCCCCTCTCGCAGGCCGGGTTCTTCGTAGGCGGTCCATCCCGGAGGCGTCGTCGATTTCACATCTCGATTGAAATCATCGATCAGGATACCATCGACACGGAGATCATCAAAGAGCACACTCGATTGAGCCCATGATGCAAGGCCAATGCTCCCTTCCATTATCGGCTGAGACGGGTCCACCACATCAAAGATCTGTGTTCCATCAAAGAAAAATTGGAAGTGATCTCCCTGCATATCCACTCGCATTTCATGCCAGATGCCATCGTTATTGTGGTACGTTCGGGATTCATCCAGCGTTAAAAGCGTGTATTCCCCGTTCCGGCACTTCTGAACACGAGCCCAACGACTATCCTGCATCCCATCCCACGGACGTCGCTTCTGTTCCGTCATGTCGAAGACATAGAAGTTCTGAGGATCGACGTAACGGAACAGCAATCCCACGACATCGTTGTCGGTGCAGGTCATGAGAACACGGATGGATCCATCCCGCCACACCTCATCCTTGCGCGTGATCCAGGTCCCCCGGTGATGCACACCCGGCCCGTAAATATTGGATATCTGTGCGATGGCAACCCGATCCAGAAACCGTTTATATACCCACAGTGACGGACTCCCTTCCGCCAATGGCTCATCGTATCGTTCCCATCCTTCAAGCACTACGGTAGGCAGCATCTCGTTGAAGTTCTCGGAATAGACTCCCTGAGCATCCAGGGAACTACAGGGAGAGAGGCAGAGGATCGTCAGACTCGACCAGATGAAAACAGGTAGGAATTTTCTTCGCATTTTTCGTATCGTAGTTCGAACAGATCGGTGGCGTCGCCAGGTAAGAATCGGCGGATCACCAACCGTTCAGTTTCAAACGATTCTCTCATGTCTGTGTTCCCAACGGCGTATGGGAAACGCTCGATGATATTGAAAGCAGCGATCACAGAGGTATTACGTGATCTCATAAGGGTTAGGCATGGACAGTCTGTTCCACAGCAGACATTGGTTGAGCTTTGATTGGTTCATAGTGAAGTACCATAATTTGATCAGGTCGCAAACCGACCGATTCATAAGTGTGTCCGTCACGGTCGCTGAATTCGACTTCAAACGCTTTGCCATCTGCAAGAATCTCAACCACTGTGCCAACTTGCCCGCGCCTAAGATTGTATTCAGGCAAATCGCCTGTAAGAGCAACGACATCAAGTAGTTTGATGTTCATAATCTATTACCACCTGCATTCTACAATGGATAACAAGATGTCAATCTCGGTGTATCTGAATCATGTTCGATAATCCAGGCACTCCGAATCATTGCCTGTTTGCCACGCCAAACAAGCATAAAGTCAACAACATAGCGTTGACCATATGCGTCATGCCGTCCCAATTGTGCGTCATGTGTCTTGACAGCTTCCAGCAAGGTGTTACGTAACTCTTCTGCATCATCAGCAGTCATTCCAAGTGCAGCCGCGAATAAGCGTGCTTTATGTTTGCCATCATCATGTAGCGGATTCAGACAGTAATCGCGCAATTTACGAATGTCTACGACGGCATGTTCTGTGTTCGGAACTTTCATGAGACTGCTGAGTCCCCTTGAACGCTCTGTATGCTATGCTACCATATGGAATCAAGACACGCAAGATCGAACCATCATCGGATACCCAATGGCAACACCAAAATCAAGGGATTGATGGATTTTCTGGAAACCTCAGAATAGATAGCGCCTCGGCGATCTCCTTGCCTTTGGCTTCGATGATGTCAAGAAGTTCTTCGGGAGTACGTGTGTCGACCTCAGGCTTCCTGTTTGGGTTCACGGCTTTGAGGTCGTAGACCGCATCTTCAATCTCTTTCGCCCGTTTTTCTGCGTTTCTCGCTTCCTTCGTCAGCGACTTGATCCTCTCCTCGGCCTCAGCGATGGCCGCCTCATCGCGTGGCCTGGCCTTCTTCAGTTCCTTCAGCCGCTCTTTCCACCGGGCGGTTTCCTGCTTCCACCGTGTGGCCTTCTCTCTGAAAGGCCGCGCCTCTTCCGCCGCAACCTTCTTGCGCGCCTCGATGTCAATGGTCCAGGACAGCGGGCTGTCGGCGCGCTCAGGCAGGAGGTGGAAGAAATCCTCGAAGTGCTCCAGCGTAAGTGGCGTCTTCTTGCGGACTTTTACATCGGTCAGGTCGTAGTACCAGATCTCCCGCGTGGGACTGCCCCTGGTGAAGAAAAGCAGGTTGGTCTTGACTCCCGCACCCGCCGCCGTGAAGACTCCGGTGGGCAGGCTCACGACGCACCATAGGTCACAGTCGTTGAGCAATTTCCTCTTGGTCTTGACGAGGGCATCCTGGTTGGTGCGGAAGAGCAATCCTTCATCCAGGACGATGCCGCATCGCCCGCCATCCTTCAAGTTCCGGATCACATGCTGGAGGAAGAGCGCCTGTGTGGAGTTCGTCTTGTAGTCGAAATTGGTCTGTGCCTCCTTGCCTTCCTTGCCGCCGAATGGCGGATTGGTGAGCACCACATCAAACAGTTCAGGAGCACCTTCGAAGAGACCGCCATAGATCTCCTGGCCGGTCAGCGTGTTTCCATG
>JAJRTO010000116.1 GCA_024278235.1 Candidatus Poribacteria bacterium
CCACAAACAAGGACAGATGCCCCATAAATTTTATTGTATCACATTTTTGATTTAGCATCAAGACTCAGTACCTCACATTTTCGCCGCAGGAGCGTCTTCCTGGACGCGATCATCGTGGCCGGGAGGCCACTCCTCTGAGGAACCTTTCCCATTTGGTCTCAAAAAACGTTGGTTCATCCGACTTGCGTGTGGTCACGAGTATTCAACCACTAGAGATCAGACTTCAGGTGTCAGGCATCACCGAGTAAGCCAGCTACTGAAGCCTGATGCCTGAAAGCTGACTATTTCCCACACGGAACCCTGATGAGCCACGTTTATCAAGCGAGCGCGTCTCATCATCCGTGAATCTTGCAGTTACATCCACTTTCTGATATAATAGCGATGTGGTCATTTTCTTGCAGTCGATTATATCAGTGTGTATTCGATTCTTGGCTACGAGACAGTTCCACTGAATATCATTAACAACGGTCATAGGGTTCAGGTCAACCATGGGGAGGGGAAGGGCGATACAGGAAAGCTAAGCAAACCTGGTATGAAGAGGAGGTATCCGATGGCATCTTTACAGAGCATCTACATCGGCTGTACCGTGTTTTCAGTGGGTGTTACCCTCATGGATTTCCTGGGGATCCTGGGACACCACGATGACCACGACGGCGGCGATATGGATGATGCAGGTCATTTCGACGGAGACACAGATCATGGAGATCAGGCCGATAGTACGGATCACGAGGCTACCAGCGACGCGGATACAGTAGAGACTCCGCATGGTGGCGTTGCTATCCTATCTGTACTCTCGTACTTACGTAGCCTGGTCTACTTCAGCCTCGGATTTGGCCCAACAGGTTGGGTCGCAATATCCACAGGACGAACTACCGTTATGAGTCTCGTCTGGGCTCTCCCGGCAGGGCTGGTTGCTTTGGTCCTGGCTCGTGCGTTTTTTCGATTCCAACGTAGCGATACAGACTCCTCACTGCGTATGGAGGATCTGCTCTTCCAGCGTGCAACAGTGACTGTCCCGATTTCACATGACAAAATGGGAAAGGTACGGGTCCAGATTGGTATGAACGTCACGGAACAGTATGCCCTGGCAACCGCACCGAACACACAGTTCGAGAGAGGAGATATTGTCTGGATCACGGACGTAACAGAAGAGTGTGTACACGTTGAGGATGATATTGCCCGGAAAGGAGCAGGAGATGTCTGAGTTTATAGCAGCATTGGAAGCTGGTGGAGGCGCCGTTGCAGGTATTCTCGCAATTGCGGTGTTCTTAGGGATGGTCGGGATACTTCGAGCATTTATCCGCGTGTGTCCATCCAACCAGATCATGGTAGTCACCGGTGGCACGAAAACCATTGCGGGAGGCAAGGAGTACGGTTTTCGCATTCAGAAGGGAGGATGGACAACCGTGATTCCTTTTATTCAAAGTGTGCAAACCATCGATCTCACCATCATTCCCATCAATGTGGAGATCGATAACGTGAACTCCGCCAATGGCATCACTGTCGGTGCAGATGCCACCGCATGTGTTTGTATCGATGATTCAGATGAAGAGTTGCTTTACAGCGCGGTGCAGCAACTGCTGGGTAAGTCTCGAGATCAGATTCAGGATCAGATACAGCAGACGATGATAGGTAACTTCCGTGCCGCGCTCAACAAAACCACGCCGCTCCAGGCGATCGGAATGGTGGAGAGTGCTGAGGGGATCGGCGATGAAGAACTGAGTGGAAGTGTCGAAAACGCCGAGGGCGCTGACACTGAAGGAGAACGAGCCCTTTTTCGTCAATTGCTCCTCGATGATTGTCGGCAAGACCTGAGCACCTTCGGTGTGGATGTGGTTTCCGTATCGCTCCAGCGTATCTGGGATACATCCAATTACATTGCGAATCTTGCCAACAAAACCCTCTCTCAGAAGCGGCAAGAAGTCGAAATCGAGGAAGCTCGTCTGCGTGCTCGCGCCGAGCGTACAGAATCCGATTCCAAACGCCGCATGATCGTGGCTGAGAACATCGCCAATGAGAAAATCCTCCAGGTAGAGCAAGAGGTAGAAATGTTTCGGCGTCAGTGCGATGCTGATATCCAGAAGGCTCAATTGGAGGCCGACAGTGCGATCTCCCAGGCCAGGAGCGAAGGTCAACGCAAAGTTGAAGAAATCAACGCAGACCTCCAGAAACTTAAGAACAGCTCGGAAGTGATCATCGAGGCAGAAGCGAAACGTCGGGCTACGGAGATCCTCGCAGAAGGGGAAGCACAGGCTGTTGAAATCGTTCAGCAGGTGCGCAATGATCTACTCCAGCAAAAGACCGAGCTGCTCAAGAGCGCGGGGGACATAGGGAAGGTTGCTCTCTTTATCACGCAACTACCCAAACTTTTCGATGCCTATCAGACTCATGCCAAGTCACTGAAAGTGGATAAATTGCTCGTCCTGAATGAGGAGGCCGGTTTCAATAGTGCGGTGAACCGGGGCCCGGCTGCACTGGTAGACTTCCTGCGCCACTTCGAGCAAGGGTTTGGTATCAGTATCAAAGATCTCATGACGAGTTCATCCGCTCAGGAAGGAGCCTGAAGATGTTTGCATTTATCGTAGTGCTTGGTATTCTGATACTCATTACACTCATCCTGCAAATCGTGCTGAAGATGAAACTGATACCACCCAGTCAGCTTGCTGTAGTGCATGGCAAAGGAGGGAAGTTCCGCACCTTCCGGGGGGGACGCGTCTTTGTGCTCCCACTGATCAACCGATTCAACACCATGGATCTTACTCCACAGACCACAACGGTCATCGTCGAGTCAGCCATCGCTGCTGGTATCGTCCCACTCACTGTCAAAGCAACGGTCAGCTACTCAGTGGCCAGGAGTGAACGAGGACTGGTTCATGCCGTCA
>JAJRTO010000117.1 GCA_024278235.1 Candidatus Poribacteria bacterium
ACCAGAGCGACGTGCCTGGCTCGAAAAGCTCGTTGAGGCCATTGGAGATCGGATGACCACCCTGAAGGAAGTCACGGAGCACAGCCACTTCATGTTCCAGGCCGACGACGAGTATGAGTACGATCCGAAAGCGTTCAAGAAGTTCCTCCAGAAGGACGGGATACCTATGGCATTGGGAGAACTTCGTCAGGTGCTTTCAGTCACAGATCCGTTCGATAAGGAGACTTTGGAGAAAGCCATCCACGACTTTGTGGAACGCACAGAAGTCAGAATCTGGCAGCCGATCCGTGTCGCGCTTACGGGTGAGTCACGAGGTCCCGGGCTCTACGAAATTATGGAATTGTTGGGTAAAGACTCCGTACTTGCACGGCTGGATCGCACACTTTCACTGATCGAGTGCAGTGACTCATAAGCAAGATTCGGGTTCTTCCTGTCTTTGGGCAATGCTATTCTCCAGTTGCCTGGATCCTGAAGTACAGAAATGCTACATTGGGGATCCGTAACTGCGGAATGTGGGCTGTGGACATATCCCTTTGACTTGACACTAAAGAACACCTCCCGCTATAATTGATCACTCTCAGGGAAGGTGCTAAATCAATCGCCTAACAAGCGCAAAGATAGCGAAAATCGGTTCGATGCTTCAGAAACCCATCTACATGGACCATAATGCAACGACGCCTCTGGATCCGGAAGTTCTCGAGGCGATGATGCCTTACTTGACTTATGCATTTGGTAACGCATCGAGCAAGGCCCACTCCTTCGGTTGGAATGCGGAAGAGGCCGTTCAGACAGCACGTGCACAGATTGCCGATCTGATTCAGTGCGATCCGGATGAGATCATCTTCACAAGTGGCGCTACGGAATCAGACAATCTGGCCGTCAAAGGGATTGCCTATGCGAATCGGAAAAAGGGCAATCATATCATCACGTGCCAGATAGAGCATAAAGCGATTCTCGATTCATGCAAGTATCTGGAGAACAAAGGCTTCGAGATCACCTATCTACCGGTGGATTCCTATGGTATGGTTGATCCGGAGGATGTGGCGTGTGCCATCACTCGCCGTACCATTTTGATCTCGATCATGGCAGCCAACAATGAGGTCGGCACAATTCAGCCGATTTCTGACATCGCCCGGATGGCTCAGAGACATGATGTGCTCTTTCATAGTGATGCGGTGCAGGCGGTTGGTAAGATCGATGTTCGGGTGGATGACCTGGGGATCGATCTGATGTCGATCTCAGGTCATAAGTTCTATGGCCCGAAGGGTATCGGCGCGCTCTATGTTCGCAACAGACGTCCACGCATCCGTATCGAACCGTTGTTGCATGGTGGAGGCCATGAGCGCAGATTACGTTCAGGAACGCTCAATGTTCCCGGCATCGTGGGACTGGGAAAGGCTTGTGAAATTGCCAGCAGCCGTATGGAGAAAGAGGGAGATCGTTTGCGTGTACTACGTGATCGGCTTTACCAGAGGCTGATTTCCCAGTTGGACCATGTGCACCTCAATGGTCACCCCACCAGGCGGCTGCCCGGTATTCTGAACATGAGCTTTGAGTTTGTCGATGGGGAATCACTCCTGATGGGACTCAAAGATATCGCAGTCTCATCGGGTTCAGCATGTACCTCTGGGACGTCTGAATCTTCGTATGTTTTGGTTGCCATGGGCGTCGAAGAGAGTTTAGCCAATTCATCCATCCGCTTTGGTCTGGGAAGGTACAACACCCAGGAAGAAGTCGATTATACTGCTGAAGAAGTCACCAGACAGGTACGGCATCTTCGTGAACTCTCCCCCTACTACGCGATCATTAAACAGGGGAAGGCCAATCATTCAATGGATCTTTGATCCATGCTGAGAATAACAGGCCATAGCGAATTTTGGGCCTGGTTCGACTCTCTGCTTGTGTACTTTCCATAAGGGCGATCTGAATGATCGCCCTTTTTTCGTGAACATTTCTGATGTCATCTCTTTGTGCCCACCAATCGTTTCTTGCAAATAGCAGGCCATCATGTTATCCTTAGTTCATCTTTGATGTTGAATATCATGAGACAGAATATCTGGCACAGACCGAATGCGGTTCTAATGAACCTCACGTGGTTTGGTGTCAGCTAGGAGACAACCATATGGCCCTCTTTAATAAAAAAGAAGAAACTCCCATGCAACCCAGTACCATCGTCGGGGTTCGCAACACGGTTGCTGTTGCCAGCGGCAAAGGAGGTGTGGGCAAATCTACAGTTGCTGTGAATCTCGCCGTTGCTTTGGTTCAGATGGGCATGCGGACAGGGCTGCTCGATGCAGATGTATACGGTCCCAGTATTCCGCTCATGATGGGAAAGCAAGGAAGATCTACCATATCACAAGACCAAAAGATCCGGACCGTTACCAGCCACGGAGTATCCCTCATGTCAGTAGGTTTCCTTATCGATGGTGATGACACTCCCATGATCTGGCGTGGCCCGATACTGCATGGTATCATACAGCAGTTCATCAACGATGTGGACTGGGGAGAACTGGACTATCTGATCATCGATTTGCCTCCAGGAACAGGGGATGCCCCTCTGTCACTTTCACAATCGGTGGTACTCACGGGAGCTGTGATGGTCACGACGCCCCAGGATGTCGCCTTGATCGACGTGAGAAAGGGAGTGGCGATGTTCCGTAAACTGAATGTACCGCTCCTCGGTGTCGTGGAGAACATGAGCTATTTTGTCTGTCCTCACTGTAATGAGAGAACGGACATCTTCCATGGCGGCGGGGGAGAACATGTGAGTGAAAAGCTCGGCATCCCGCTCCTCGGTTCCATACCGATAGATCCTGCTATCTGTGATGCAGGGGACAAAGGGATTCCTATTGTTGCGTCATCGACACCTTCACCGCAAGCGGAAGCGTTTCGAGAAGTTGCGACGGCTCTCGTGGGAAGAGTCACCGTTCAATCGAAAATTCAGAGTGAGTTGAGGATTATTAACTAACGGTATGACTATGATGACAGACGAGCAATTGCGTCGGGATATTGCCGGGATCGTTGGCAAATCAGGGTTACTACCTGATGATGAGAGGGAACAATATATCATCAATGGCCATGAACCACGGGTAGTTGTGTTCCCAACTCAAATCGATCAGATACAGGAACTGATGCGCTGGGCCAATAAGACCCGCATACCGATCATCCCGATTGGCAATGGAAGCAAACTCGGAATAGGGAATCCACCAAGCCGTGTTGATGTCGTGCTTTCTATCATTAAGCTCAACCACGTGATCGAATATGAACCAGATAATCTGACCATCACAGTCCAGCCAGGGATGTTTCTTACTGCATTTCAGGAATCGCTTGGAGAAAAGGGACAGTTTCTCCCGTTGGATCCTCCCTACAGAGACTTCGGCACCATTGGCGGAACGGTCGCATCCAATATGAGCGGTGCTCTCCGGTTCAAGTACGGTACAGCACGGGATCTGGTCATCGGCATACGGGTTGTTCAACCTGATGGCACTCTCATCAAGGGTGGAGGCAAAGTCGTCAAGAATGTGGCTGGTTATGATCTGAGCAAACTGTATGTTGGCTCGTATGGAACCCTGGGGACAATTGTCGAACTGACTCTAAGACTTCAGCCATTGCCAGAAGATTTCCAGTTCGTGTTGGCCAAATTCGCCTCGGTTGAAGATGCTCTTGACACGGGACATCAGATTGCCTCTAGCCAGCTTGTTCCGACCGTAGTGACGGCTGCAACGAGCTTGCCTGCCGCCATGATTGAGGAGAGTTGTCTCATCATTGCAGCAGACGGACATCCGGAGACTGTTGCGTGGCAGAAACAACGGTTTGAGGATATCTGTCGATCCAACGGAGCCCTCCACATCGAAAGTTATGAAGGGGCCTCTCGAGAAGCATTGCACAGAACGCTGGTGACATTCCCTGAGGCACGCTGGATGGATACAGCGATTGTGTCCAGAGCAAGTGTCCTTAGCACAGAACTCATACCATTGCTGACTGAAGCCAGACAGTTGGCTCAGGCACTAAACTTGCATTTAGAAGCGATGTCTCACGTTGGTAATGGTGTGATCTACTTTGTGATAGGCGCGCAGGATGAGGAACTTCAGAGTTCAGCCGGTGTGTCTATCATCAAACAACTCCGTGACTGTGTGAAGACACACCGGGGCTTCTTCATCGTAGAGCGTGCACCCTTACCTATAAAACGCGAAGTTGATGTGTGGGGGACTATAGGAAATAGCTTCCCACTGATGCGAAAAATCAAGGATGCTTTAGATCCTAATGCGATCTTGAATCCAGGACGCTTCGTCAGTGGAATTTGAAGAGAGCATGCCCCCAACGTTGAAAAAATGGATGGTGGACTCGCAGTGTATCTCTCTGGTGTCGCACTGGTAGATGCGAGCTACGGCAAACCGGATAAACGTCAGATTGCCAAAGCACGTTGGGTTCGTCCTAAGGCTTTGGGAACCAACCTGTATGATAGATTACTCGTGGCGGATAGTGTCGGACTCGCCTACCGTGCTTGTCTTCAACAGAGAGCAATCGACGCACTTTGGAAAGCGAAGGTGAAACAGAAATGTCAGCAGAACACAGGAGGATTTTATGGATTGATGACGAGATAGAATTCCTGACTTCCCATATCTCTTTTCTTGGCCAGCGGGGATATGACATCACACCGGTGGCAAGTGCAGACGACGGTTTATCATTACTTGCGGACGGTGATTATGATGCCGTATTGCTCGATCATGTGATGCCGGGTATGGATGGGCTTACGGTTCTTTCTGAGATAAAACGCCGTGAACCTGGTCTACCCGTGATCATGGTAACTAAGAATGAGGAACACGAACTCATCACCGATGCCGTTGGAAACCAGGTCGCTGATTTTTTAACCAAGCCCCTGACTCCCAGTCAAATCGCTTCGACCCTCACCCTGATTCTCGAACAAACTGAAATTCAAGAACAACGGGCCATTCAGGATTACATCGCTGATTTCAACAGACGTCGTATCGCTCGTCAAGGAGCATTTGATTGGCGTCTATGGATCAACCTGTATGTCAAGCTCAGCGAATGGGATCTCCGTTTCGATGCATTTCCCAAGCTCGATGAACTTCGAGAAACACATGAGATCGAGAAGAGCGAGTTTAATGCAGCATTTGCTCAATATTATGAGAAACACTACCTGGATTGGCTGAGCGGAATCGATTCTCCCCCGCTGACAGTGGATGTGTTTTCCAAATATGTCGTACCTCATATCGAGCGTGGCCGGCAGGTCTTCTTCATTGTGGTTGACTGTATGCGGTTGGATCAGTGGTTGCGGCTTGAACCAATCTTCCAGCAAGATTTTTACATCACACGCGATTACTATTACTCCATCATTCCAAGCGCAACCCTCTATGCACGAAACGCGCTCTTTACAGGACTTTTCCCGGATGAACTTGCCAAACGATATCCCAATATGTGGCGCGAATCTGATGCTGAACATACGAGTATCAACCGTTTCGAGAAGCAATTGCTGCGACTACATCTTGAGCGTCTGGGGTTGATACTGAAACCCAGGCCGCATTACTTCAAGATCTTCGATGCACGGGGAGAGATGGAGTATTATCAGTGGCTTACTGGTGTAAATCGGGTTAGCTGAGCTGCGATCGTCGTCGATTTCCTGGACATCCTCATACACAAGCGTTCAGAAGATAATCTCCTCAGAGAACTCATTCCAAATGAGTCTGCGCTACGCACGGTCTCCGAAGGTTGGTACAGGCACTCAGGTCTGGCAGACATATTTCGTCTTCTTGCGGAGCGCAATGTCGTGATCGTCCTGACCTCTGACCACGGTTCAATACTCTGTAATCGGGCCGTTCGTGTCTCCGGGAGCAGAGCGACCTCCAGTGGATTACGGTTCAAGGTCGGAAACCATCTTGAGAGTGACCCTGAATCTGCCCTGTTGATTCAGGATCCCACAGCATATCATCTGCCCGATGATGTGTCCCAGAAGCAATATCTGATCGCCAAGGAAGACTATTATTTCGTGTACCCTAACCAATTCAACGAGTATAAGCGTCATTTCCACGGCGGATTCCAACATGGCGGAATCTCCATGGAAGAACTGATCCTGCCCTGTGTTACTCTCGAACCTCGGTAGCAAGGGCCCCTACCAGACAAGGGGCTTGTGTCGCTTCGTGTGCAGCTTCTGACCCTCATTGAGATGGTCAGAAGCCAGCAGTGGAGCCACCAGGGAGCCATGTTGGCAGGCTTACAGGCGGCCCCTACCATTTCTCAAGACCTGAATGGGGTTCGTATACCAACAGTTCCTGATAGTTCGGGATGTATCAGCACACCACGTGTGCCGGCGATGTCATCATGGATAGTGATTAACTCCGCACCTTTAGTTTGGGCCCATCCCTTTGCTATGGCCAGTGAAGCCTCTCCGAACCTGTCCAGGATCCGTCCAAACCGTTCCGAATCAAGGCGCAGTGCTACCAAGAATGGCTCCCAGCCGAACTCGATAGTTGCCCGGGTGATGAGCGTTCCGTAGTGCATAGACATCAGGCCGGTATTCTATCCATGCCATGTCTCCCATCGGCAATCGATCCGGACGCTGTAAATGAAGCACCTGTTGCACCCGCTGATGCCGTTTCTGAACAGCCTCATCTCTCATACGTCATACCTTCATCCTCTGTCCGACGGAAAATCACCAACTTCACACATAGCTAAGAAGGGATTCTCCTTCACGTTAAGCGGGAACTGGATGACACGCCGCTGCCGGGCGGATTCATAGATGGCCATGATGACTTCGAGGACGTCCCGCCCGTTCTGACCATCCAGCGGATGAGCACATCCTGTCTCAATGGAACGGACCAGATCCTCCACTTCCTGTGTGATGGCCCCTTTTCGAGGAGTCAATTCGATGGCCTCCACTTCAGCCCCACGAACAATGCGAAGGATAGGTGTATCGCCAACGGGAGCGTCTCCATCAAGTTCCAAACGTCCTCTGTCCCCGTAAACGATGAACCGGTGGTAGCGGAAGTTCTGCACGGGTTCCAAAGGAATACGTGGATGACGTGATGCCAACCCCCAGCTCAGATGAGCAGAAACCTGGTTGTCGAAAACGATGAAAGCCGTTCCTGCGTCCTCCACACGATGTCCGTAGTAGGTATCGCCTGAATGTCCATCCACCTGTGCGATCAGATGGGCGACCGATGGATCGCCGAGTAAGGACAGAAGCATGTGAATAGTGTGCGTGCCATCCGTGTGAATGCAACTCGGTAGAAGATGTGCATGTGCATAGTGCACTTCACCGATGGCTCCCTGGGCAATGAGTTCACGTGCCTGAGCATATTGAGGCGTGTAGTAGCGTTGATGGCTAATCGTCAGTTTTACTCCAGACGCATGACAAGCATCGAGCATACGATCCGCTTCTTCAAGATTCATCGCCATCGGTTTCTCGCAGATGATCCCTTTGACGCCACAGTGAGCCGCATCCACGACCATGGGACAGTGTAATCTGTCATGCGTTACGACGGAGATCAGGTCTGGTTGGATTTTTTCCAGCATCTCTCTGTAATCGGTATACGTGTGTTCAGAACCTGTATGTTCACGAAAAAGGGTCAATGCCTCCTCAGAGACATCCGCAGCGGCAATCACTGGAATGCCAGCTTCTTTGTAAGCATGGAGATGCCCTCGTGCCATCCTTCCATAGCCGATAATAGCAGCTTTATAATCTCTCACATTGTGACTCCTTCCGACAATCGATTCAAACGACTGACAACATCACCCTTGAAGTGGAATCGGATCACATGACGACCGGCATCGAGCAATGCCTGACGATCCCCTAGAGCCTGTGCCATTTTAAGCACTCCGAAACTGATGGATGACGTGTCATCTCCGGCCTGATCGGGAATCGCTGCGTCTTCGGGCATATCAGCCGTAAATTGAATGAAGAGGCCGTTCCCGGCATCCCCTTTATGGAGTTGACCAGTGGAGTGCAGGAAACGCGGACCGTATCCGACGGTTGTGGCCATCCTGTATTGAGTCTGGATCTTTGTGCGCAGAGCCTGCAACGCCGCATCCGTCTCTGGAGTGGGATGCAGATACGCCTGCAGAGCGACATAACTGCGCCCTCTGGCGTCTCTCTCGCCGAGATTCGCAAAAGCCAAGAACCTCGTGAGCGATTCACTCACACTGTCCACGGAAAAATCAGAATAGACCGTTACTCCATCTGTTTCCAGAGATGGTTGGAGTTTCGGCAGTTTGCCTTCCACCTGGTAAGCTGTGACCATATCCCGTGCCAATACTTTGGCGGACTCGACATCGGGCTGATCAAACGGATTGATGCCGATGTGCATACCTGCAATAACCGTGGCCATTTCCCACCGGAAGAATTCGCCGCCCAGGTCATAGAGATCGCGGATGGTTAGCTGCACCACTGGATAGCCCGCATCCATCAAGGCGTGTATCCCTTCATCATGGGTATGGTCACCCTCCAGACGAAGGTAAATGAACAGACGATCATCCGCATATTCACCCGGTGTCGCAAGCATCTCGCCATCCACGGGTAGAATGCCTTTGCCTTCCTTCCCGGTGCTTTCAGCGATCAACTGCTCGATCCAGGTCCCAAAGTGCGCAACAGGGGGAGAAGCGACCAGTGTGAGCTTGTCCCGACCCGATTTCGCCAGTGCACCGATGGTTGTTCCCAACCGAGCGGAGGTGTTATCACTCTCTGTAGGACCATCACCTCCCCCGGCATTGTAGGCCATCGCCATGGCTCGGTCAAGGAGAAGATTCAGATCCATGCCGATAAGGGCTGCTGGTACCAACCCAAAGTAGGACAAGGCTGAATAGCGACCGCCGATATTCGGATCGTTCAGAAAGATCCGACAGTATTTTAGCTCTTTTGCAATCGATTCCAGTCCGCTGCCAGGATCGGTAATCGCCACAAAATGTTCCCCGGCCTTATCAGCACCGACAACATCAATTGTCCGATTGTAGAAATATTTCATGAAGGACAGAGTTTCTACCGTCCCACCCGACTTGGTCGAAACGATGAAAAGGGTTCTGGCGAAGTCGAGTTGTCGAGCATGCGTTAAGACCGCGCCCGGGTCCGTACTGTCAAGAACTCTCAGATCGAGGAAGCCGTCTTTCACCCCAAAGATGAGACGAAATACCTCTGGTGCCAGGCTGGAGCCGCCCATCCCCAACAGCAGAGCGCACGTATACCCAGCGGTTCGGACATCATCAACAAACGCAGTGATGTCAGGAACTGCATCCATCATGACTTTTGGGCTGTGTAGCCAACCGAGCCGATTGCTGATCTCGGCGGGATCATTTTTCCAGACTGTATGATCATGCGCCCAGATCCTGCTCACGATCCTGTCGTGGCGCATTTGTATCAACGTATTATCCACCATTGGCTCGAACTCACCGAGACATGCTGAATACCCCTCCTTGTCCGCCAGGATGCGATCTCGTTTTTCGGCGATACTTGCCATGAGCGACTCAAAGGATTTCGCAAACGCGGCAACCCCATCCTCTTGCAGTTGTTGAGTGATGGCATCCAGATCGATCCCCACGTCCGATAACCGTGCCAACTGAGCGACAGCCTCTGCCATACCATCGGTGAGGGTATTGGCAACGGTACCATGGTCGAGAAAGTTATCGAGTGTCGCCGGGGGTACCGTGTTGACGGTATCGGGGCCGATCAGTTCGTCCACGTAGAACGTATCGGGATAGAGGGGGTTCTTTGTACCGGTACTGGCCCACAGCAGACGTTGAACAGAAGCTCCTTTTGCTGCGAAACTCTCCCAGCGAGGGCCGCTGAAAATCTCCTGGAATTTGGCATACGCGACTTTGGCATTGGCGATGGCAATCTTGCCCCGGAGTGCTTTGTGATCGAGTTCTTCCAGCGCCGAGTCAATGGCCGTGTCCACGCGGCTGACAAACAGAGAGGCCACTGATGCAACCTTGTCAACCGTATGCCCACCGGCAACCGATGGCCCTCCCGTTGCGAGCCGCTCCAATCCCATCAGATACGCCTCTGCTACAGCACAGTAGTGCTTAATGCCAAAAATCAGTGTCGCATTGACGTTGACACCGGAACCGATCAACTCAGTTATTGCCGGGATGCCGGCGGGCGTTGCAGGCACTTTGATCATGACATTGGGACGACCGAGCACCTCAAAGAGCCGTTTCGCTTCAGAAACGGTCCCCTCTGTGTCATGGGCCAACGTGGGGCTGACCTCCAGGCTGACATATCCATCAGCCCCATCCGTAGAATCATAGACAGGTCTGAGCAGATCCGCGGCCAATCCAATATCCTCCAGTACCAGCGTTTCATAGATCTCTTCCACAGATTTGCCAGTCTCCACCAACTGTTTCAGATCATCATCATAGTCAGCACTGCCAGCGATCGCTTTCTCAAAGATGGATGGATTCGATGTAACTCCTCGCAATCCTTCATCAATCAGTGTCTGCAATTCACCGGAGAGGAGAGAAGATCGCCGAATATAATCGTACCAGATCGATTGCCCTAATAAGACCAATTCATGAACTTTGTTTGACATTATCATTACCTTTCAGAAGTTACGCAAACTCAGTGATAGCAGGACTTTGAGTGTCTTCCACAGCGGGAATCCATGTCCTCATTGGGCACACAAGCTGCTCCCAACAGGTCGGGCTCAGCGTACCATCTTGTCGCATGGTTTCTTGGGAACATGGCTTTCTCCTTTTCCAGGAGACAGGATACCCTGGAATGTCTGTCAGAGCAAGTAATATCGACTCTTGGATGAATCCTGACCGCATACTCACTCACTTTACACTGATTAGCGTAACTTATGAACAGAAATCTTCTGGCCGGAATTCGGCAGATTGGCATTGACAAACGTTACGCAAGGGGGCTACCCTGGTTCAGTCGCCTGGCGAATCGGTAACCTGATTGACAGGGGGTTGCTTCGTGCAGGTCCACCGTTGATGAAGGGTAAAACCCTCGAGAGAAAAGCATCGTCAGTTATCAATCCTCAACATCCTGTTCCATCCATACGATTGACGGAAGCTGCATCCGCGAATGGATCATCCTGATGCCCTATCTGCCGGAGCGTCTGGAGGCCGAACTCTTCGCAGAGATGGCGCGAAGAGCTGTCTGTGCTACTTGAAAACTGCAGCTTGTTACCACAATCCAAAAGGGGGTGTCTCCCCGGGGAATTTCTGGGAAGCCACTCTATTCGTTGACATCACCATGAGAGTTGTGCTAGAATTTCCCCACTCAAGTAGAAATGATCTTCCTCGAATGATGTGAGAATACCATGAGAAAATCGGCCGTGCCAGGCAAACTGCACAAGAAACCGCTTTCAATCTGGGAAAGAATGTATATTCCGGCTATTGTCAAAGGAATGTTCACAACAGCCAAGCATATCCCAAAGAAAAGGTTCACCCTGTTGTATCCAGAGGTTCAGCCGGAACGCCCTCCTCGCTACCGGGGAGTTCATCGGCTCACCAAAGATGAACATGGGAATATGAAATGTGTGGCGTGTTTCATGTGTGCGACAGCATGTCCTTCACACTGTATCATCATCAAAGGCGCACCCGCTCCGGAGGGTTGGATCGACAAGAACGGTCGGCAGCGCGAGAAGTACGCTGAGATCTTCGAGATCAATATGCTCCGTTGCATCTTCTGCGGTTACTGCGTCGAGGCATGCCCCGAGGAAGCCATTATAATGACAGGGAAAACGTATCCCCAGGCTGGCTACTCGATGCGTCGACGGGAAGATTTCATCTTTGACTGCGAGAAGCTGCTGAACACCTAGGCATCCCTATGTACACCCAACTGATAGACAGTCATGGTCGGCATATCATCAAGCTGCGGATTTCGGTCACAGACCGCTGCAACTTTCGATGTGTCTACTGTATGCCCGAGGAGGATATGGCATTCTTGCCCAAGCCGGAGATACTCACCTTCGAGGAGATCGAGCGTCTTGCACGGATTTTCGTAGGTCTTGGTATTCAGAAGATCCGACTCACTGGTGGGGAGCCACTCGTGCGCCGGGATCTGCCCAGGTTGGTGGATCAATTGTCTGGGATCCCGGGCCTGCGGGATCTGAGTATGACCACCAATGGTATTGGGCTGGTTGAGTTAGCCCATCCGCTCCGCAAAGCCGGGTTGGACCGACTCAACGTGAGCCTCGATTCACTCAACCCGGAGAAGTTCATGCAGCTTACCAGACGGGATATGCTCCAGAAGGTGTTGGACGGACTCCAGGTTGCATTCGATGCCGGTTTCAGCCCGATTCGGATCAATGTTGTGGCGATGCGTGGCTTTACAGACGATGAACTGGTTGACTTTGCGCAGTTCGCCCGCCAGCATCCCTATCGCATCCGCTTCATCGAGTTTATGCCCCTGGATGCAGATCACAACTGGGAGGACAGCAAGTACCTTCCGGGGAAAGAAATCCTGGAGCGCATCGATACCGTCTATCCGTTGGAAATCGTTGAACCAAAAGGTGCTCCGGAGCCGGCGACTCGATACCGTTTCAAAGATGGTCTTGGGGAAATTGGCATCATACCGACCGTGAGTGAACCCTTTTGCGATTCCTGCAATCGCATTCGATTGATCGCTGATGGACACCTCCGCACATGTTTGTTCGCCACACGCGAAACAGATCTCAAGACCCCGCTGCGGAATGGCGCCAATGATGACGAACTCCGACGGTTGATCCGTGAAGCGGTACATAACAAAGAGCAGGGGCATATGATCAACCAGGTTGGGTTTATTCGGCCGAATCGTTCCATGTCACAGATCGGAGGCTGATCATAGAACGTATACTCCAGATACTACCTTCTCTGATTGAATCCGGAGATCATGCGGCCTATTGTACGGTTGTCGATACGAAAGGCTCCACGCCGCAGAAACCGGGTTCAAAACTGGTGATACTTCCGGACATGCGTAGTATCGGTACTTTGGGTGGTGGATGCGTTGAGGCTGAAGCACGCCGAGAAGCAGTCGGTCTGATGCGGAGCGGAGAACGTAGGCTACTGCGGTTCCAGCTCGATGATGATTATGGATGGGATGACGGCCTGATCTGTGGTGGACAGATGCAGATCTTTATCGATATACCGCAGACGTCGGAGGAAGCCCGACTCTTCCGGAAGGTTGAGGAACTGCTCGCATTGGACACGGCCGTTCTCATCGCAACGGTTGTCGAATCGGAGGAACCAGGTGTTGCGCTCGGCAATAAGCTCCTGTTTGCCGAAGGAGATGTTATCCTGGGTACTCTGGGTACCCCTAAACTGGATGCCTGGGTGCAAGATGAGGCACCCGAGAGCTTACGGAAAACTGAACCAGTACTGCTGGAACATCCACAGGCAACCGTGTTTCTGGATCCCATCTATCCGGAGCCGACACTGTTGATTGCTGGTGCGGGCCACATCGGTTACGCACTCTGCAAATTGGGGGCGATGATTGGATTTCGAGTTGTTGTCGTGGATGATCGGGCCGATTTTGCTTCAGAAGACAGGTTTCCTGATGCATCCGAGGTCATTGTTGGCGATATTGCTGAAACCCTGGCCCGTTATCCGCTTAATTCCATGAGTTACGTTGTGATCGTTACACGAGGACACCGCCACGATGAAG
>JAJRTO010000118.1 GCA_024278235.1 Candidatus Poribacteria bacterium
GCTATCTCGGAATCCTATCCTGCGAGAGAATTGGCCGCCTCAACAGAATTGGCCGCCCTGATTGGGATTCGTCAGGAGTTTATCCATACAGAAGAACTTGAATCAGAAAACTATGCTGCGAATCCAACGGATCGTTGTTACTTCTGCAAAAGCGAGCTGTTCACTAAATTAAAGCCGATCGCCGATAAGTATGAGATGCGCACCATTGTCTACGGTGCAAATGCAGAGGATGTCGGGGATCATCGTCCTGGAATGCAAGCGGCGAAAGATATGGGGATCAAGGCTCCTTTACAGGATGCGGGACTTACCAAGCAGGAGATTCGTGAGCTTTCTCAGAGAGTGGATCTGCCCACGTGGAACAAACCGGCGTTTGCATGCCTGGCTTCACGTTTTCCGTATGGCACGGCAATTACTCGCGAGAAGCTGGAAGCTGTGGAACAGGCGGAGGCTTTTCTGTATGCTCTGGGGATTGTCCAATTCCGTGTAAGGCATCACGAGCAGATCGCACGTATTGAAGTGCCACAGGAGGAGACGAACACCGTTCTGGAAAACCGAGACAAGATCGTTGCGCGTTTCAAGGAACTTGGTTATCTCTATGTCACACTGGATCTCCAGGGCTTTCGATCAGGTAGTATGAATGAGGTTCTCCTATCTATCAGTCCCAGGATATCTGAAGAAGCGGGTTCCTGATTCTTCAGACGAACCCGCAATTGTGTTGAGTCTGATACTCCCTTGAAGGAGGGGTTGGGTGAAGGATCAATTCATCATTCGATTTCGTGGGGTACGGGGAAGTTACCCTGTTCCAGGAAAGTCCACTCTCCACATCGGCGGTAATACGGCCTGTGTCGAGGTCTGTGTAAACGATCATCGCATCATTCTCGACGCAGGAACAGGTATTATCTCACTTGGCGAGGAGTTGGTTGCGGAACATCTGGCAAGCGGTGATACTCCCCTGACTCGTAAGCCGATTGTTGTCACGCTGCTCTACAGCCATACCCACAATGACCACACCCAGGGCTTCCCATTTTTCCAACCAGCCTATCTGCCAATAACGACGCTCTATGTGTTTGGTCCCACTTCTACAGACAATCTTGAGACAACCCTCGCTCGCGCCATGATTTCGCCGCTTTTTCCTGTACCGTTGAGGGATATGTCGGCGACAAAATACATCCGCGACATCGAGGGGAACAAGGTGATTCTGCTCAGGGATGGCAACTCGGAACCACTCGTGTACAATCCTTATCGGGAACAGGTCGAGATTCCTGAAGATGCTGTGAAGATCGCCTGTCTGCACAGCTATGGACACCCTATCAAAGTGCTGAAATATCGCATTGAATGGCATGGCAGGAGCGTTGTCTACGCAACGGACACCGAAGGCTATGAAGGGGGAGACACTCGACTCATCCGGTTTGCCCGGGATGCAGATGTCTTAATCCACGATGCGCAGTACCGAATGGACGAGTATACCGGAGATGCCAATGGCGTCATCCAACAAGGCTGGGGGCATAGCACGCCGGATATGGCTGTTACGGTTGCCCGGAAGGCGAACGTAAAGCAGTTGGTGCTCTTCCATCATGATCCCCGCCATGATGATCCCGAGGTGGAATCCATGGCAGAAAATGTGCGTCAGGTCTTCCCCAACACGGTGGCCGCGCGTGAAGGTCTTGAGATCTTACTCTGAAGATGGCAAAGGCTAACACAACTCCAATAAAGATCAGCGTGGACAGGCTGGTGGCATGCACCCATTGTGGTCTCTGTCTGCCAACCTGTCCCACCTATCGTGAGCTTGGGCTGGAGATGGATTCTCCCCGCGGACGCCTCTATCTGATCCGTGCCGTGGATGAGGAACGGCTGCCGGCAAACGATAGCTTTGCCAAGTATACCTATCGCTGTCTGGATTGCCGGGCTTGTGAGACAGCATGTCCCTCGGGAGTTCACTTCGGACAACTGATAGAAGAAGCTCGCGCCCTTTATGAGGAACACAATCGCCGGCCACTCTCGGTTCGCCTGTTGCGCAAGTTCGTGTTTGAGTGGCTATTTCCCTATCCCAGACGAATCAATATGCTGTTCAACTTGCTCTGGTTCTATCAAAAGAGCGGACTGCGCTGGTTTGCCCGAAATCTCGGTATCCTGAAGTTAATGGGAAGCACGGGAAAGATGGAAGCGTTGCTTCCGGAACTTCCTGCTCCCTGGGAAAGGAAAAAGATCAGGGGGATAATCTCTGCTCAAGGTGAGCGTCGCTATCGGGTCGGGTTCTTTACAGGATGTGTCATGAACACCGTCTTCACGCCGACGAACCTCGCTACTATCCGTGTGCTTGTTGCGAATGGCTGTGAACTGGTGATCCCTGGCAACCAGAACTGCTGTGGCGCACTCAACATCCACAGTGGAGAACGCGAGGCCGCCTCCAGGATGGCACGCAGAAATATCCGGGCGTTTGAATCGTTGGATCTGGATGCGATTGTGGTCAATGCGGCAGGGTGTGGGGCTACGCTCAAGGAATATCCGGAATTGTTGGCTCATGACCCTGAATATGCTGAACGGGCGGAAACCTTCAGCAATAAGGTGAAGGACATCAGCGAATTCCTCGTAGGGATTGAGATGAGCACGCCCGAAGGGGAGATTCGCAAGCGAGTGACTTATGACGAGCCATGCCATCTGGTCCATGCCCAGAAGATCCACGACCCGCCACGGCAGATGATCCACAAAATACCCGGGATCGATTTTGTGGAGTTGCGCGAATCAGAATGGTGTTGTGGCAGCGCGGGAATCTATAACATCTTGCAGCCTGAGATCTCTGCACAGATACTTGAGCGAAAGATCAAGTATATTCAGGACACCGAGGCAGAGATCGTATTAACGGGAAATCCCGGCTGCCTTTTGCAGATCCAAATGGGAATTCGCCAACACCAACTTCCGATTCGCGTCATGCATCCGATCGACTTGCTCGATGCGGCTTATCGGAAAAAGGAGATATGATCAGTTGCCACCTCCTTCGGCTGCGATTTTGGTCTTGAGTGCCTGTATCTTGGCCTGATCAATATCATTGGATGGATGCCGCGGAATACTATGGTATTCGGGGAATTCCCGGATCAGCGTCTCATATTCTGCAATGGCTTTTTTCAACTGGTTGCCGTCTTCATAAGTTTTTCCGATCAAATACTGAGCAGAACGACGCATATCATAATCATTTGCACGGTTTTCAGCCACCTTACGATAAGCCTCCGCCGCTTTATCCACCTCGTTCATTGAAGCATAAATCCCGCCGATGAAAACCTGAGCATACGCTGCATTTTCGTTGTTCGGGTAATTCTTGATCGCTTCCTCAAGTTGAGCGATAGCCTCCTCGTTCTTCTCCTGTTTCTGGAGTGCCCAGCCAATATAGAAGTGTGCATGTTCCCCCCAGATGGAGGCAGGAAAGTTCTCAATCGTTTGACGATACGCCTCAATCGCCTGATCGTAGGCCTGTTCTTTGAAGTAAGCCTCACCGATCTGGAACTGGGCATGGGAGGCAAAGGTCGGGTCACCGGAGTCAACGGCATTCTGAAACTGGATGCGTGCGTCCTCATATTTCTCCTGCTGCATATAGATCATGCCACGATAGAAGATCAGTCCATAGATATGAGGGCTGGTGGGATATTTCTCCTCAAAGCTTGCAAACTCAGCAAGGGCCACCTTCCAGTTCCCTTTGCCATAGTAGCACATGGCACGGTTGAAGAACGATTCATCGATCAGTTGACTATCAGGAAACTGATCGATCAGCCGATCAAATTCCCGCAGGGCATAGTTGTATTGCGTCTCACTCCCTGTCTGAGCCGCCTCATTATAGTATCCCATACCTATTGAATAGATTGCATCATCAACCCACGGGCTGTCCGGATAACGTTGTATCAACCGCCGGTAGAGAGGCACCGCTTCTTCGTCAGTAGGTGCTAACTGGGAAGCCACCGTGAAAAGAGCATCGTCCGCCCACTGGCTATCAGGATACAGATCGAACACCTTGCGGTACATCGCTGTGACCTTGCTCATACGCTTGGGTTCATCCCATGTCACAGGTGGATTGTTCGCCTTCTGAGCGGCTTCGTAGCTTGCCTGTGCGTTCTCATAATAGTGTTGCAACTGCTTATCGGTGTTGTTGGTTGACTTTCCCAGAAAGAAACCGATGACGAAAGCCAGGATGATAAAGACTTCCGTAATATAGAATCGTTTCATGGCATCACTCCTTATGCCTCTACGTTAGCGGCATTTGGTATTTGGCGAATCATAGCATATAACCTTTTTGAGTGTCAAGCGATTTTGCAGGCTTTGAGCTTGACATCTCTCAAACAGGTGTGCTATGCTATCCATAATATCCATGGCAGATTGCACGTGCTATGCCACCTCAAGTAAGGTCGATTCCTTCCTGTCATGGCCCACCATCCACGTTCTGTTGCCCTAAATCGCTCAATCCATGAACGGAGTGCACGTTATCGGGCAAGGCATATCTACCGGAGTTTGAAACATGGATTTCTTTGAATATCGTCATCATGAACTCTATTGCGAGCAGGTTCCGGTTGCCAGGCTCTGCGAGGAGTTTGGCACGCCGCTTTATGTATACAGCCACGCCACCCTGGTGGATCATTATCGTAAACTGGATGTCGCTTTTGAGGAGGTGGATCACCTGATCTGTTTCTCCGTCAAAAGCAACTCGAACCTGGCGGTCATCCGCGCAATGGTGCAGGAAGGTTCCGGGGCTGATGTCGTTTCCGGCGGGGAACTGTTTCGTGTCCTCAAGACGGATATCGACCCATCCAAAATCGTGTTTGCAGGCGTCGGCAAGACACGAGCGGAAATTGAGCAGGCACTGCAAGCGGACATCCTGATGTTCAACGTAGAGTCAATGCCAGAAGCCATTGCGATCAACCAGATCGCAGGTGAGATGGGCAAAGTTGCCCGAATTGCTTTCCGTGTGAATCCTGATGTCGATCCACACACCCATCGTCATATCACCACCGGCAAAAAAGGCAATAAGTTCGGCATTGACATCCATATGGCGGCCAAGATATTTCAGGAAGCTGCTGATCTTCCCTATCTGAATGTATGTGGTGTGCATGCTCATATCGGTTCCCAGATTACGGAGGTGGAACCTTATCATGCGGCTTTACAGCGGCTGTTGCCCCTCATTGAAGAACTGCGTACCTCAGGTGTGAACATCACGGACCTCAACATTGGGGGCGGATTGGGGATCATCTATCAGGATGAACAACCTCAGATGGCCCACGATTTTGCAAAAGCTGTTCTGCCCTATGTGAAGCGATCCGGATGTCGCCTGTTGCTGGAACCCGGACGCTTTATCACGGGCAATGCGGGCATTTTGCTGGCCCGCGTGATCTATGTGAAACAGACGGAAACAAAGAACTTCGTGATTGTGGATGCCGCAATGAACGATCTGGTACGGCCATCTTTCTATGAAGCCTATCACAAGATAAAGCCCATCCTGATTCAGAATGACGACCAGTTCATCGCAGATGTGGTTGGCCCCATCTGCGAATCGGGCGATTTTCTGGCAAAGGACCGTATGTTGCATAGCGTACAGCAGGGCGAATATCTGGCGATGTTCAGCGCGGGAGCTTATGGTTTCGTCATGGCCTCCAATTACAACTCCCGACCACGTGCTGCAGAAGTGCTTGTCAAACGGGATCAGTATGCCCTTGTACGTGAGCGCGAAACCTATGAGGATCTGATACGAGGCGAGACGATCTCCCCTGCTTTGGAGTTATGAAAGAACCATGCAAAAAACCATACCCTTTATGAAACTCAGCGGTGCTGGCAACGATTTCGTCGTTATTGACAATCTCCAGGGGATTGTCCCTGGAAAGCGGGAGGCGTTTGTCACGAAGCTCTGTTCCCGAAGACTTTCTGTGGGGGCCGATGGACTTCTGTTCGTAGAACCATCTGAGATCGCTGACTTTCGGATGCGCTATTTCAACGCAGATGGTGGAGAAGTGGAAACCTGTGGCAATGGCGCTCGTTGCATCTACAGGTTTGCTTATGTGCAGGGCATCGCCCCAAAACAGATGCGATTTGAAACAACGGCCGGGGTCTACGAGGCCGAGATACTTGGCGAACATGTCAAGGTTCGTATGAGCGATCCGAAGGATATCCGCCTGGATGTCACGTTACCGCTGCAAGATGGTGAACACCAGATCGATTTTGCCAACACCGGTGTCCCGCATGTGGTCTTTCAGGCAGAAGATCTGGAGAACACGGATGTCTTTGATCTGGGACGCGAAACACGCTATCATGAGATGTTTCAGCCCGCAGGCACGAATGCAAACTTTGTCAGCGTCCGGAATCGGCATCACATGGCCATCCGCACCTATGAGCGGGGGGTCGAGGATGAGACACTGGCCTGTGGGACGGGCTCCATCGCATCTGCCGTTGTAGCCGCTCTCAAAGGATGGGTCGATCCTCCCGTCTCGCTGCGTACATCGGGCGGATTTATTTTGACGATCCACTTTGATCACGTGGACGACGTTATCAAGAATGTCTATCTGGAAGGTGATGCGCGCATCATCTACTCGGGTGAATTGATGGAAGACGCTTGGCAGTATTAGCATAAATGAGGAGGTGCTATGATGTTTAGTGGTTCAATCGTCGCGCTGGTAACCCCTTTTACAGAGGATGGAGCGTTGGATGAAACCAAGCTCCAGGAACTGATCGAATTTCAAATCAGCAGCGGTACACATGGGATCGTCCCGTGTGGTACCACAGGGGAGTCACCTACCCTATCCCACGAGGAACATGAGAAGGTCATCGATCTGACGATTCAAACGGTCGACGGTCGGATCCCTGTTATTGCAGGGACCGGATCGAATGCCACCAGTGAAGCACTACGGCTCACGAGGCATGCGGAGGAAGCGGGTGCGGATGGAGCCCTTATCATTACCCCCTACTACAATCGTCCTACGCAGAATGGCTTGTACGAACACTTCCTGAAGATCGCCGATAGCACAAAGATTCCCATCATCATCTACAATGTACCCTCGCGTACGGGAACCGACATTCTCCCTGAGACGCTTGCCCGGCTCGCTGAACATCCCAATATCGTTGGTGTCAAAGAAGCAACAGGGCAGTCCCGCCGCGCCAGCGAGATCATTCAGCAGTGTGGGGATGATTTCACGATACTCTCCGGCGAAGATTCCGTCAATCTGCCACTGATGGTCGTTGGCGGCAAAGGCGCTATCTCTGTGGTCGCCAATGTGGCACCCAAACTCGTCGCAGATATGTGTGACGCCGCGCTTGCCGGGGATTGGGAAACGGCTCGAAAGCTGCACTACGACGCGCTCCCTCTGGCTATCAACCTGTTCCTGGAAACCAATCCCATTCCCGTGAAAGCAGCGTTGCAGATGATGGGAATGCTGAATGGACGGCTCAGGCTCCCATTGGTCCCCATCTCGCCAGAAAATCGAGAGAAACTCGCGGCTGTATTGAGGCAGTGTCAGCTTGTGTGAGAGTGAAATTTCGCACTCTTTGCGTCGTTCGGCCATGAACTATTTGCAGGAAGACAACCATGAGCCGGCGTTTTGTGGTAGGTATCATCACATTTCTTATCACGATTGTTCTGCTTGAATTACTGCTGATACGTTTCCTCGATCTCAACGAACGTTGGCAATTCCTCCAACAACCCGCTTTCTTTCCTCTCCTCCTGCTGACCAACCTGATCCTTGTGCCGGCACTGTGGTTCCTGGGACGCATACCGAACAGGCATCTTGCCCGTTGGTTTACACACCTGAGTGTACGTGCAAAACTGATGTGGTCCTTCGGCTTTTTTGCCACAGTTCCTGTCATCCTTCTGGTTTTGCTCGCCTACTGGGTGACGAGTAAAAGCATCGAGAAGTGGGCCAATGAGAAGACGGCGCTTGCCCTGGAGGAAGCGGACAAAGTCAGTGCCGCTCTTGAATACTTCCACATAGACGCCATGGCGGATATCGCCGACTTTTTTGCGACAGATGAGACGTTGCAACGACGTCTGGAGTCGGGGAGGAGTGTCGCGTCTATTGCAAGTAAATTGGCCTCGGGCCTGGATCAATATCACATGGGTGTCTATAGGTACGATGGTCGCGTCGTGTAC
This sequence comes from Candidatus Poribacteria bacterium, assembly GCA_024278235.1. GTDB lineage: Bacteria > Poribacteria > WGA-4E > JAJRTO01 > JAJRTO01 > JAJRTO01. The sequence goes on from JAJRTO010000118.1 coordinate 8,114, forward strand.
CGTACGGATCCGTTGTTTGTACCCGATCATCTCGAAGCACTTTCGATACGGCTGGAGATGCTACGGGATCGCGTTCCGATCACTGGTTACAGGGATATTGCGCAATACGGTGTTCTTTCCTGTACCATGCCGATCTTTTCAGAATGGCAGGCTCTTGAAACCCCCATTGGGGCGGTTGTGATCCTGCGCCCACTCCCTTTCACCATTGCGGAACGTGAGGCCATCAGTAAGAAGGTCAAGGAGATCCAGACGAAGATCGGTGAGGGGCAGATCTCTTACCAGGAATTGCAGAAGTTCCGCCCACGAGCGCGGCGGCTACTGGTGTTGATCCTGGTACTGGCTTCTGTTACCATCCTGGTCGTTGTACTATGGGTGAGCGCCTATCTGAGCAAGAGTATCAGTGTCCCGATCAACCTGCTGGTGGAGGGTACTCGTCACGTTGCCCGGGGGGATCTCGATTACCAAGTTCATCTCGAAAGTCAAGATGAGTTCGCTGTATTGGCCAACTCCTTTAATCAGATGATCAAGGACCTGGATCGTGCCGTAGAGGAACGCAAGCGAGCTGAACAACTTGCTGTATGGCGGGATGCAGCCCGGAAACTGGCCCATGAAATCAAAAATCCATTGACCCCCATCCAACTCTCTGCCGAAAGGCTACAACGGCGTTATCACAACAACCCGGAAGGATTTGAGGAGTTGCTTGAGACATGCACTCAGACAATCCTGCGTGAGGTGGAGAGTGCCCGCCGATGGCTCGATGAGTTTTCTCAGCTTGGCCGCATGCCGACACCGGAGTCCGCTCCGGTGGATGTGTGTCAGGTACTCCGGCAAGCTCTGGATGCCGTTTCTGATTGGCCACCCGAGATCCGATGTGAAACATATTGGCCAGAAGAAGGGGTCACCATGGATGCGGATGGCGAACAATTACGCCGCGCTTTTTTCAACCTGATCAAGAATGCCCTCGAATCGATGGAAGAGGAAGGGATCTTGAGTGTACGAGTGAACCAAAATCCTGAAGAATCCAATGTCGTTATTGAGATCTGCGATACAGGTTCCGGCGTGCCACCCGAGGTGCTCCCCAAGCTGTTTGTGCCACACTTCTCTACTAAACGTGATGGTATGGGGCTTGGACTCGCCATCGTCAAGAAGATCATCGATGATCATCGGGGAAATATCGAGGTGAAAACAGGCGAAAGGCAAAGAGGTGCTTGCTTTATCATAACGTTGCCAACGGGGGAAACATGAGCAAACAGAAATCGCGAATCCTGATTATTGACGATGAACCAAGCGTCCGTGAATCGCTACAAGGTATTCTGGAGGATGAGGGATATCAGATCTTCGAGGCTGAGAGCGGGGAGAACGGCCTGGAACAGCTAACGAGTGCCGAGCCCGATCTGATCCTATTGGATATCCTCATGCCGGATGGGATCGATGGTCTGGAAACATTACGTCGTATCAAACAGATAAGCCCTGATACACCGGTGATCTTGATGTCAGGACATGCCACGTTGGACTTGAAACTCGCCGATCAGTTGGGTGCCGTGGATTTTGTCAGCAAGCCGTTCTCCATTGATGACATCCTGTTGCGTGTGGCACGCGGACTAGAGAGTCGTCCAGCACATCAGGCGCAGGATGAACTACAGAAGCAGTTGGAAGCGCGTTATCAGATGGTAGGAGAGAGTGCTGTCATACAGCGCATCCGTCAGGTGATCTCGCAGGTAGCACCCACCCAGGGACGCGTGTTGATCACCGGAGAAAGCGGCACTGGCAAGGAACTCGTCGCCCGTGCTATCCATAATCAAAGCCCTCGGAGCGGGAAACCGTTCGTGCAGATGAACTGTGCCGCCATTCCGAAGGAGCTGATCGAGGCTGAACTATTCGGCTATGAGAAGGGGGCCTTCACGGGAGCAACGGACCGACGTGCAGGCAAATTCGAGCGAGCAGATGGCGGAACCTTGTTTCTGGATGAGGTGGGGGACATGAGCCTCGACACGCAGGCCAAAGTCCTGAGGGTATTGGAAACTCAGACCTTCGAACGGATCGGCGGCAAACGAACGCTGGAAGTAGACGCACGTGTGATCGCAGCGACGAACAAGGATCTGCAAAAGGAGATCCAGGAGGGGAATTTCCGCGATGATCTCTACTATCGTCTCAATGTTGTGCCAATCCATGTTGCTCCTCTCCGTGAGCGACGAGAGGACATTCCTACACTTGTGCAGCGATTCCTATACCTGATCTGCCGTGAAAACAATGTGCCGCTCAAGGAGATTTCCTCAGAAGCGCTACGTATTTTGCAGAGCTATTCCTGGCCTGGTAATATTCGTGAACTGCGCAATATGGTCGAACGGCTGGTGATCCTTTCTGTCGGAGAGAGGATCGAGGTGGACGATATCCCCTTCGATCTGGATGTTTCTGCCGCCATACCCGGGGCAGAAGCTGGAGGACTCCGAGAAGCTCGCGCGCTCTTTGAGCGCGATTTTATCCTCCGAAGCCTGGAAAACCATCACTGGAATATCACCGAGACAGCTCTGGAACTTGGTATTGAACGCACCAATCTGCATCGGAAGATGCGACAACTCGGTATCAAACGTGCTGATCCGTGAAGCCATCAGAATTGGAGGTGAACGCTCATGGCACAAGAAGTTCGGACCGAACGGTTGATAGGCTCGGCGACCCCTCTACCACCCGGGAAAACGCTTGCCTATGAAGAATTTCTTGACTGGTTGGAAGATGATACCCATGCGGAGTGGGTTGACGGAAAGGTCATGCTTATGAGTCCAATATCGGTCAAACATCAGAATGTGGGACGATTTCTACTCGCATTGGTTTCACATTTTACTGAATTGCATCAGATGGGGCTGGTCAGTTATGAACCATTTCAGATGAAGACCGGTCCCGATTTACCCGGGAGATCGCCCGATATCCTGTTTGTTGCCAATGAGAACCTATCGCGTCTCAAGGAAACTTATCTGGATGGGCCTGCCGATCTGGTGATAGAGATAGTAAGCCCTGAAAGCCGTGTCCGTGACCGGGGCGAAAAGTACTACGAATATGAGCAAGGAGGCGTCCGAGAGTACTGGTTGATCGATCCATTACGCAAGCAAGCTGAGTTCAACGTGCTCGGCGAGGATAGCTTCTATCGTGCTGTTCCCATCGGCGACGATGGAATCTTTCGTAGCCGTGTTCTCGAAGGGCTGTGGCTCAAAGTCGACTGGCTTTGGCAAGAACCCTTGCCGCCATTATTGGATGTGCTCAGGGAATGGGGATTGGTGTGAACGAATATACTAACCAGATTTGCTGTTGACGGGATGACAAAACATCGGTACAATGACCAGCAAGTGGCACGGGTAGCGTGTTTTCTCAAGATATCCATGGCCACACGCAAGCTGGAATAACCGATAGGATGTGAAGCTCCGAGGAGACAACATGAGGATTATCTACTTCGACTTGGACTGCTTGAGGCCAGACCATCTGAGGTGTTATGGTTATCACCGACCTACCTCCCCTGCCATCGATGCGATTGCGCGAGATGGCGTTCGGTTGGAACGGTACTACTGTGCCAGTTCCCCCTGTCTCCCCTCCCGGGCGTCGCTCTTCTCCGGACGTTTTGGCATCCGCAATGGGGTCATCTCTAATGTCGGAGAAGGAGCGCGATTCTATCTGCGAACCAGAGCATATGGAGGGCCTGAAGCTGACAACCAGATGCTGGTAAGGCAATTGAGAATGCACGGTTATGATACCATCAGCTTCTCCAACTTTGCTGATAGACACAACGCCTTCTGGTTCATGTGCTGCTGGAGTGAATTTCATACCCCCAATCTGAAAGGTGGCGGCGAAACAGCCGAAGAAGTCAACGAATCTGTGCTGCGATGGCTCAGGCACCATGCGACTCGTGACAACTATTTCCTCCATATCAACTACTGGGACATCCATCGATGTTACAAGATGGACGCCTCCTGGGCAGATCGATTTCGTGATACGCCTGTCAAACAGACGTGGCCTGATGAAGATACCATCCGAGAACACCAATTGATCCGGGGTCCCTTCACGGCTCGGGGACAGTTCAGAGACAATCAGAGTCCATTCGCGCTCATGCCAGGCTGCATCGCTTCCCGCGCGGACTTTGAGCATCTGCTGACGGGTTACGATGCTGCCATTGCCTATACTGATCATCACTTGCAGATGGTTCTCGATGAACTGGAACGTCAAGGAGTTCTTGATGAGACAGCGATCCTTATCTCGGCAGACCATGGGGATGCTTTTGGGGAGCACGGTATCTACTCGGACCATGTATGTGCCGATGAATGTATCCACCGTATCCCGCTCATTGTACGTTGGCCAGGTGTGACTCCTCCGAACCAAACCTGTGATGCCTTGTTCTCCAATGTGGATCTGGCACCCACCCTGTGTGATCTCCTTGAGATTCCCATCCCAACGGATTGGGATGGAGAATCGTTCAAGACGAATCTGGAAGGTAAGTCAGGTCTCGACCGGGAATATCTGGTGTGGGACCACGGACTCTATACCGCGCAACGTGCAGTGCGCACCAAGACACACCTGATGATTCGCACCTACGACGCCTATGGGTATCCGTTCGAACCAGTAGAGCTTTATGATATGATCAACGATCCATATCAGACGCACAATGTATGTGGAGAGCAAGAGGAAATAGTACAGCAATGCAGCCGTTTTCTGGAGGACTGGCTGCAGGAACAGAGGATGAAAATACACCCTATCCCGGATCCCCTGGA
>JAJRTO010000119.1 GCA_024278235.1 Candidatus Poribacteria bacterium
AGCTAGAAACAGGTGTTACGTCTGATTTCGTCCGCCTGTCCGTTGGCCTCGAACACATTGATGATATCATTGAGGATATTGAGCAGGCCATCGCTCGAATAGACGGATAGGCCAATATCGTTCTTGCAGAATAGGTGTCTGACAGGCTCACCTCTCTTCTTCTCGGAGAAAGCCTGTCAGACACCATTGCTCGTGTGGTATGTGCTCGCCTTTTTTCTTGCCGTTACTACGAAGAAATGTCTCGATGGAGGGTTTCGTGGCTCTCACTTCACATCCTCAAACCCCTCGATAACATCTGGAGAGATAGATTCAACGATGTGGAGGTGTGTTTTCTCGGTGAGATCCATGATTTGCGGGGGATTCAGTGGTTGCTCATTTGTATCACGAAACACGGCGATCAGTGGTTGCAGAGGATTGCAGCGGCGGGCACTGACGACTTTACCGATCGAGCCGTTGTTCAAGCGTACAAAACTGCCAATAGGATAGAACGCCATGCGATTCAGCCAGTGCTTCACAACCTTTGTATCCAGAAGATCCTGACGGGCCATTGAGATCAGATGACACATCGCTTGTTGAGGGGACATCCAGTGATCACGATAGGGACGCGGATGGGTGAGGGCCTCGTAAATATCAATCACCTGCAATGCTTTGGCAAATGGGTGGATCATCTCTTCTGTTTTTTGCTCCGCATAGCCACTTCCATCACATCGTTCATGCTCATCTTGAATGCCGAACACGACCTCCTCGGGTAGGGCTTCGAGGTGCTGGATCCGACGCACACTCAGGTAGGGATGCTGCTGCATCTGTGCCCGCTCCTCGTCGCTGAAATCTGCAGTGCGATAGATCAGATGATAGGGGAGATCGTACATACCGATGTCGTGAAGGAAAGCAGCCGTTGCGAAAGCCAGGAGGGACGGATCCGAGTAGGCCATCTCAATGCCAAACACGACTCCCATGAGGCAGACGTTGAAGGAATGATCCGCCAGGTAGGCATCGGTTGCTACAGAAGCATTGGTGGCCCAGTTCAATGCCATTTCGGGCTGCTGAGCCGTATACTCTACCAGTTGGTGGATGAACCCCTCAACTGATTGGAACATCTCCAGCGAAAGGCTCGGTTCCTCGACAACCTGTTCGAGCAAATCGACGCCTCGCTGATGTATTTCCTCAAGTTGGGCAGAAGGATTCATCTTCTTATCGATCGTTCTGGATAATCAGGTCTGCAAGGTATTCCTTGACTTCCTCAATATCCTTCTTCATCAAGGCGATATCCTGATGAAGCGATTCCAACTCCTTCGACCCAATGGCACGTTTTTTCACAATATCCTTGATCGCCTCGATTGCCGTCACCCCGAGAACCAGTACGATTACGAAGATCCAGAAATCCATACCCCTTCTCCTTCAGTAGGTAACACTTTTGTAAACAGGTACCGAAATCGCAGAAGACGGGAAGAGGGGAAGGCGGGAAGAGGGGAATTGGAGCGTTTTCCCGTTCTCCAGTTTTCTCACTTTCTCACTTTCTCGTCTTCATGTCGTCGTTGAAGGGATTTGAAAAAACGTTAGCTACTGAACCCCTTCTCCTTAGCGAAAACGTTGATCATCAAGCTGGATTGTCAGATCTGCCAAATACTCTTTGATCTCCTGTAGTTCTTTTTTGAGTTCCCCGATATCTGTCTGCAATTGGTGCAGATCCATACGTCGGTCTTCATGATGACCGATAAGTCGGCGCACAATCATGACGACCAACCCAACACAGAGAACACCGATGAATATGGGTATCAGCAGACCAAATAGTACGAACACAGGAACCATGCCTATGATGGCACCACCTCCAAGAGCAAGGATCAAAAAGGCAACACAGACCATCAAGAAAAGACCACGTATCATCCCCATCCCCCCTTATATTGTCGCAACAGTTCTCCCGATGGTGAACGCCAAACCAACGATTTTTGGCCATGTGACCGACTCGTGTCGTATCACAACAGCCCAAACGAATGTCATCGCGGTAAAAACCGCTGTAATCGGTGAAGGGAAGCAGGCTACAAGAGTTTTGCCGGTTCTTCCAGAGTACACAGATCAATGACAAGTTCTTCCAGGATTTGCTCCGGAGAAAGCAGCGTGCTGCTCTTGAGTTGGATATCAGCTTACAGGAGCCGTTCCAACGCCGTGTGAAGCTGTCCAAGAGAGTAATAGGAGAGGTTCCTCAATAGCAAATAGACAGATACCGGATGCTGTCGTAAGAGGTTCAATTGCCGTGACTCAGGAAGCAGATCACGCCAGGCGGTATCTATCTGTTTATAGACATTTTGGTTGAAGCCTTTAGAATCCATCCGACTCACATCCACCGGCAAGATCCCCTTCTGTACGAGGAGCTTTGCCTGAAGCGTCAGACGTATCTGACGGGTTATCATGGCATGTACTTTGATGGGTGGCTCGCCGCCAGCCAGTGTGCTGTAAAGGCTTGATAGTGCCCTGGGGAGGTCCTTTTTCGCCAGAGCATCCGTCAACGCGAATATCTGATCGAAGCGGCTCTTCGTAACAATCTGATCAATATCATTGGTTTCGATACGAGGTCTATGGCCAACAAAACTGATCAGTTTCTCGATTTCCTCAAATAGCAGATGCAGATCATCACCGGTTCGCTCACGGATCCTCTGCAGATCGCGGGGCGAGATACTCTTACCCACGCCTGCGAGTTTCTGAACCACCAGCTTGTATACAGGATCCGATTCGTGCCCCTTCCTGGGGAGTTCCAGCGTAAGAGCCCTACCTACCTGCCGGAACGCCTTGAACAGTTTCGTGCGAGTGTCCAACCTGCCCGTGATCGTGAAGATCACAACGCTTGTGTTCGGGAGGTCTCCCTGAAGCCACTGAAGGAGCCGTTCTTTCTCGTCACCTGCTGTGGAGTCGGAAGATAGATCTAGCTGAGCGGCGACATCCGGTATACCAAGTAACCATGAGCGTTCCTCGGCAGAGAGTTGTTCTCCGTGTTCGGCGATAAAGGTCTGGATGGTTGATGATGCAATGGACGTATCGGCCAGTTCACCGGGAGTCAATCCCAGAAGCCGGGCACACAGATTGACAGCGCGCAGAGGTGAGCCTACGTCGCTTGCCCGCCGTGCATCTCGGAGTAAAACAAGGGGAGAATCTTGTTTCTGGGGGGTTAGAAAGAGGGGATCTTTAACCACAATTATCCGGCGATCAGACAGCATCGGATAAGTCGCTGCGATGCTCGTGATCTCCTCAACCGTCGCTTCGACGCCGCTCAGGATGGTCAGATTGAAATCCCGATATTCGGCAGGAAGGAGAAGATCCAGCATCTTCTCAAGAGCCGCTTCAATAAGATAGTCCGCTTCTCCTGTCAAGAGATAGACAGGCGCGATCTTTCCCTGTCGAATTTCACGGAGCAGATCCGCTGCCCGGAGTGGCTGTTGCGATTGCATGGTTAGTCCTCCGGAACAGCCCCCAACAATCGGTCGATAATGTCGAGACTGGTAATACCATCCGCTTCTGCGTTGAAGTTTGTGAGGATACGATGCCGCAAAACAGGAAGGGAGACCGCCCGGATATCCTCTTTGGTGACATGATACCGCCCCTGCATAATCGCCCGGGACTTCGCCGCCAGGACAAGATACTGGGAAGCTCGAGGTCCAGCGCCCCAGCTCACCCAGTCATTGATGAAAGAAGGCGCCTCTTCTGCAGGACGCGATGCACGAACCAACGAGACAGCATAGTCCACGACATGTTCAGCGATGGGGACTTTGCGCACAATCCTCTGCAATCGAAGGATGTCTTCTCCGGTCAACACTTGCTCCAGATCCGGTTCATAGGCGGAGGTTGTGGAAAGCACGATCTGCTTCTCTTCCTCGCGTCCGGGATAATCCAGATAGACATTGAGCATGAAGCGATCCAATTGGGCTTCCGGCAGAGGGTACGTTCCTTCCTGCTCGATTGGGTTTTGAGTCGCCAGAACAAAAAATGGGAGTGCCAGTTCATAAGTAGTGCCGCCGACCGAGATCCGGTATTCCTGCATCGATTGCAGGAGAGCGGCTTGCGTCTTCGGAGGCGTCCGGTTGATCTCGTCGGCCAAGACAACATTGGAGAAAATAGGGCCTCGGAGAAACACGAAACTGCGGCGTCCGGTTTCGATATCCTCCTGGATAATATCTGTCCCAAGAATATCGGATGGCATGAGATCGGGTGTGAATTGGATCCGATTGAAGTCAAGATCCAGGATCCTGGCAAGTGTGCTGACGAGCAAGGTCTTTGCAAGCCCCGGAACCCCCACTAACAAACAGTGCCCACGGGAGAAGAGAGCAACCAGCAACTGATCAATAATATCCTGTTGTCCAATGATCACTTTGGAGATCTCGGCGAGTAACCGCTCACGTGAATTTTTAAGAAACTCGGCTGCTTCTAGATCTTCATCCCGGACCTCAGTTTCATTCATCGAGTCCATTTCCCTTCAGTCAATTCATAGAAATTCTGTCGTGAAATATTGCCAATCAGATTCGGAGCCAACAGTGCGGTCACCGACCGCATCTACTCGCCAACGATATTCCCGTCCTCCTTCCAGAGGCTCAGTGGCCAATCCATCACTGTTAAATGGGACCTTGAAGTAATCAAAAGAGAAGATCTGCTCACTGATCCAGATGGTTTTCCAGAGAATGGCAGCATCGTCAGTGCTGACTTCCACGCGGATCAGGTACCAGGCTGCTCCTCCCACTGGAATCCAATCGAAGATCGGTTCTGGATCGGTCAACACCGCATGGTTTTTGGGATTCACAGGAACAGCCGTGGGCAACAGAGTGTAGGCCACGATTTCAGACATGGTACTTTCGATGTTCTCCGTATTGAAAGCTGTCACCCGATAATAGTACCGGATCTCGCGCCGGACCGATCGATCCTCATAGAACGTCTCGCTTTTGGACACTTCGTCGAGGAGTTCAAAGGGGCCATCGGAAGATATTGCCCTGTAAATGCGGTAACCATCGAGATCATCCTCATCGTTTGCATCCCATTCGATATGAATTCCATCAAAGAGTGCGTCCGGCCCCCACTCATCATCCAGTAATGCGGGATCATATCGATGGATCGCCGGGGCTTTGGGTGGCAGTATCTCCTCCACAGGAGTTTCATCGCCACATCCGACCAGGAATCCGAAGAAAAATATCAGTATAGCGCTTGATCGCCAAAACATGCGCCATTCTCCTCTTTTACCTTCCATAAAGTATGGAACGGATCCATGGAAGGCGTTTTTTCTGTTTATGAAGTGACCACGATACCGGTCAGTTCCCGAATCTGCTCTTCGGTTACAGGACCTGGACGCCGTATTCTGGGAGGACTTTGGGTCAGATCCAATACCGTGGACGGCGGCTGATTTCCACAGGGCCCCCCATCCACGATCCAATCGAGTTGCTTGCCAATGCCTTGCATCATCTCCTGGATGTGGCGGGCCTCCGGTTCGTTCGACCGATTAGCGCTCGTCGTGGCAAGGCATCCACCGCATTCGGACAGTAGTTGGAGGGCGACCGGATGATCTGGCATCCGTACCCCCACGGTGCTACCACCCGCTGTGATGCGAGATGAGAGCGTCGGAGCGGCTTTCACAACAAGAGTGAGCGCGCCGGGCCAGAAAGCAGCCGCAAGTTCATAAAAGAGATGCGGTAAAGGCTGTGCAATCCCTGCTACATCCACTTTAGACGCTACGAGTACGGGCAAAGGTTTACAGAAGGATCTGCCTTTGATCCGGTAGATGCGTTCCAGTCCGTTCTCATTCCCGATGCTGGTGCCAATACCGTACACGGTATCTGTTGGGAAAGCCACTAGGCCGCCCCGGCGGATCGATTCCACAACAGGGGTCAAAGTCGATGCCTTGTCGAAATGAAGTATCTGAGGCATTATGTGTCTCTGGAAACGGTCGTTAGTCGGAAGTCAATGGGTCGTTGTCGCGTTATACCAGATGCCTCCAGCGACTATCCGAGAGCACCAGAGGCGGATGCATTCACGTCAAGCGCCGCAGCCGGGCGTGTTTTCAGGTGATGAAACGCGACACCTGCGATCATTGCCGCATTATCGGTACACAATACGGGCGGTGGATAATAAACGGATATGTTGCGTTCCCTGGCAGCCCCCACCATCATCTCTCGCAAACGCGAGTTTGCAGCAACTCCTCCCGTCAACGTAATCGCATGGATTCTCTGTTCTACTGCGGCGCGTAGGGTCTTCTGAACCAGGATATCGGCGACGGCCTCTTGAAAGCTGGCCGCAATGTCCTCGATGGCAGGCAATGCATCCTTGTGTGTCAGCACGAAGTTACGCACGGCTGTTTTGAGACCGCTGAAGCTGAAACGATAGTCGCCACTGTTTTTCATGGGTCGTGGGAACTCGACACATATGCGCCCGTTGTGGGCCAACCGGTCGATGACAGGTCCTCCCGGAAATCCCAGTCCGAGGTATTGAGCTACCTTATCGTAGGCCTCGCCGGCGGCATCATCGATGGTCTCGCCCAGAACCTTGTATTGCCAGTCCGGATCCACACGGATCAACGACGTGTGTCCCCCGGAGACCGTGAGACAAAGGTGGGGGAAGGGGATTTCGTCATGTGCCAGGAAATTGGCGTAGATATGACCTTCGATGTGATGGATAGGATAGAGCGGAATCTGATGACAGTACGCGATGGCTTTCGCAGAGGCCACGCCAACCAGCAGAGCCGGAATGAGACCCGGACGGTTGGTGACCGCAATCGCATCCAGTTCAGGAAGCGTCACATCAGCCGTTTGTAAGGCGTCCTCGATCACATATTCAATCAGTTCAATATGTTTCCGCGCAGCGATCTCAGGTACAATCCCACCATACTTCTCGTGGAACTGTGTTTGAGAAGAGATGACGTTGGCGTGGATCGTCGTGCCATTCTCCACGACGGATGCAGCCGTGTCATCACAGGATGTATCGATACCGAGTATGAGTGTCATCTGTCGTTCAGATCAACGCCTTCTTGCCCAGCCTACCGGTTTCGTATTGAACTTCAGCTTCCGGACGCCGTACATAGATGGGAGTAAGAGCCATGAAATCATCTGGTTTTCCACTCCTCAGACGAGACAAAGCGAGTTGTGTCAACATGGAGGCGCGTGGCAAGTCAAACACAGGTTCGGCACAAATGGCTCGACTGCCGAGAAATGTCTGGATCTGCTCATCATAGGCTCGCACACCATTCCCGACCAGGAGACACGGCTGGATGATCTGTTCAGCCAGTCGCTCGATAGAAACGCACATCACCTCTGAACAACGCGTGGGTGGGGGGTTATAGATCGCAGCGTACACTTCATTTCTGCGTGCATCGAGCATCGCACAAACGGGATGCCCCGCATCCTTCAAGCCGAAGGCGATCGCATCCAACGTGCAGATTCCCACCACCGGCTTCTGCAACGCATAACAGATGCTCTTGATCGTGCCCACACCAATCCGAACGCCGGTGAACGAGCCTGGTCCCAATCCGACTGCAAACGCATCCATCTGTTTCAGATCACATCCGGTGTAACGCAATACCTCATCGATCAGAGGGATCAGACGAGCGGTGTGCATATTGGTGACTTCGAGCGTGTATTCGGCGGAGACAGATCGATCATCCGCAATGGCAACGCTGGCGATGTGCGTTGATGTATCTACAGCGAGGATTTTCATGCAACCACCTTCAGAAATTCTCAGCTACCAGTGTCTCGAATCTGGGACCAACCGGTTCCACCTTCAACTCACGCGTGTGCTCGTCAACCCATTCAAGGTAAATACGCAGATGCCCTTCGGTGAGCCATTCCAGTGCTCGGTCTGCCCATTCGATGATACAGATCCCTTCGCCATAGAAGTATTCCTCAACACCGAGATCGAGCAGTTGATTGGGGGTTGTGATGCGATAGAGATCAATGTGGTAGATGGGACAACGTGCTTGATATTCATTGATGAGCACGTAAGAGGGACTGTTCACCGACTGCCCCTCCAGAAGACCCGCACCACGAGCGATGCCATGAGTCAGGCATGTTTTTCCAGTCCCCAGATCACCGATAAGTGCGATGACATCCCCGGGCTTCAGCAAATGCCCAAGTCGCTCACCGAAAGTCTGAGTTGCCTGGGGGGATTCAGAGAGGTATCTCACCGACTACTCTCGCGTGTAATGCTCGTATCCCATTTCCTGGAGCCGGGCGGCCTTCCGCTCAACACCCTCGGCCAACCCTTGTTTGTATTCGCTGAGCTTCTGCCGGATCCCGGCATCCTGGAGCGCCAGGATTTGCACAGCCAATAATGCGGCGTTGCGTGCTCCTGCACTTCCAATGGAGACCGTGGCAACAGGAATCCCCGAGGGCATCTGCACGGTGGAGTAGAGCGCATCCATACCGTTGAGCGCACCGCCGGCCATCGGAACTCCGATCACCGGACAGATCGTGTGAGCTGCGATCACACCTGCCAGATGTGCAGCCATGCCAGCCGCAGCGATAAAAACTTGTACTCCTCGCTTCTCCGCCTCAGCGACATACTGAACCGTCCGCTCAGGAGAACGGTGTGCCGAGGAGATCGTCATATCGAAAGGGATCTCAAAGTTCTCAAGCGTTTTGGCTGCCTCCTGCATCACAGGCAAATCCGAGTCACTACCAAGAATAATCACAACCTTTGGATTCGTCATACGTCACGCTCCAATGCCCGATACCCAATATCATGTCGGAAGTGTGCGTCCTGGAACTCAATACGTTCGACAGCTTCATATGCGCGGTGGATCGCGGTTTCTATGTTCGGCCCCAGAGCGGTCACACCGAGGACACGCCCACCGTTGGTAATCACGGTTCCATCCTGCGTCGTTGTGCCCGCATGGAAGACCACGACATCCTCCAGCGACTCGGCGTTTTCGATGCCCTTGATCTCATACCCTTTCTGATACGTGACCGGGTATCCACCAGAGGCCATCACGACACATACAGCAGGCTTCTCGTCCCACTCGAGGGTGATCTGATCGAGGGTCCCATCGACACAAGCCCGTAAGGCCGGTACAAGGTCGCTCTTGAGTCGAGGAAGGATCACTTGCGCCTCAGGATCCCCCAACCGACAGTTGAACTCTAACACCTTCACGCCATCTTCGGTACACATCAGCCCGGCGTAAATAATCCCGATGTAAGGACAGCCTTCCGCCTTCAGCCCTTCAACCACTGGCCGAATGACTCGATCCATGATCTCGTCGTGGAGTGTCTCTGTAATGACGGGTGCGGGGGAGTAAGCCCCCATCCCTCCGGTATTGAGTCCCTCATCATGATCGAGCGCGCGCTTATGATCCTGGGAAGTCACCAACGGCAGAATGTGGTCCCCATCTGTCAGCGCCATGAAGGATGCCTCTTCCCCCTCCAGAAATTCTTCGATGAGGACTTGATTTCCTGCATCGCCAAAAGCACGATCTATCATGATCATCTGTATCGCTTCTTCTGCATCAGCCAGGGTCTCACAGATCAGCACCCCTTTGCCAGCAGCAAGGCCGTCTGCCTTCACGACGACAGGAGTGCCAAAGTTACGAAGGGCACTTCTTGCCGCATCAGGGCTCTGACAGCTCACCGCTTTACCGGTTGGCACACGGTATTTCTCCATCAACCATTTTGAGAACCCTTTACTGCTCTCCAGCCGCGCGGCCTTCTGAGAAGGGCCACAGACCTTCAAGTCGTATGCGGCAAAGCGATCCGCGATCCCTGCGGCAAGGGGAGCTTCGGGGCCCACAACGGTGAGATCGATTTTCTCTGTGAGGGCAAACTGAATGAGTTCTGAGA
>JAJRTO010000010.1 GCA_024278235.1 Candidatus Poribacteria bacterium
AATACACTCATCCAACCCGATGTCCCCAATGCTGACGTTGCCCGGGCGGGTGGTGCGGACATTCGTGAGCTTCAGCAGCAGGATCGGGGCTTGGCGATGAAGGTCATGAGTGAGGGCGTCGCGAACATGGTGCGTCGTCTCTTTGAGGAAGGACGTTTTGACGGCGTGATCGGCATGGGAGGTACCGGAGGCACATCGGTGATCACGTCGGGGATGCGGGTGCTGCCCATCGGGATACCGAAGGTCATGGTTTCGACGGCTGCTTCCGGGGATACCAGCCCTTATGTCGGAACCCGGGATATCGCCATGTTTCCTTCTGTGGTCGATGTCGCCGGCGTGAATCGTATCAGTCGCCAGATCTTAACGCGTGCAGCAGGCGCCATCTGCGGCATGGTGGAGAGCGAAGTGCAACAGCCCGAAGGGGAAAAGCCGATCATAGCGGCATCCATGTTTGGCAACACCACAGAGTGCGTGGATCGATGTCGTGAGACGCTCACGGATCGCGGGTATGAGGTCCTGGTTTTTCACGCGACAGGTACCGGTGGGAAAACGATGGAAAGCCTTGTTGATGACGGGCTAGTTGAGGCGGTCCTGGACATCACAACGACAGAATGGGCTGACGAACTGTGTGGTGGTGTGTTCACGGCAGGCAATACCCGCCTGGAAGCCCCCGGTAAAGCGGGCATCCCACATCTGATCGTCCCTGGCTGTGTGGATATGGTGAATTTCGGTCCCGGCGATACCGTCCCTGAGAAATATGCCGGGCGTCTGCTCTACGAATGGAATCCGAGTGTCACACTGATGCGAACAACTCCGGAAGAAAACGCTCAGATGGGGAAAATCTTCGCAGAGAAAGCGAATGCAGCAAAAGGTCCCGTAGCCTTCCTACTGCCGCTCAGAGGGGTCTCCATACTGGATAGCGAGGGCCAGATTTTCTGGTCACCGGAAGCAGACACCGCCATGTTCGATGCGATCAGGGCCAATCTCCGGGAAGGTATCGATGTCGTGGAGATGGATGCCAATATCAACGACCCGGAGTTTGCGGACAAGGCTGTCGATATGTTGTTGAAGATGATGACCTCTTAGTGCAAAACCAGAACGTTGGAACGTTGGAACGTTGGAACGTTCAACGGAGCCAGGCTCTGGCACAGCGACGCTCGTTTCCTGAACAGGCTTGTCCAACTATCTCTGCTGAGACTACACTAGATCGCGCAGCAATCGAATCGGACAGGCGAAGCTGACAGGTTGATCCACTCAAACGATCCTTGAGACAAGGGAGTACCCGCAATGCCACAAGAGTTGTCCACAATAGAACCGAATTCGCAAGAGCCAAACATTCTCCTCATTCTGGTGGATGATCTGGGTTATGGTGATCTGTCCAGCTATGGGGCGAAAGACATGGAGACGCCTCATCTCGATAATTTGATGGCCTCCGGGATGCAGTTCGAGAACTTTTACGCCAACTGTCCCGTCTGTTCCCCCACACGCGCTTCCATCATGACAGGACGGTATCCCGATATGGTGGGTGTGCCAGGGGTCATACGGACACATCCACGCTCGAACTTCGGCTACCTCGCATCCCATGCTGTGATGTTGCCGGAGGTCCTCAGACGCGCCGGATACCATACTGCCATCATCGGCAAATGGCATCTTGGTCTGGAATCTCCCAATCTCCCGAATGAAAGGTGCTTCGATCATTTCCACGGTTTTCTGGGAGACATGATGGACGACTACTACTCGCATCGGAGGCATGATATCAACTACATGCGGCTCAATGATGAGGAGATCGATCCCACAGGCCACGCCACCGATCTGTTCACCAACTGGTCCATCGAATACATCAAGGATCGGGCAAAGTTCAAGCAGCCGTTCTTTCTTTATCTCTCCTACAACGCTCCGCATACTCCCATCCAGCCTCCTGAGGAATGGTTGGAGCGCGTGAAGCAACGGGAGCCAGACATGGATGAAAAACGTGCCCGGCTCGTCGCATTGATCGAGCATCTCGACGATGGCATTGGCAAAGTGCTGAATGCTCTTCAGGAGGCAGGACTGGAGGAGAACACACTCGTTATCTTCACTTCTGATAATGGGGGGCAACTCAATATCGGTGCGAGCAACGGGGTATTACATGGCGGGAAGGGACAGATGTATGAAGGTGGCATCAAGGAACCGATGTGTGCTGTCTGGCCGAGACGGATGAGGCAAGGATCTCGCAGTAGCCATGTCGCGCTCACCATGGATCTGTTCCCAACCATTTGTCAGGCTGCCGGAGCGGACTTCAGTCAGGAAATTGACGGCCGGAGCATCCTGTCCCATATGCTCGAAGCCCCCGCTACAGACGAAGAGGAACGTTTTCTCTTCTGGGTACGCCGAGAAGGCGGATTGAGCTATGCTGGTCAGGCGTTCTATGCGGTGCGTTATGGTCACTGGAAACTGTTTCAGAACACGCCTTTTGAGCCACTGAAGCTCTATAATCTGCAAGACGATCCCCAGGAGGAACATCCTCTGGATGAAAGTCACAAACAGTATCGTGTGCTGCTCAACGCGCTACAAAACCATATCATCAAGACCGGCGCAGTGCCGTGGCAGAGGTATCCGGTAGAACTCTGATACTCAGGCACACGGTTTCTTCTTGATGCATGTGCGTTCCAGTTGTATCTATGACATGGATCCCACTCAGGTTTTGTGAAATGGTAGGAGCGGTCTGCTGGCTGCGATGTCGAGTGCTTTGGACGGTCAGAGCCTCATGAGCGCGTGCCCAGTTGTGCTAATGCACTGAGCAGATGCTCGTTTGCTTGGCTCATTTTCTCCACAGCCCGGCCGATTTCATCGCGAACCTTGATATGCCCCAGGTCGGCCGCTTTCTCTGCCCATTCTTCAAATTCCTTTGTATGATCCTCCGTGTGCTCTATCCAGTGTTGCAGGAGTATCACCAGTTTCTCCATATCTGTCTTGGCCATTCTTCACACCTCTTTCTCCAGGAGTATCTTGTGATGGAGAAGGTCAATTTCCTTTATCTGCGCATCAACAAGCTCTCGCTCGCCGAAGATGTTTATCAACAGCATTTTCTCGCCCTTCGGTTCTATCAGTCCCACATTCTCCAGGATAAGTGTCTCCTCACCATCCTGAATTAAGTAAGCGTTTGATTGGCACATATTCCATTCCTCCTTCAGAGACGACTGAGCCATCCCTGGCGCACGATATTGGCTATCCACGCACGGATCAGTAAATATGGTTATATACTGCGAATCGAGTGCAGGAGCACTCTCCTACAGGGGATATTCACAGATCTCATTTGCGCTCAGTATAACAAGAATGATACGCTTTGGTGGAGTTCATTGTCAACCTGTTTGATGATGGTGTTCACCGCTTCTCTTCTGGTCTCATTGGCGGACCCCAGCCAGCTTTCAGTGTCTGTTCGCCTTCTGTGATGGTGAGCAACTGATCCGCTTGTACATCCACCCATTTCTGCACCAGACCACCAGGCCAGCGTACCTCCAACTGATCCACGCGTTCCTGAGGGCCAAGACCAAAGTTCGCTCGCAGATCGCTCTGCGACAGATAACCGGAACCCGCCTGGATCTCTCGTACCTGTAATCCCACAGCCGTACTGATCAATACGTGTGCTCCTACACCAAAACGGTTGCTTCGAGTGCCCACTAATTGAACCATCAGCCAATGATTCTGACCGTCGTCATCGTTGCGTAGGAGTTCAGGGGTTTGATTAAGATTGTTGATGAAGATATCCACATCTCCATCGTTATCATAATCACCGAGAGCCACTCCCCGACTCACCTTTATGAGCTGCATCCCGGGGCCTGTCTGGTCGCTGACATCCACAAAGGAACCGTTCCCTAGATTGCGCAATAGTAGGTTCCTTTGTGGATAAGTCCCCGTCTGTCCAACTTCCTCAACATTATCGAGTACATGGCCATTGGCGGCGAAGATGTCTTGATAACCATCCCCATCATAGTCAAAGAAATGGATCGACCAACCAAGCCAGGGCAGGCTTTCTCTACCAACACCTGTGGCGAAGGTAAGATCTGAAAAGAACCCATCTCTGTCGTTGTGGTAGAGTGTATTCGTCTGATCCGCGTAATTGGTCACAGTGAGATCCAGGTAACCGTCATTATCGTAATCACCAAAAGCGACTCCCATGCCATTTTCCGGCATGCCATTTTCACTGAGGCCGACGCCCGCCATGAAAGTTACATCCTCAAAGGTACCGTCCCCATTGTTGTGATAGAGAAAATTCTCCGTGGCATCGTTGGCGACATAGATGTCGAGGTATCTATCGTTGTCATAATCGCCAAAAACAACCCCGAGCCCCCTGCCGATAGGATTGTATAGGCCCGCTTTCCGGGTGACATCTGTGAATGTTCCATCACCGTTATTGCGATAGAGGCTGTCCGATAATCCTTTGAAGGCGTTCGGTTCACAGTAGGCGCGAATGTTTTTATGCTTAAGCCCACACCAGGGATTGTCTTTTGGATCAAAATCGGCAAAGTGAGCAACGTAGAGATCTAAATCTCCGTCATTGTCATAGTCACCAAATGCGCAGCTTGTTGCCCACTGTCCATCACGCACCCCTGCTTGTTCAGTGACATCTGTGAACGTTCCATCCCCATTGTTCCGATAGAGCACATTTCCGCGAAAGTTTGTCACGTACAGGTCCAGATATCCATCGTTATTATAATCCCCTGCAGCACACCCAAACCCGTATCCTGTATCCCCAACCCCTGCTTGTTCGGTGACATCCGTGAAGGTACCATCTCCATTATTGCGATAGAGTTGATTGATAGGGGAAATTTCATACACACAACCAGGAAGTGCCGCACCGTTGACGATGTAGAGATCCACATCACCATCATTATCGTAATCAAAGAAGGCGGCACCCGAACCAAGCGTCTCCATAAAGTATTTCTCACCGCTCTGCCCATTGTAGTGTCGGAATCGGATGCCTGACTGCTCTGCCACTTCGACAAACTGCACCGCCCAACAGGAAGGGGCTAACAACATGATTGCCGAGGTGAAGGACGCAACCCAAATTGGGTAAAGTGCCCTCGTCTTCGTAAGATGCTGGGTGTGCCGCGACAACCAATCACGGATCGATTTTTGCCTGGCGAATATCTTCGAGTAGTTCCTGATAGGCTTTATGATAGGGGCGCACCTGAGATAGTTTCGCAGCCACTTCTTCCGCTTGTTCATATTTCCCCAGCTTGTATGAGATTGTCGCATAGGTTTCAAAATACATAAGTACATTGGGGTCGAGACGTACTGCATATTCAGCCAGCTTCTCCGCTTGATCGAGGTGCATTTCCAATGCAGCATACGCTCGTGCAAGTCCGTGAGCCGCCCAGGCCGTTTTGGGGTTCAGTTTCAATGCTTTGCCATACGCCTGGGAGGCTTCCTCATATTTTCCCAACTGGTGGTAGACGGCTCCCAATCCGCCATAAGCGATCAATAGCTCTGGATCCAATTCGAGAGCCTTCTGATACTCTTCAATCGCCAGATCCCAACTCTTCCTGAACTGATAGATGGTTCCCAGACCTGCATGGGGAGCTGCCAGATTGGGAGCCAGTTGGGTGGCTTTCAGATAGAATGGTTCGGCTTCCCCAAACCGTCCTTGCTGTACGTAGAGTTTGCCCAGATTGTAAAGGGACGGTACAAAGTCTGGCTTGTACCGCAGTGCCTCCCGGTGGGCTGCAATCGCTGGCGGAATCTTGTGTTGAGTTTCATATGTCAACGCAAGCTTGTAGTGCGACACAGGGTTCTGCGGGTCTGTCAGGATCGCTTTCTGCCGCTGTTCGATCTCATAGGCTTCGGCTTGCAGCTTCTTGTAGATTTTTTGCTCACGAAGTCCTTCTTCTCTCTTACGTTGACGGAAATAGACCTGAGCCAGATTATAGTGGGCGGAGACATGCTCCGGATTTTGCTCGATGACCCGTTCATAGGCAGCTTCTGCCTCCGCAAACCGTCGTAGCTTGGCGTACACGAGACCGAGATGATAGCGGGCTTTTACGAAACTCGGATCATACTGAACAGCTTGTTCAAGCTCCTTGAGTGCAAGTTCCGTCTGTCCCTCCCTCTCGTAGATAGCACCAAGATTTCCATGAGCCATCGCATTTTTTGGATCCGCCTGGATTGCCTGTTGATAGGCCGCAATCGCCTTGGGTAGTTGTTCCTGAACCTCATAAGTTGCCCCGAGGTTTGCATAAGCCACACTGTTCCCAGGATCTATAGAGACAGCACGTTGATAGCGGGTGATGGCCTGGTCATAGTTCTGCTGTTTTTGATAGAGGATCCCTAACCCGATATGAGCCATCGCCAGATCCGGTTCAACATCGATAGCTCTTTGATAAGAGTCCTTTGCCTTCTGCAACTCTCCCAGATCTGAGTAGATACGCCCTATGTTGACATGGATCTCCGCCCAATGGGGAGCAAGTCGTACGGCTGTGTTGAATGCGACAAGGGCGGGACCGTACTGCTTTTTTAGTTGATAAGCGGAACCAAGAGCCGCATAAGCTGGTGCATGCGTCGGATCGAGTGAGATGACCCGCTCGTATAGATCAATGGCATCATCCAGTTCTCCCCAGCGTGAAAACTCGACAGCTTGCTGGTAAAGGCGGTCTACTTCGGGAGCGGGTGCTTCTGCAGAGGCCAGGGATGATAAACACATGACGGCCAGTATCAACCATAAGTGTCTGCGGTTTCGCATCAGTCCACATCCTTTACACAACGAAAACCACGCAAGAGTGAACCAGGATTTGTGGCACCGAATCGGCTGGCACATCTTGTAAAATCGAAGTTCTCCGCCCAGCCACCACCCCGAAGAACGTGATGCTCGCCGTCCGATGGACCCAGTGGGTTGTTTCGTGGGCTGATCTTGTAGTAGTCCGCATCATACCAATCGGCAACCCATTCCCAGACATTGCCGGCCATATCATGGACACCGTAAGGACTCACGCCCTGGGGATACTGTCCGACAGGAGCTGTTTCAGGATATCCATCCCGTTAACCCGTGGCATCATTTGCATTCAGACGTGTCGGATCCCACTCATCGCCCCAGGGCCAGATACGTGCATCGGCTCCACGCGCTGCCTTCTCCCACTCCGCTTCTGTTGGCAACCGTTTCCCTGCCCATTTGGCATAAGCAACCGCGTCCTCCCAATCGAGCACGATGGCGGGTAAATCTGGCTGATTGTATGGAGGTCGATCTAAGTAGCGCGCCTCATGCCCCGTCTCCTGAAGAAACCTCTCAAACAGCAGGTTCGTCACCTCATATTTGTCAATATAGAACGCGGCAAGATAGACTTCATGTTGGGGTTGCTCGTTGGCAAACCGTTGGGGCGTACGATAAGGAAATTCCTGCAGATATCGCTGCAGTTCCACATCACTGGTTCCCATCAGAAATGCACCTGCAGGAACCAGGCGCATTGGAGCACCGTCCGGTTGAAGGCGGATCTCCGAGGGGAGATCACCAGCCTCATCATCCGGAAAGTCATCGTGACATGCAGAGAATGAGACGAGAAACAGTAAGACGATCAGAGGAAGTACCGAGGAATAAGTCATCAGGTGTTTGTTGCACCACATTCTTGCGCACATGCCTCAAGATAGGTCAGGGATCCTGAGATCTCGGAGCAGTAAGCCTCAAAGAGGATGTGGACAATATCGAAATAGAGTAAGCATTCCTATTGGAAGGATTATACTCGAACACATGGCAAGGGTCAAGAGAATTGGTGGCAAGGCGATTGCATCGCGCTCAACCCAAGAAAAGGGGAGCACCCAAAACCCACAGGCAATGCCAAACACGTCGGTGAGGATGGCACCCCACTCTGTGAAGCGGGAATCCCCGTGAGACGATGTTCCCACGACAAGAAGAAGCATCGCGTCGACTTCAATTGTCCCGTCAAGAGACCCACCCATCGCAACGGGGAACACGTCTGGCTTTTTCACACCGACGAATGTCCCCACAAAACCCTCTGTCACCCACATACCAAGACAAGCTACCTCCTTGAAGTAGGATTTCAAGGAGATAGGATAATACACTCGCACGCAAAATGACAGGAAAAATGACAGGAAAAATGCGACTTTCTCACACAGATACCCTCAAGAATACCAAGACGACTCAA
>JAJRTO010000120.1 GCA_024278235.1 Candidatus Poribacteria bacterium
ATCGAACGGAAGCCTTTGCTGGACACCCTGGGACAAGTACTGGCACAGGATGTACGGGCTCCGGAGCCTATTCCACCGTTTGATAATTCGGCAATGGATGGATATGCTGTGCGCGCTCATGACGTTGCACAGGCATCGAAAACCTCTCCCGTGACGCTGAAGATCCTCGAATCGATCCCCGCTGGCTACGTTCCCACACGATCCGTTGGTCCAGCGCGGGCGACGCGTATTATGACGGGCGCTATGATGCCAGAAGGAGCCGATGCCGTCGTACGGGTCGAGGATACACGTAGCGAGGGTGAACACGTTGATATTCTGGCACCCGTCGCAGTCAGTGAGAATGTCCGGCGCGCCGGAGAGAGCGTTTCGCGTGAGCAGTGCGTCCTAACAAAAGGTACGTGTATCCGTCCTCAAGAGTTGGCGATGCTGGCATCGATCAATTGTTCCGAAGTGACCGTTATCCGCCGTCCCATCGTTGCTATCGTCTCCACGGGCGATGAGCTTACGCCACTCGGCGAACCACTTGAACCGGGGAAAATACGTGATAGCAATCGTTATGGTATCTATGGGCAGGTGGCAGAGGCCAAAGCGATTCCACTGGATCTGGGGATCGTCAAGGATGATGCGGATGCGCTGGAACGAAAGCTGGCAGAGGCGATGCAACAGGCCGATGCCCTGATCACCAGTGGCGGCGTCTCTGTGGGTGACTATGATGTCGTGAAAGAAGTGCTCTTACGGATGGGCGAGATCAACTTCTGGCGTGTTGCGATGAAACCCGGAAAGCCCCAGGCGTATGGATTTATTCAAGGGAAACCCGTTTTTGGTCTTCCGGGAAACCCCGTCTCTTCATTGATCGTGTTTGAACTGTTCGTGCGCCCCGCATTGCTCAAAATGGGAGGAGATACTCAGCTATTTCGACCCATTTTCTCAGCACAATTGAGGCACGATCTGATCAATGATACGAATCGTCTCAACTTCATGCGCGCGATTATCACTCAAGAAGGTGATCGGTTCTTTGCCAGCACGACAGGGCCACAGAGTTCAGGAAACCTTCATTCATTGGTACTTGCCAATGGGCTCATCCATGTCCCACCGAATGCTCATCTAAAACAAGACGAACACGTTCAGGCACAATGGCTAGAATAGGAACAGTATCATGAATCGTCGTGAATTCCTACGGATTACAGCAATCAGTGCGGCAGGAGTTACCTTGCCAATCCATTACGTGAAAGCGGGCACAGAAGAGGAACAACAGGCGGCCCCCCTACCATCGGCTTTCGTTACGCCCAATAAGGACTTCTATATACAGCATATCCGGAATAGTCCGGAATTGGTTGCGGAAAACTGGAAACTGGCGATCACAGGACGTGTTCAGAAAATGACCGTGTTCACCTACGAGGAATTGCTCGCCATGCCAGCGGTCCAATCAGTGCAGACCTTGAGCTGTATTGGCGATCCGATTGGTGGTGGGCAGATTGGCAATGCAGAATGGAAGGGGATATCGACACGTGCGTTATTGGAACAGGTTGGAGCCAAAAAGGGCGTGGTGAAGGTCATCTTCCGCTCCGCTGACGGATATCACACAGGGGTATCGATCAAAAATGTGATGCACCCGGATGCCATCCTCGCCTATGAGATGAATGGTGAACCGTTGCCTGCGGAACACGGCTACCCGATCCGTTTCATCAACCCGGGACACTATGGTCAGAAATGCCCCAAGTGGATCCTGAGTATGGATCTGACTGAGAAGGATTACAAAGGATACTGGGAAACACGTGGATGGAGTGATGAAGCGAGTGTGAAAATTGCCACCCGCATCCACCAGCCCACGGACAAGGATGTCCCTCAAGGAGAACGGATCACGATGAGTGGATCGGCTTATGATGGGGGCAATCACGGTGGCATCGAGCAGGTTCAGGTGAGCCTCGATGAGGGGAAAAGTTGGCAGCAGGCGGATCTATGGGCAAGTGGGCCGCCACTCGCCTGGTCTCTATGGAGTTTTACATGGACGGTACCGCAAGGTGGGAAAGAAACATGGAGCCTCATTGCACGCGCGATCGCCCGTGATGGTACGGTGCAGACCGCGATAGGTGCTGATGCTTATCCGGCGGGTGCCGAAGGCTACCACCGGATTGAAGTGAAAACAAGACAATGAAATCATCGGAGAAAACAATGATAACACGTGAGATGGTGTATATTGACGAAGAAAAATGTGATGGATGTGGAGAGTGCATCCCACACTGCGCCGAAGGGGCACTTCAGATCGTAAATGGGAAAGCCAAATTGATCGGGGACGCATACTGTGATGGCCTCGGGGCCTGCCTGGGACATTGCCCGCAAGATGCCATTACCATTGAAAAACGTCAGGCAGTGCCCTTCGATGAGGAGCTTGTCAAACAACATTTGAGCAGAACAGAAGAAGTCTCGATACCGGAGAGTCGTTACTCGGCATGCCCATCAACGCGTCTGATGACCCTCGACCGTTTCTCGAACACCGTCACGAGATCGGACGGGATTCCTGACGAGAACCCTTCCACACTGTCTCAATGGCCCGTCCAACTCCACCTGGTTCCGCCGAGTGCCCCCTTCCTCAAGAAGGCGGATCTCCTGATCGCAGCCGATTGCGTGCCATTTGCCTATGCAGGATTTCATCAGACGCTGCTTCGCGGAAAAGCATTGCTCATCGGTTGTCCAAAACTGGATGATACAGAGATCTACTTGGCCAGGCTGATCGAGATCTTCCGCATGAACGCCCCCAGGAGCATCACCATTGCGCATATGGAGGTGCCCTGCTGCTTTGGTCTCGTCCGGCTTGTTCAGGAGGCGATCTACCAGGCGGATATCAGTGTCCCGCTTGAGGACATTACAGTTCAAGTGGATGGAACTCTCATCCACTAAGGGTGTGTATCATTCACGGATACCTCGGAGGTTACATGATACCCGATCTGGATGACGAACTGATGCAGCGGTGTCAGGCGGGTGACATTCAGGCATTTGATGAACTTGTCACTCGACATCGCGTGTCCCTGCTCAGCTTCGCCAGCCGTGTAGTGGGGGATCGGGAAACGGCGGAGGATCTGGTTCAGGAAACCTTCATCCGCATGTTTCGAGCGATTCCCCGCTATAAGGTCGGGAAAGCGAAGTTTACGACGTGGATGTACCGCATCCTGTCCAATCTCTGTAAGAACGAGCTACGCAATCGTGGTCGACGGAGCCAGATCGTCACGAAGTCACCACCTGAAAATGGTCAGAACGATTATCAACAGATAATAAGCAGGATCCCCGCAGCGGCAAGTTCACATCCAGATTGTCAATTGGAACGTAAGGAACTACACGCCATGATTGAACAAGCTATTTCAGAGCTACCCCCAAAGTACCGTATCCCTCTTGCATTACGAGACATACAAGATCTCAGCTACGAAGAGATCGCAAAGATTGTGAAGATCCCAATGGGGACCGTGAAATCCAGAATCAATCGGGCACGCCAGACTCTCCAAGAGCGTCTTAAACCATATCTGGAGGCTGAGACATGAATTGCCAGCGAGTACAAAAGGCACTTTCAGACTACTCGGATGGTTTATTGACACCAACGAAGACAGAAGAGATCAGGGAACATCTCGTATCCTGTGTGCCATGCCGAGCGAGATGTCAATCATTTCAGAACATGCTCAGTGGACTTCATACGCTCCCCCCCATCGCTCCATCAACGGACTTCGATCTAAGATTACAAAGACGCCTTCACGAGATCTCAGCAGAAAGATCCCCACGAAAGCACTCAAATTGGCTGACACCCCTGTACCGTGTTCTCATACCTTCGATGGTCGGCCTTGTGCTGCTCATTTCTGCAGCCGCTTATCTATCCTATCATCCGCAGCAACTCACGCTACCATCCGTTGCCAACAGCGTCCGTCTGGATCCCGAAGAGAACCCGCACAGGGTGATGGAGCAGCCGGGGCAGACGCAATCTCAGCCGTTACTAGCGGACTTTCTATCATCTCAAGATGTTCAGCCGAGTGAGAGCACCAACTATGTCTTGTATACGGTGAGCTACGATAACAATGGTGCCCTGGTTGGATTTTAAGGTCCACCGAGATGAATTTCTTGGAATGAAGGTGATGGCGATGCTTCAAGGATTTGTTGATCAGACGAGATTATATGGGTTACTCGGGATTCTTCTGATCCTGTTTGCACCAGCCTTTGCACTCGCTTACGGGACACTCGAAGCCGTGGAGCAAGAGGTCATGGCGCTGGTTGAAGAGGCCCAACCTGCTGTCGTAGAAGTCACAGCCGTGAAGCTGGCGAGGATCTCCTCATGGAGCTTCAATGTGCCACTCCATGCACAGGAAACCAAATCATTCCAATCGACGACCTATACTTACCGACAACGTCATGTCGGTTCCGGTTGGATCTATGACAGCAGAGGTCATATCATTACCACAGCGGGCATTGTGGAAGGCGCGGGAAGGATTATCGTGCGATTTCTGGATGGAACCGCTTTTGAAGCAACTTTGGTGGGGAAGGATCGGCCAACCAACATCGCAGTGATCCAGATAAACACTCAGAAACTTGCCAAGATTCCTATTGGCGATTCAGCGAATCTTCGTTCTGGTTCCTGGATCGTCATGATCGGTCGTTCGTATGGTCAGACACCCAGCCTCTCTTTTGGCATTGCGAGTGGCATTGAAAGGGTTCCCGGCCTCCCGTTATCTCCATTCATCAAGTTTAATGCTCCCATCCATCCAGGAAATACGGGTGGCATCGTCCTCAATTCTGCGGGCGAGATCATCGGTATGGTCATAGCGGCTCTGGCAACACCATCGGCTGTGTCATCAGGATCCGCTCGATTATCGCAACAAGTATCCGAGGCTCCCGAGGTGGGCAGGCAACCTTCCCAACATGCAGGTCTATGGCCACAGGAAGTGGGCTTCGCACTTCCTATCCACATCATCCAACCGATTGTCAAGAAGTTGATCCAGGATGGTCGTATCGTCCGAGGTTGGCTCGGTGTGCAGGTCCCCGTAGTGGAACCTGCGTCCTTCGGCGTGACTATCAGCCAGGTTTCTCCGGATAGCCCCGCGCAGAAAGCCAAGCTGCAACCGGGAGACCGTGTGCTCGCTGTCAACGGCTCCACCATATCCGACGGGAGCGAATTTCAGCGACTGGTTCTCAACAGCCCTCCCGGCCGCAAGCTCCATCTCGACATCCAGCGTGGTAAGGAACAATTGACCCTCACGGTCGAACTCGGTGAATTATCCGATTAGAAGTTTCATTCTGTCTCCAGTTGAATATGGAGCAGCACTTCCTGCCCTGGCTGCAGAGCAATCTCGACCGATTGGGACTCCACGTTTTCAACCGGTTTCTCTGCAAGGAGTGCCCGTTGAATCGGCTGTGAGGTGTCCTCCACACACACAGTGAGCGTGTTTATCTGTTCGTTGCCATTCCAGAAGCGGACCTTGCGTTCACTACCAGGTGTTGGTTCAACAAGGGCGGCGACTCCGGGTGGCAAGCCGATGCTGCCTCCATGCTGATATTTGACACGCGGTTGATCCGCATTCGCATAACGATATGAGCCGAGGACCGCTGGATGGAACGTACCAACCACGCATCCGGCACTCGCCGCACGTCCATGCCCCGAAGCGATGGCCGAGATCGTGC
>JAJRTO010000121.1 GCA_024278235.1 Candidatus Poribacteria bacterium
CAGAGTTGACCTCTGGTGCAGAAGATGCCCCCTCCCGCGAACGTCGGACCCCATTGGATACAGCGGCGATTCGGCGACAGGTTCGCTATGCGCTACATAGCCTCGATCATATGCGTCGTTCTGAAGCCTACTGGCATGTGGGTGAAGTCATCTCGGATATTCGACGGCTGTTGGATCAGGCACGTGCCTTTCTCGAAGCCGGTGATGGCGACAATGCACTCATCATCTTGGCAGCGATCACAGAGGAGTACGTGGAGGAATGGACGATGCTGGATGACTCCAGTGGTGATCCCGGTTCATTTTTTACAGAACTGGGATCTGTCTGGACGGAGGCTATTTTGAGCGTCCACCTGACACAGACGGAGCGTGGGGAATGGGCTGAGCGATTCGCCACCTGGCAACGGGAACTCGGCGATTATGGGGTAGAAGGTGTGTTCGATGCTCCCCAATGTGCAGCTCTCCAGGGATGGGATTACCCACCGCTCCTACGTGTTCTTGAGGGAGAAATCACCGAACTGGGTGCATGGGAGGGAGAAGCTCCCTGGTGCGCGGATGACCTGACTGTTGCACGTCTCAATGTTCTGGCACGGCAGGGAAGGACCGAAGAATATCTCTACCTGGCGGAAGCTGAAGGGCAAACCGAGCAGTACTTGATGATGCTTGTTCAGACTGGTCGTACTCAGGAAGCGCTGTATTACGGCCTGAAATATCTCGGCACAGCGGAGGAAGCTTTGTCGTTGGCGTCAACCCTATATGAACAAGGAGAAGTTGAGCCGGCGTTGCAGGTTGCCGAGAATGCTCTCCAACTCGTCGGATCCAAAGCAGCGCTCACTCAATGGATCCGCGATGTGGCTGCCAGTATCGGTCAAGACAAGCGGGCGCTGAACGCTGCCATACTCTCCGTACGTGAACGCCCTAACCTTGTTGACTACCAGGCTGTCCAGAAACTTGCAGAAGAACGTTGGCCTGAGATTAGAGAGCAACTTCTTGAAGATGTGCGACAAGACAACAGCCTTCTCCCGAGCAACCGGATAGATATCTTCCTCCATGAAGGGCTGGTCGATGATGCGATTGCCGCGCTTGACAATTATCCTCACTATAGCGATATCGAACGTGTTGCGAACGCCGCTATCAATTTGCGTCCTGACTGGGTTATTCACGCCTGCCGCCAGCAGGCTGAACGTATCATGGACGGAGGGCAGTCCCAGGCCTACCACCATGCTGTAAACTGGCTTAAGAAAGTCCGTGATGGCTACGTCGCATCAGGGCAACAGGAAAAGTGGCACGACTATCTCAGTGAACTATTGAGCAAACATGCACGGAAGTACAAACTGGTACCCATGTTACGGCAACTGCACTGAGCATGCCGATCGCATCTATCGATAGGGGATCTCGCCTTGCTCAATCATCAGTTGAAGCGGAGATTCCTTCGTCTTCAGCGGTGGCGAAACAAGGCTACGTGTCCTGGACGATTCCATGATAGCCATCAATGCTTCATGTGTCAATCTGCCATTCCGGCCACAGGCACGATGTTCGAGGCCACCCTCAAGCCAGGTAATCATCTCCTCGATCTCAGCGCGATGGGAAGCCACACGAGTGAATTCAGGAGTTTCCATCCCTCTCTGGCGGGATATGATCTGTAGAGGAACCGGATCATTGATATCAATGAAGCCTTCAGTACCACATAGATGAAAGGCATAAGCAGTAAGGGCTTGATCTCCCTGTTCGATGAAGGCGCGAACCCCATTCTCAAACTGAATATGTGCAATGGCCATCTTCTCCGCAGGGTGTCCGAAATCCCAGTGATCTTCACGGCGATCCAACTGCCCCATGACCCATTGGATGGGTGAATCGTCAGCAAGGAAACGCACCAGATCTACCACATGTGTGCCGTTCGATAACAGATCGCGGCTCCCACAGTACCCAACGATCCAACGCAGATCACCGATCATTCCCTGGTGACACAGTTCAATCGCCTTCAGTACATTCCCATCAAAACGATGTTGGTGTCCGACCACCAGTTTGACGCCAGCCTGTTCGCAAGCAGCCACCATCCTGTCAGCCTCTCCCAGGCTAAATGCCATCGGTTTCTCACACAGAATCGCCTTCACTCCGGCTTCCGCCGCTGCCACCACCATCTCACAATGTAGAGGTGGCCAGGTACATATGCTCACGATGTCAGGCGACATCTCAGCCAACATCGCCTGGTAGTCCGCATATAAAGATTGAACACCGTACGCCTCGCCGTACGCCTGTCGACGTTCTGCATCCGGTTCTACCGCAGCAATAATCTCTGTGGAGTCGATATCACGGTACGCGTTTGAATGAGTGCGTGCGATGGTACCGCATCCAATCACACCAACTCGATAAATGCTCATAACATCCCCTCAGTCTGTTTCACAGTTCATAACCACTTAAGCGATTTTCAATTTGGCAAAGTCCGTTCGGTTCCTCCAACTGGAGGCCGACGGATCCGGGCTTAGTATAGGCACTCACTGGATCACTGTCAAGCAGTTTGAACGACGTCTTCTCCTTGACTCACAATCCGAAATTGATTATCCTTGTTGGCAAATTCAGATCTCTGGCAGTATCATCTCGCGTCAAAATGGTCCCATCATTGACTCCCACAGCAGGGCGCCCCTCAAATTGCTCTGAAGGACAGAATATGCTGATGCAATTCCGATTTGTTCTTCTTTTCTGCGTTCTATTACTGAACGGCGCCACCGTTGTTCAGGGGGATGGGCCGCAAACGATCATCGGCCGGGACGGCGCGGAAATGGTGCGGATCCCCGCCACGGAATTTCTGATGGGGACAGAAGCCTCCGAACTGGATGAAATGGTCGCCGAACTCCGCCAGTACAGTTTGGGACGCCCGATTCAACGGAACTGGTTCGACGATGAGACACCTCAGCATCGCGTTTTTCTGGATGCTTACTACATCGATAGATATGAAGTGACCAATGCACAGTATCAAGAATTCATGAGAGCAACCGGGCATCCGGAACCCGCGTATTGGCAAGATCCTCGCTTTAACGCCCCGTCGCATCCGGTGGTGGGCGTTTCATGGCATGATGCGATGGCCTATGCACAGTGGGCAGGAAAAACATTGCCAACTGAGGCGCAGTGGGAGAATGCGGCGCGCGGCGGATTAGCCGACAAAAGATATCCGTGGGGAGATGCATGGCCTCCTCCTTCGGATTCGGGAAACTTCCTCGATCCATCTATCGAGGGTTACACCGATGGTTATGTTTTCACCTCGCCCGTTGGGAGTTTTGACCCCAACGGATATGGGGTTTACGATCTGGTGGGCAATGTCGCAGAGTGGTGTTTCGACGTGTATTCTGAGGCGTATTACGGCATCAGTCCTCAACAAAACCCCGTCCATATCCCAAAACAGGACGTTCGTGTTCTGCGCGTCGTGCGCGGCGGAGGGTGGAGTGGGACGGCAATCCAACTGCGGTGTGCTTATCGCGGCCGGGATATCCCTTCCAGCAAATACAACTTGCTCGGTTTTCGTTGTGTCCTACCGACAAAGGAGTCCAAAAGCGGAGAGGAAGAAAAGCGGGAAAAAGAGGAAACAGGGCAGAAAAAGGATGGAGGAATAGAGAAAACGGAAAAGGACAGAAAAGGTGGATGGAAGAAAAGCAAAA
>JAJRTO010000122.1 GCA_024278235.1 Candidatus Poribacteria bacterium
CCGCTCGCAAGGTACTGGATCTCTGGATCGCGCGTCAGGTTCCCCATCAAGATCACCCGATTGTAACTTGCCATCGTTATCTCCTTTTCCTACTCATCCGAACTGCTATCCGTGTCATCCTTGACCACATCTGCTATGGGTACGGCTTCTTGGTCCGTTAGTGAAGGAATCACATCAGGAACAGATTCACCGGGAGCTGACTCACCGGGAGCTGACTCACCGGGAACTGACTCACCGGGAGCTGATTCACCAGGAGCTGATTCACCGGGAGCTGATTCGCTGGAGGAATCTTCCGAACCACTCCGTGGTTCCATTGCTTTCGCAAGATCTCCATCGAATTTGACCACGATTGACTTGAGGACGCTGTCTATGAGTTGGTATTGGCGATAAAGATCCGCGACCAACTCAGAAGACGACTCAAAAAGCATCAAGACGAAATAACCCTCTGAATAGTGTTTTACTTCATACGCGAGCCGCTTCCGGCCCCAGTTGTCTACCCGTTTGACTTGTCCGCCATTGGATTCGATGAACGATTGCACGGATTGGGTAACCTCTTGAAGATCCGTCTCATCGGTATCCGGGTTGAGAATAAAGATAGTTTCGTAAAGTGTCATTCGTCCTCCCTTTGGACGTTAGGCTCCCCATATTGGGAGCAGGGATTTATTGGAATTATAGCACAGTCCCTAACTGGAATCAACAAGATTTAACGTAGCGTGATCCTTGATCTTCCGGATCTGCTTATCGAGGACAGATCGTCGGAATCGTAACTTGCGACCACAGCCCTCACACTGAAGCCCCACATCCATGCCGAGCTTCCAGACACGCCAGGTATCACTGCCACACGGATGTTTCTTACGCAGGATCACCTGATCCTCCATCTGAAGTTTCTGACTGGGTGTTTTCTGGAGGTAGTGCTTCATGATCTGGTTTTCTGTTAAAAAGATTCATTGCGGCGTCGACGCCTTGTTCAATGAGCACACACACAGCATCAGCCGCTGTTGCGATGACTTCATCTATCGCAAACCGTTCGCTCTCCTCAAAAGGGCTCAGGACGTAGTGGATGCGATCTTCCGGTGGGAATCCAATCCCCACCCGAACACGTGGAAAATCCTGACTACCAAGATGTTCTATGAGCGATAGCATCCCTTTGTGTCCTCCGTCACTCCCTTTGCGTCGGATTCGTAAGGTTGCGTTGGCTAAATGAATATCATCATAAACGACACACAATCGATCCAACGGAAGTTCCAGGCTATTGAGCAAACCGGCGACAGCTTCACCACTGTTGTTCATATAAGTGAGTGGCTTTACCAATAGAACGCAGGAATCCCTGAACCGATGCCTGGCAACCATCGCTTGATGAACCTGTCGCCAGCGTTGGATGTTCCACTGCTCTGCCAGCTTGTCAACAACCATAAAACCGATATTGTGGCGTGTTTCGGCGTAGCGAGGACCTGGATTCCCCAGTCCGACAACCATGAAGTCTGGATGCATTTTCAGACCATCATCCCCCTGTATTCAGATCTGGCGGAACAATGGTGAGGGGACGAGAAATATCGATGTGCCCTGCCAGGGTCTCCACCTCAAGTCCTTCGACCAGTATTTGCACCTGACGGATATGTTCGGGGAAATTCGTCAGTAGAGTTCGGACAATAGCACTCACCGTCATGAACTCGGCGGTTGTCCCCCCCGGATGCCCGTCTGACAATGTAGAGGAAAAATCAATGTATGCGATGCCACGGTTGTCCAGAAAAACACTTCCAAGTTCGGTCCCCTCCGGGATGGCAGAAATCAGCCCTGCATTGGAGCCCTTTATCAGTTCGTACAGGATTTGGCGCATATTGCCGAGTAAGTCGTTACCCAAGACGAGTGTGCGCTGTTCTTCGCTCAGTTCTGAACCTTATGTGTTGGCGAAGAACAACCGGACCATCTGCGGTTTCTCTACCTGAACGGACGAAGTTCTCTCCACGGGTAGATCCACCGATCTCCCATCCATGTCATCCCGTGTCAGCAAACGAATCAATGCAAAAATAACGACCGCCAATATCGACAGACCGATTGCGGCGCCGATGAGGATTCGTTGACGGCCGGTATGCTGTGATACGTGGGGGTCATCTCTCATAGGAATACACGCCTTTAGTCAAGGAACTGCTGCACGGTATTCACAAGCACCTGTGTCAGGGCCTCCAATTGGCTGGGGTCCGTCAAGCGTGTTTGATCCAATGGATTTGACAGGAAACCTACTTCCAGCAAGATCGCAGGCATCATGACCTGCATAAGCGATTGGAGAGGTAACTCCACAATATCAGCGACAGGCACATCGAGGGACTCCTGGAGCTGCTGCTTGAGTGCCTCTGCGACCTGTTTGCTATGAACAAGGAATTGAGCCTGTGACACCTCCTGAATAGGCATGCTTTCCTCTGAGGTGTTACTCTCACCGGGAGTATTACCGAATGCAAGGTTTCCTTCGGGATTGTTGATGAAGATCCTGACACCAGACTCATTTGGTAAAAAGGAACGATTACAGTGGATACTTATCAGTAATCCACCTCGATTCCATATGGCAGCCTGTGCCCGCGCCAAAGAGGACACCGTCTTGTCCTCCGTCCGTGTGAGATAGACAGGCAACCCTATGGATTCCGCAAATGCAGATGCTTGTCTGGCAACCGCCAGGGTGACATCTTTCTCCACAATCCCTGTGGTACCACGGGCGCCCGCATCCTGTCCCCCGTGCCCGGGATCGAGGATGAGAGCCAGGGACACCATTTCAGGATTTGTTGCCTGAAATGGGACGGACACCTGTGCCTCTCGCACCTGTAATCGTTGAGCATTCGGATTAAAGTCAATAACATAGTCCAGAGCAGGACCGACAACATCGGTAATAAAATCTACTGGTACGCGGATGATGGGCCGGTTGTCCGGCCCCGCCTCATCCACCAGGAGAGGCGCATGAGCAAGACGAAATGGCTGACCGTCTACTTTTCCTTGCTTGCGCGTGACGGATAGATCAAACCGTTTATCGCGTAGCCGCAGGGTCAACCGTTTTGTCAGAGGAATATAGCGTTGTCCCCCTTGAGGGTCAAACAGTAGAAAGAGATCTTCAACGTCGAAGTAATAGGTTCCACGTTGTACGAGCGATTGGAGCGTATGAAGTTGTTGTCCACCCGAGTCTACGACCTGTATAGGTATTTCCTGGGCTATGATCATCGATGGGAACAGGAACACCAAAAGCCATAGGCTCGCAACACGCATCACGATCAATCCGTATCTTCTTCGCCACTCTCTTCCTCGCGACGACGGGTGATAACTTCCGGTTCTCCCCCTTCAATCTCTTCTTCTGCTTCCACGGTCTGCACTTCACGGAGAAGAGGCGGACGCACTGACAGGATCATCACGCTGGAGTCATCAACAGACACGAAGGTCTCCGGGAGTTGAATGTCGCCGACCTGGATGCTATCACCGACAGCGAGACCCGCAACCGAGATCTCGATCTGTTGCGGGATCTCCATTGGCAAACAGCGAAGGCTCAGATCCCGGTGGGCGAACTCAAGGATTCCACCTTCCTCACGCACACCCAGAGGAACCCCTTCGAGATTTACCGGCACGCGTGTTGTCACGGTTTCCGTAAGTGAGATCCGTAGAAGATCCGTATGCAGAATCTCCCGTGAGACGGGATCTCGCTGAATTTCCTTGACCATGACAGTGTCCTGCTCTCCATCGATATCCAGGCTGATCAAGGCGTTTTCAATGGCTTCGGTTGCGACAAGCCGCCGAAACGTATGGGAGTCTAACTGAATGGGTAATGGTTCCCGGCCATGCCCGTAAAGGATGGCTGGAATGTTGCCTGCGCGCCTGCTAGCACGTGCCGCGCCTTTACCCACATCTGCACGTGCACGCGCAGAAAGTCGTACCTGCTGCATAACGTTTCTCCTACAACTGGCAAAATTATAAGCCGTAGGAAGCCCCACGGCTTAATCTCGTGACGATACCCATCTCCCAAAGGAAATGGATTTCTCATAGTACGTATGGCCCGACGGCCTACGTTACACGATGAAGGCCCCGTCCAGGCCCTAACTTGTTCTGGGCTATGACATCTGGCAGGGCGGGTAGGATTCGAACCTACGAATGCGGGCTCCAAAGGCCCGTGCCTTACCGCTTGGCGACCGCCCTCCAAGAGTTAGATGATCTGAATACCCTGGCCGCAACCCTCTGTCACAACTCCATAGGCTACGGACAAATCATGCACGGCCTTCTCGGCGACATCTCGATCGGGCATCCATCCGAAGACCGTTGGTCCCGTGCCGGTCATAAGGCTACCAACCGCTCCTAATGACCTGAGTCGCTCCAGTAACTCTCTGATAACAGGATACTGCGGAACCACAACCTGCTCAAACACATTGTAGAGAGACCGGCCAACCCGAACCCAATCTCTCTTATTTAAGTTCTGGGTAAGAATGGTAACATTTTTCGGTGAGTTAGTCAACCTGAAATTCAACTGCCGGAAGGCCCATGCCGTGGATACAGGGAACCCGGGATTGGCAATCATAAAAGACACGTTGCCTATCGGTGGCAACGGCTGCAGCTCATCTCCAATCCCTCGACCAATCGCGGTACCTCCCAGCAGACAGAATGGGATATCCGCTCCGACTTTTACACCGATCTGCATGAGTTTCTCTATGGGGTAGCGCAGATCGAGCAACTCATTGAGTCCCACAAGCACAGCGGCTGCATCTGCACTTCCACCTGCAAGTCCGGCAGCAACAGGGATATTCTTGTCAATCCGTATTTCAAGGTCTTCTCCAATCCCCGCAGTCTGAAGTAAATGGTGCGCGGCCCTGACGACAGTATTGGAGGCTTCTGTGGGCACATCCGGGTGGTTGCAGAAAACACGGATCCCTTCTCCTCTCCGGTGTATCGTCACCTCGTCGTATAGGCTGATGGACTGAAAAACAGTTTCCAGATTGTGATATCCATCGGGGCGCTTGCCAAGCACATCCAGATAGAGGTTGATCTTTGCGTGAGCGTGCAAGTGGATGGAATTCATATCTCCTGTCGCTTATGTGTGTCTACTCGCCCACTTTCAGAGTAGCCGCTTTGCGGATGCGAACATTCCCCAGGTCAAGCTCAAAGGTTTTACTGCCGAATTTTGGATGCAGTTCCGGTTGTGAGATCTGGAAGGTCACTGTGGTGCCTTGCATCGGACGTGCGATCACCGTTTTGAAAGGGAACATCAGCCCCCCTATTTCACGGTAATCCTGGAAAGAGCTTTCCTGGATCACATTGTTGCCTGCATCGATGAGCTTCCAGGAGGTGACGAGTGGAAGATCATCCTGCACCTTGAGTTCAATCTCCTCAACATAGCCCGGCCGGGTAGAAGTACGCTGGACGCGAAACAGATCGCCCACCCGGCCGCCTCGCAAGTCACGCTTCTCTCCATCGAGAAATGGATTCGCAAAGAGGGCACTTCGCACGTCTGAGATCCGTAGATCCACGCCAAAGATATCCGTGAGCACCTGATCGCTGAGTGTGTCCTGGATAGCCTCATTCTCCTGGATCAAAAGGAGTGTAAACTGATCCTCAACCACCAGGATAACCGCCTTCGTCTCTGTGAGCGCGCCCAGGACGTCGACCCGAAGTTTATCAGGGTAGGCATACCGGAGTATCTCGCGGACCTCCTGTGTTCCATCGCCTGTCTGGATCTTGACCTTCATATAGGTTCGCAGCGAATCGATCAGGCGATAGCGGGTCTCCAGATCTAATAATAGATCTTGGAGTTCCGATGCATCTTCCGGTGAAAGCGGAGCCAATGTGAGCATGGATGCGCTTTTGCAGCCTATGAGCAGGGCCGGGAGCAACCATATTGCCAACGTTCGTGGGAGCAGGGATGTGAGGGAATGGGAAAGCCAACGTGGGATCATACGGTTCTCCTGATCTGACAAATTCAAGCGACCCATGAATGGTCGCGGTTCTTTATTCCTCTGCGATGAGTTCGATACCACAGATCACCGGCATGCGATTTCCAGCGATGTTAGCGGACGAGAAGGTTACCATCAATTCATGACCGGCTTTGACGCCGCTGAATTCTCTGACGAGGATCTGACGGACACCTCCAGCTTCACGGACGATATCCAGCCCTTTCAGCATTTCCTGGCCCTGAATGGAGACATCGAAGATCCGCTCCCCGGGTTTCAAGCCATCCAATTCAGCGAAATAGAGTCGAACCGTGTAATCGCGTTCCTCGATGGGTTCTGCAACAGCGCCATGATCCACAGGCTCCTTGCGGTTCGCTACATTACTGTCAGGTGGAAGGGTTTCCGTCGATGCTTTGACGAGCGTGATCGTGATGGAGGACACGCCGGCAATGCCGGATGCGGCCACCCATTTCAGCCCATCTCCTTGAATGCGGGAGGAATGGTGCGAGAAAGTCGTCACATCTTCGGGAGTTATCTGCACGGCGATGTCGGACGATGGCCCTCCAATACGGGGATATTCTAGCCAGACGGTTCCATTATCGGCTTTGCGGTCGCCGGGGGCACCGAGATTCACACCGAGCCTCTTGATAGGGCCCTTGCCAAGTTCTCCAAAGTAGTCCGTCCATACCTCGACATCAGGGGCATAAACCAGGCCCAACGATGTTTGATTCTGATAGCTACACGAGCAGGTCCGTGTGTAGTCCGGCGCGTTCAGGATACCGTTGGCAACGATCAGGTTGGAAGTACAACTCGACTTGAATCCACCGAAATTCCCAGTCCCACCATCGTTCAGCAAATCAAAGAATCCAGCAGCAGCGGAACTAAACGTCAATAGATTCTCGCTGGCGATCACATAGTTGCATCCATAATTACGCTGGAAGAACCACGGGGTTTCTTCACCGGTGAACGGGTCTATGCGCATCTCCTGCTGCCCCGAGAGGAGGCTGTATGCATATCGGTCCGTGATAATCGTATCCCCATGAAGTATGCAAGGCCCACCATACGAGAGATCCTTGCTCCACTTGAGCCAGAGAAATCGACCATCCCTGCCGCGATAGGTTATCATCCCGTTCCTGGGCTCACCTCTGACCATGTCCCGCGATTGGCGTCCTGCCTGGAGCAGAATATCGTACTCTTCTGAATAGCCCAACCATGTGCCGAACACATTGTCAGTCGTACTCCAGATGACACCCCCATCACTCAGGTTCAGCGCCATAAGCCGAGGTGTCCCGGGCAAGGGCTCTCCCCTTTTTTTCAAGGCATCTGTGACAGGGGAAGGCATCCGGTCGATACAGAAAATCTTGTCATTTCCCACGGCGATCGCATTGTGCAGGAAACCAAGATTGGAGCGATACGTCCACAGAATCTTCCCCGTATGCCGGTCCATCACAACGAGTTTCTTGCTCGAAGTGATGTCGAAGTTATAGAAGGCAGAGATCTTCCTGCGTGCTTTGGGATCCGGTTCGAGGTAATCCAGGTTATTCACAAAACCTGCACCTGCAATCAGATAATCCTTGTAGACCCCGATGTATCCCCATTCCGGCGGTTGATCGCTGCCCGGCTCCTCAGGCAGCACGAACTCGTCCAACGTGGCCCCCGTTGCCGGATCCAGAACCAGACAACTGTTTTGGCGGACGATATACACTTTGTCCGAGGCTGCGACAAAGTTGGTGCCTCGTGCATTGGCCCCGGGAATATGGACTTGATTGTAAGCCGGACTCAGGGGAGTATTCTTGTAGGTGGAGTCATAATACACACCGAAGTTGCCCAGATCCAGTTCTTCCCTCTTCCACAACACCCGTCCTGTATACACATCACGTGCGCTGAAACTGTCCATCCCTTCGATGAACAGTCGACCATCGATCACCTGTTCCGGCGGCCCATGACCGTGACGTGGCAGAACATCCATATTGGAGCTTCCACCAAACCAGAGTATTCCGAGTGGCAGTTTCACCAGTTGATCGTCCGATTTCACCGTGTTAGCGATATTTCCATATTGATGCGTCCAGTCTGCCGAACCTGGCAATGCACCTTCACGAACGATCTGCAGGAACCCGTCTGATTCGCGTACCTGGGATGCTGGCAGGTCGATCTCCCGGATCTGCCGGGCCAGTACAGCAACCCGTTCCGGATCAACGGGCAAATAGATCACCCCTCCGTAAGGACGGACACTGCGGTAGATCTTCTCGAAGAGCGGTTCGTCTCCATTCGGATCGTTTGCCACATCGGAACTCTCAAAAACTGTCAGGGAAGCCAGATACACAGGAGCGGCAAAAGTTGATGGATCTCCCAGTTGGACGCTCAGCTTTTTACCATACAGCCCGGCGGTGTCCCATCTCTTTCTGAGGCGTTCGGCTTTGGCCGGATCCGGTTCCACTGCGATGACACGAAGGTTCGATTTCCGGGCAAGGGCCTCCACCAACTCCCCCGTCCCCAGATCGTAAGCGAGGCAGTAACCGTCCCGGATACCCGTCGCTTTCAGGATAGCCTCCGCAGCCACGATGGTCTTTTCCGGCAGATACGGTTTGGTGGTCGCGTAAGGGTAGACCCTGGGCTGAGTCTTTTCACTGCCGAACGCATAGATACGTCCTTCGAGTGTTACCACAAAGAGCTTGCGATCGGCCGCGATGATTCTGGAAACCATCCCATCGATGTTAGCGGTCCAGGATACTGTAGCCGTATGGCCACGCGAGGGAATATCAATCGCGGAGACGACATTCTTGCCTCCCGCATAGAGTCGGCTCCCGGCCTTGATCAAGTCGCCGGAGGCATCGACATTACATTCCCAGAGCTGGTCCAACACCCACTTTTTCGCCTGAACGGTCTTGACCTCCCCGGTCTTCCTGTCTGTGACCTGTGTTTCGTACTCATCCTGTCTCATGCCGCGAAGATCAAACGCTGTGATGCGGGGCCCCATACTGAAGAGAGCATCCTCGGTCATGACAGGAATATTGCCAAATCTCGGAATGAGCAGATCCCCTGTGGAGAGTTCATAGAGGCTTGTCACCATGTCCCGATGATAGTTGACCACCCGATCTCCTAAGGCGGCGACAAACGCTCCACCCGTCTTGTTATATCTGGAAAGATGGTAGTATTGAAATTCGCCCGTATACTTGTCGTAACATGCCGGCACGGAGCGTCCACCGGGGACAAGCAGTTTATCACCCGCAACCACGAACGCACCTTGCGGAGCCACCCCCGCATAGGATGGAGAATTATGGGGTTGCTTCATGTACTGGGATCCACTGCTATCGTTTCGCCAGATCTCCTCCCCCGTTTCTGCATCCAGGGCATAGATAAAAACCCCCATAAACGGCCAAATTCCCGCAGCAAAATAGAGGACCCCATCCTGCAATACCGGCCCTCCTCGCGCAGGCCAGGTAGAGATGAGTCGTTCATTTCCCAGGATTTTGCGATCCGAAGGTCCTCCCTGAAACTTCCATATCAGCGTCCCCTGGTTCGCATCGACGCAGTACAGATAACCATCATCGCTGACAAAATAGACCTTACCGTCAGCCGCGACAGGGGGGAGACGCACCGGCCCATCCGCATAAAACCTCCATAGCTCCTCCCCTGTCTCTGTGTTGATCGCCAGCAGCCGATCATTGGCATTCGATCCGATGAAGAGGGTGTGCCCCAGAACCACAGGTTCATAGCTTTTGTCGAATTGCATCAGATCTTGATTGAGCGGATCATCCCATGTCGGCTGAAGTTTGGGATACTCACGAACCCACTGCAAGTGGAGCATACGGGATAATTCCTGTGGTGAGGCAGCACTCCGGTTTGCATCGTAACGCCACATTGGCCAATCGTAGCTCGTCGGTTTGATAAGCCAGGAGGATAAGAACCAGCCAAGAATGACGAGTAACAGCAATCCAAGAGCAGAAAAAAGCCAAGTCCGTTTCATATATAAGTCCTCGTATGCGGTTTCACACCACGTAAGGATGAAATCGACGAAAGGCCCTCAGGCATCAGCAAATAAGCCCGATGCCTGAAGCCTGAAGATTGATACATCATTTCCACACTGAACTTTAATGAGCCAAATTCTCTTGATAAATATCATTGTTTCATATATAATCAGCCTGAACTTCCAGGAGAGGCAATACGCAACGTCTGAACTGTTACAGCCCGAAATTAAAACGCGCGCGATTTGAAATCACCTCGCTGCAAACTCCAAATGGCATAAGTCATAGTATAGTATACTTGATCGAAACCAGCAATCGAAAAACGCTTATGGAGGAGCAAAGGAGTAGCCAGAGGATGAATACCAAAGGAAACATCTTAATTATCGACGATGATGAGGATGGCTCTGCTACGCTGGGACTGATACTGGAGCAGCACGGTTACAAAACAGAAACAGTTGCAACCGGGCAGGCCGCGATGGAAAGGCTCCAACAGCGGTTCTTCAACGTCGCTCTGCTAGGTATCAGATTATCCGACATGGAGGGAATCGATCTCCTCAGGATGTGCAAAGAGAAATATCCCGATATGGTTGTGTTCATGATTACAGGCTATGCTTCGCTGGAAACTGCGGTGCACGCAGTAAATGAGAAGGCAGCGGCCTATATCACCAAACCTGTGGACATCGACGGAATGTTAGCCATCATCAGGCAGACCATCGAACAACAGCGTTTGATCCTGGAGAACAGGAAACTGTTGGCATTGGCACAGGAAGAACTCGCACAACGTAAACTCGCAGAGGAAAGACTCCAGGAGCAGAATGAGTTCCTGAGGAATGTTATGGAGTCGATCACCCATCCCTTCTACGTTGTCGATGCCAATGACTATACAGTGAAAATGGCGAACACAGCCGCTTGTCCGGATGTCTCCTCGGGAGAGGTGATGTGTTACACTCTGGTTCACAATCGTCATCAACCGTGTTCTGACCCGCAAAATTGTCCCCTGGAACGGGTGAAAAGCACCGGAGAAATCGTTGTCATGGAGCACACACATCATGACAAAAATGGTAAGACCAAAGTCGTTGAGGTCCACGGTTTCCCTATCTTCGACAGTGAGGGAAATGTGGTCCAGATGATCGAATATTACTGGGATATCACGGCCCGCAAAGAGATGGAGCAAGCCTTGCGGGAGAGTGAGCAAAAATACCGTGCCCTTTTCGAGGATTCCAGAGATGCTATCTACGTGGCCACGCGAGAGGGTCAGTTCACGGATGTCAATCAAGCGATGTTGGAACTCTTCGGCTACGATAGGGAAGAGATGATGGCACTGGATGCTCGGATGATATACGCAGATCCTGGCATGAGGAGGCAGTTCCAACAGCAGGTCGAACAACAAGGATTTGTCAGAGACTATGAGGTGAAGTTCCGCAAGAAGGATGGCACGGAGATGGAGTGTCTGCTCACAGCGACAGTACGGCGAATTGAAAATGGTACCGTTCTGGGATACCAGGGCATTATCCGAGATGTCACCCAACAGCGGAAGATGCAGGAGCGCGCTCAGCAGCAGGATCGGCTTGTCGCGGTTGGTCAACTTGCAGCCGGCATCGCTCACGACTTCAACAATATACTGACGGGGATGATAGGTTATGCGGACCTGGCGTTGACGAATCCAGAACTGCCGCCGACTCTTCGTCATGATATTAAAATTATATTGGAGCAGGGAACCCGTGCCGCACAACTCGTCAGGCAGATCCTCGATTTCAGTCGAAAATCGATCATTCATCGACAGCCTCTGGACCTGTTGCCACTCCTGAAGGAGAACGTCAAGCTACTACAACGTACTATCCCGGAGAATATCGTCACACGGATAGAATCCCTTCCCGACAGGTATCTTGTGAGTGTCGATCCGACACAGTTACAGCAACTGCTTACGAATCTTGCGGTCAACGCGCGGGATGCGATGCCCACAGGCGGCGAATTGAGGATCCACCTGTCCTGCTGGACCCTCCAGCCGGGCGAGCCAAGACCGTTCCCGGATATGGCATCCGGCGAATGGATATGCCTCTCTGTGACGGATACTGGAACAGGCATCCCTGCAGACGTACTGCCACGCATCTATGATCCTTTCTTCACGACCAAGGAAGTCGGTCAGGGTTCCGGCCTGGGATTATCCCAGGTCTACGGAATCGTCTCACAACACGACGGGTTTATTGATGTTGAGAGCGAAGTCGGAAAAGGCACAACCTTTCTGATCTATCTACCTTCACTGGAAAAAAGCACCGGATCCGCTTCCGATTCAGGAGACTCTGCAATTCCCCGGGGGCAGGGGGAAACCATCCTGGT
The DNA here is from genome assembly GCA_024278235.1 of Candidatus Poribacteria bacterium. GTDB lineage: Bacteria > Poribacteria > WGA-4E > JAJRTO01 > JAJRTO01 > JAJRTO01. The sequence continues at coordinate 12,212 of JAJRTO010000122.1, forward strand.
GGTAGAAGATGAACCAATGGTTCTGGACGTCGCTCAGTCTCTGCTGGAGTCTCTGGGCTACCGGGTACTCATCGCACGAAATGGCCAGGAAGCATTACAGGCGCATGAACGGCACCAGGACTTCATCGACCTCGTGTTATCTGATGTGGTGATGCCAGAGATGGGTGGACTCGAATTGTACCGGACACTACAGCAACGAGATCCTTCCATAAGGATCATACTCATGAGTGGATACCCGCCCGCAGAATCAACTCACGAGATCCCTGCCCAAAGAGAGGTTCATTGGATCCAAAAGCCACTATCGCTGAAACAAGTCGCCCACACGGTCCGAGGAGCCATCGATGAGTAGTCATCCTCAGTTGCCCGGAAGAACGGGAACCGTGGGCGTGCGAACCTCCGTTAGCCTGGGCGGTGCAACGGCAGAGCAACTGTACAGGTACTTGAACATCAAGTCATCCACAAGTTTGCCGTAGGCGTTGTCAACGTTCTCCAGGCACGAGTTGGTGTATTCCGTGACGAACCTCTCCGCGCGTGCCTCCCCATACTTCCTGAAGACCTGGACCGCCGCATCCTCGAATTCAGGCTGGAGCGCCAGAAACCGCTTCTCGGCAGGTTCAAAAACGCCCCTGACATCCTTGATGGCTTCCTGATATTTGAGTTCGGTCAGAGCCTCAACGAGCTGGAATTTCCACTGGACCTGCGTCCGGTCAATTCGGGTGAAGTTCGGGATGCGGCTCCAGGATTCAGCGATCTCGGTGACGCCGGAATAGACAGGCGCGAAGCAACTGGTGAAGCCAGGCCCGAGGGTAAACCACATGCAGCCGGAAATCGGGTCGGGCAGCCAATCCCTGATTTGCGATACGTAGACGTAGCCGCTTGTCTCCGAGCCGATGCATCGTTCAGGTTCGATGCCCACAAGATCAAACAGGTCGCGGGAACCGAACGGGCGGGCCAATGGACTCTTTTCACCACCGGGATTGAACGCCGGATGCTCGGTCACATCGAATGGCGTCCCCTGGTAGCCATCCCGCATGACCGAGGTCAGAGCTTGGACGCTGACTCTCCTGTCAGGCTTCACTGAAAAGGGGTACCGGTCCTTCTTCGGATCACCTGTGGCCTCCAGATGAAGCGAAGGAGCGAGCGCATTCAGGGCGGCCCATTCTCTGAGTGAATTTGCCCTTTCCCCCGTCGTGCCGTATACCTCGTACCAGATGAATGGTCTTCCGGGTTTCCACAGTCCCAGCTTTTCGGCGAGCGAGTAAATGTTTGGCGACGTCATGAAATCGTCAGGGCTGCCAGGGTCCACTTCGCCGATCCGGCTGCGGTTGGCGTTGCATGTCACTTCCCCGTCCGGAACCCGTTGTGCACACCAGACGGCGCCGGGCTTCCCGCTTCCTGGAGTCCAGTCCATCCCCGGGCCGAAAATCTCCATGATCCACGCTTCCTTCCCATCCACGACCGGTATGGCGCACCCGGCGGCCGGAGCCCAGTAGTATGTGAACCCATACTCCTCCACCATCAAGCCCATGAGACGAACGGCTTCCCGTGCAGTCTTCGCTCGCATCAATCCGTTGGCTATCACGGAAGTCGTCCAGTGGCTGCTGCAGGTGCTGACAACGCCCCTTTGGTTCACCAGTTCGGGCTTCATGCCCAGATACTCAATGCCCATACTCAAGCCGTGTTCGTTGATACCTCCCGTCACACTGTCGGCCAGGTGACCCGCAGCCAGAATACAACGGTAGGTCTGTTCGATCGGTAGATATCCGACGAAGGTCTCCCCTTTCTTCAACGGATCCACATGCTCATCCCAGGTCGACGGTGCAGGGAAATCATAGAACATCCGAATCCTGGTATCCCTGGGACACTCCTCGGCCGGCCGCACGTAGACGTGCCCCATGATGTTGCCGTCGCACGATGTGCCCATGAGAACCGATCCATCTACAGTAGCGGCCTTTCCGACCAGGATCGTTGTGCAGGCATGGACATCCTCGACCTCCATCTCGCTCGTCGGTTGCTCAAGAATCATTTTCTCAGGCATGACTTTTTTCCTCTCCGCGTTCATCCCATTGTTATGCAGGCCCACATACAACCGCCGGAAACAGCGTCAAGCAAAAGTAGCACCATCAGATTTCTTTCCTTTCATATCTTCTATGTCAATTCTTATAATACCTACAGCTTTTACCATTTCCGGTTTATATTCAAACGGAGGTTCAGAATAGTGCTCCATGATAGTATCCAATCCCTTTAATTTCTCCTCCTCATTTTCTACAATATGTGCAGTACCAAACCCTATTACACTCTTATATCTGAAATCATAATTGCATGCTTTTTCACCCTTTGTTAGCTCCACTCCGGTTTCCACCTCAAAACACACATTGCTGTTCTTTCTCAGAATATCCATTTTCATACCTTTGCGGGATGAATGAAAATAGATCTCGTCGTCCTTATACCCGAATGCGACTGGGACAACATACGGCATATCTCCGTCACACATTGCTAAGCGAATAACAGTTGCGTTGTTGAGGATATCTTCTATCTCATTCTTATCGGTTATTTCCATTTTCTTCCCACCGTCCCGATTGTATTGAATCCACCGGGGAAATTCGACGTTCTCATCACGTGGATCGCCGATCTCCCCGATGCATTCAATGTAGTTGCCTGCAACGTAATACTGTCCAGGTTTGATGAACCCGAATGGGTAAAGCCGCTCCGAATTCGGTCCTCGTTTATAGTAGTTCCCTATCAGATTGATCCCGCTCCTTGGCGTGTGTCCATCATGAGACAGCCCATCACGGAAATTATAGACCACGTTGTTGCGAAAATCCCCCGGCTTGGTGGGAACCTGGGGACTTAGAGACGGGTTTCGCCGGTGATGACCTTTCCACCACGGCCACCGACGGCTGTTGCGCCGAAGCCCTCGGCCCCGGGAAAGGCAGGCAACTCGGCGTTTAGGGATGAGCCATAGCACAGGATGATCAACAGAACTGCCGTTCCACTACCCAGCCACTTTATCATTTTCGTTCTCCTCCAACGCCGCTATATCCTCGGGGATTCTAAGTCCCGCTTTGCTGATAGATCTCATCGCGCCGAGTGCAACCAAGTCATTATAGGCGAATATCGCCGTCGGACTCTCATCAAGTGCCAACAACAGCTTCGCAGCTTTTAAGCCATTCTCTGATAACGACCCGCACCTGAAGACTAGGTCCCCATTAAAGTCAAGGAAGAGCGATACCTCTTCGAGTCGTGACCTAACCCAATTCCGCCGTCAGTATCCTGAGTGTTCCGTCCACAGAACTCAGGTGAAGTTCCGCACTAGGCTTATGTAGGGTCCCACGTACACTGTGGGGATCAACATGGGCATTCTGTAAATCGTAGGCGCATTGAACGATCCCCGTGACACTGATGGCTTCCAGCAGACATTCCGTCTTGGCAGGTAGCCAGACGGACACATTGCCCAATACGGAACAGACACGAAAGCTTGCGTCGGGAGGAATCACCGTACGGATGGCAACATCGCCCTCTTTGCTATCGATTTCGAGATGGTGAGGCTGGATATTCTCTATCTCGATTTTGGCCCTTGTCGATTCGATTTGGAGTTCTCGAAATCGTACCGGCAATCGAATGTCACATCGAATCTGCTGTATTCCCTCTGTAGCATGCCTCTGTTTGCCTTGAGTAACATAGACGATAAGTGTACCATGTGTCATGGTGACTTCCGGCTTCCATTGTTCGGTGTCTTGTCCTGCAGGCTTGAGACATCGGATCGTGATATGGATCTGATCATCCTGAGAAGCGGTGACATGAGTCACCCCTGCCTGTTGGGCGATCTTGAGTGTATCACATGTTTCCGATGGAAACTGAAAATCTCGTTTGATGACGTTGAAGGCGGGTTGTCTGCGAGGTTGGATTTCAGGAGGTGGGGCAAGCGGGACAGGAAGAACCAGCGGAGGAGCCTCAGCGGCAGGTTCATGATTCAGGGGGCCAAACTCCTCGGCTGGCACCGTGACACGCGGTCGAGGCTGCATAAAGATGTGGGTACGCTCCGGTGCCTTGACTTTGGGAGGTGAAGGAACCACCTCGTAATTTGCATTCAATGCATCCGCAAATCGCTCTCGCAGTTCTCGCATCTTCTGGATATCCCCTTCGCCGCAGTACAACCAATAGTCGAAGCGTGCCCGGCGATTAGGAGAAATCCCCACCCCATAGATCATCGGCTGCATCACGAGATGAGTGCCAATACGAGGATAGTAGATCTCGACAGCATCGATAATGTTATCTGGGAAGAACATCCCCAGTGCCTTCTCTCTGTGGAAAAGAGCACACCAACCTTCTGATGGTATAACGAAATCCTTGTAGCCCGGCTCCGCAAAGTCTCCCTCGACGAGTCCCTCATTCGAGGGGATACAGTAGTGGTTCTGCTGGAAATTCTCAGGTGTCTTGCATAAGGCAATTTCGGGATGGATCCCGAATGTGAATTTGGTGAAACGAGCGTCGAGATTGGTAAATCGATACTCAAGCGTAAGGATAGGCTCCGTATCATGCAGCGTGATCGATTTTTGAATCATGACCTTGCTGGAAGGAGTGGATGATATCGCCGATAATGTCACGCCATCTCTCTGTTTTTCAACACGCCACGGAATATTCCACAACCGTCCGGGCGCACTACCAATACACTCTTCCATACCGCCATACTCAGTATATAGGCCAAACTGTACAGATTGAGGATACAACCTGTGTAGAAAGCGCGATCCGTCAGGTATTGCCAATGCATGATTCGTGATCTGCAGAATACGTCCCCCGATTTCCGGCAGGATCAATACGGATAGGAGCGGGTTTTCCAGAACGAGTTGTGGGGTTCCGACCTGAAGACGATCTTTCTCCAGTAGGCGGATCATGACGCATCCCTCCTTCCCAATATATCAGAAATCAATCGCTGCATCTGATCATGCGCATCTTCAGGGATCTGAAACCAATGGTTATCTATGGTAATATGTGAACTTTCTGCAATGCCAGGTTCGAAGTCCTCAAAAGTATCGCGTGTGAGCGGCAGGCTGACCAAACCTGTGTATTCGTTGAGAGAATAAGGGAGGCGCAGAAAGTGTTTGGGTGAGGTCAGCGAGAAATCGACATTTTCCAATTCTATCTTTGATTGTTCGCAGATCTTACGGAAGAGACGTTTGAAACGATTGGAGGAAAACCGCTGAGGGAGTGTTTCACATGGCAGGATAATGTGAGGGCCCGTGCCACCACTGAACTTGATACGATAGGTTACTTTTTGTCCGTCAAGAAACTCAACGATTCGTTTGCCCTGACAAAATGCCTTTCTATAGTCGGTCTTGGCATCGATGTCGAACACCATGTCAGAGCCGATGAAGGTACGTCCTCTGCGAAAAAGTTCGGTGTTCGAGAATCTGCCAACGGTTCCGTGGAATGCCGGGTATTTTCGAGGTACGGTGCTTTGCTGATTCTGGAGACTTTGCTGGGCAATCTGTGGAATATCTTCGGGTTGAGAGAATCCTGGCGCATTTCCACGTCCACGGCTCAGCATTCCTGTATCAAGGACTGTAATCGTATCCCTATCGTGGCCTGCTTGAAAGATAGCTTCTTGAATCCCCGGTTTGCTGTAATAGTGCACAACATCTTGAATGGATAGTACATAACCTAACATCTTTACGGCTCCTTAGGAATCAGCGAATCTGCGAGTGCTGTGTCGCCCATTTGTCTATTCGCTCATTCGTCCAGCCGCACTGATCCGCAATGCCTGGAATCCCCTGGTACAGGATTCAGGTAGGGGGGATCCACAACCAGGGCGGCAGTGGATAGGATGCTGGTGGGCATCAGGTTCTCATCCAGGACCGAGCAGCTAGAATCAACCGTTGCGATACGCATCGAATCTTTCCTTTCTAGCTACTGGAGCGGGACATTCGCTGTAACCAGCGGTCGCCATACCAGTCACCGATCCCTGGCTCATTGCGATCTTCGCGAGCACGAATCCATTCATCGATGCTCGATTTCTTGAAGCGCAGTTCATATCCAAGCTGGAAATGCGGTAAATCATCGAGCATGCTCCAAAGCTCATCCACACCCATGCGCAAATAAGCGGCTACCTGCTCGATATCCATGATCTCGCTTGTGTGTTTCTCCTGCTGTAGTTGCTGGGTTAGCAGATCGAGAGTGATCCTCAAATGTCGTAGTTCTGTTGCCAGATCGGGGGGAGAAGCGTCTTCGATTTGTTCGCGGAGCTGGATCATAAAATTGGAGGAAGGTTGGATGGGTTGCCACGTTTTAGAAGCCTCGACCGTTTCCTGTAAGGCGATCATCTCAGCAGTACAACGCTCACAGGATTCGAGATGTTCTTCAATCACCGTTTTTGCTATCTTGGATAACTCGTTGTCAAGATAGGCCACCAATTCGCTCTGTACATCAACACATCGCATTCGCATTTTACTATCTCCTTTCGCATAAGCAAGAGTCAGCAGAAATTCTGCACTTTCTCAGTGGGGAACGCGAGAATACAGTGCATGGTGAAATGCCCTGTATCCTCAACATCCTATCGTTGAGAACTCAACATCTTGCGTAACTGGCGTACGGCTGTGTTCTTACGCGACGCCACTGTGCCCACAGGACATTGCACGATTTCAGCAACTTCCTGATAGGAAAGACCTTGATATTCTGTCAGCACAAATACCATTCGGTGTGCTTCCGAGAGTGCGCTCACGGCATCCTGGATACGCTTCTGTACTTCATGCCTGAGAGCACCTTCCTCCGGCGTATCCGTGGTGTCCTCCACTTCTTCCGCCAGTGTGTAGTGTCCTTGATGCTCTTCAAAGAGTGGCTCGTCCAGTGAATAGATCCGGGGGCCTCGGTTACTACGCGCAAGCTCCTTCAGACAGACATTCTTTGCGATATGATAGAGAAATGTGGTAAATTTGGCTAAAGGCATATAACCAGGTGCACTCCGCCACAGCCGCAAGAACGTCTCCTGACACAGTTCTTCCGCGATATGGTGATCTCTCATAAACCGATAGATGAAGTTGAGTATGTTCGCATAATGGCGAGTTGCTATCGTTTCAAAAGCAGATCGATCCCCCTCTTTGGCCCGCAACATCAGTTCCTCATCGGTTAATTGCATGAGTCCCTCCTCGGAAGTGTCTCACTATTTATTAGAATTCTACCCTTGCAGAAAACTTCATTTTATGATCCGGGATGATACAGGAACCTGCCTCATCTGTGTTCTATCGAATTCATCAACAACATCATGTTTGCACTTGACAGCAGGGTACGATTACGGTATTCTGACTGTCGTTTATAGTGCCGAGGGCCATGCGTCGTAATAGTCGCCAATATCCTTACTGGAGGTACTTATGAAGTTAGCAAAAAAACATTGTCTACTCTTGACAGGTTCATTTCTCTTATTCCTGATTGCCACAGGGGCTTCTGCAGCAGGATTCTCCCTCTCAGGTGTAGGTTCCAAGGCCATCGGTATGGGAGGTGCGTTCCGTGGTCTGGCGGATGATTACAGCGCGGCCTACTGGAACCCTGCTGGCCTGGCAACACAGAAGGGATTTGAACTCTCATTCACAGGGGTTGGTATCGTACCCAACTTCACTCTGAAACCGAACGTTCCACAGCCCGGCTATGCTCAGGAGCGGAGGGAAGCGAAAAATGACCCCGTATTGATCCCCAACGCAGCTTTCTTCACAGATGTTGGGAAGCTGTCTTGGCTCACATTCGGCGTTGCCGGCTACGTGCCAGCAGGGCTCAGGACGGGCCTGGATCTGTACGATTTACCCCTCGGTTTTGGTAATCCGACGCCATTTCCAGAGTATGAGTGGGAGAGTAAATTAGAGATATTTGACGTGCATCCCTCCCTGGCCGCAAGCTTGCTGGGTGGCAGATTGAGTATCGGTGTGGGCGGCAGCATTCAGTACGGCTCAGCAACTCTACGGCGTCCTATCTTCCAGCAAACGTTACGTGGTGTTGCTTTCGACCTATTGCCTCCGGGGTTGAAGGAACTCCTCGAGCAAGCCGATCAGTCCCCGCAGAAATACATGCCTATCGATACCCTGATGGATGGAACGGGCTGGGGATATGGAATCAACGGCGGGATCTTGCTGAAACCGATCTCAACGCTCAGCTTAGGTCTGTCAGGACGTAGCCAATCAACGTTCACACTGGATGGCGAAACCGTTTTTTCACTTTACACTCCCGGCAACGAACGGTTGGCACAGACGCTACAATCTGTCCCTGATCCAAAACTTAAGCAGTTGGCTGTCCTTTATTCGGGACAGGTATTCCAAACCAAAGGAATCGGAACGACGGAAATCATACTGCCGGCAGACATCGGGATCGGTGTCGCATGGCAACCATGCGATGCGTTCACATTGACAGGGGATGCCACTTGGACCGGCTGGTCTGGATTTGAGGATATCCGTATCGAACTGGAAGGGATCGACCTTCTCGGGACCCCCGTAACAGAACGGGTCATCCCGGAGCAGTGGGAAGATGTCGTGCGCTTCTCGGCTGGATTTGAGATCAGACCACTATCCGCATTGGCAATACGCGGCGGCTACTACCTCGACCCGAGCCCAATTCCCGAAGAAACGCAGGGCCCGCTGATCCCTGACATTGGAGACAAGCATTCCATCAACGCTGGTATTGGGCTGAAGTTGGGTGCGCTTGGAATCGATGTCAACTACGAGTACATCATCTGGCCAGACCGAACGGTCAATCCATTCGACGTTGACGGTGACGGTGAGATCGACAGCTTGCCCGGCGACTACAGTATGAGTTTGCACTCCGTGATGAGTACTCTCACTTTGGCGTTCTAGGCGATCCTGCAGATTAAGATCGTGCCACAGAAACCATC
>JAJRTO010000123.1 GCA_024278235.1 Candidatus Poribacteria bacterium
ACCGAGACCACCGGGGCCTCGAAAACGCGGCCAATTCTTGAGAATATCTTCCGCTGACGGATAGCTGACCAGATCTTCTATCGCGTCCAGAGACTCTCTCGTCAGGATACGGTCTGAACTTAGCCCGGCGATCAGGATGCCTATCCCCACGATAACACCGAGACCACCGATGGACCGATGCGCCATCTTCGTGGCCCGCCCCTGCAACCCAGGATCTATGGATGCGGATGGTGGAACGGGCAGTCGCTTTCGATAGGCAAGCACAGACTTGATACCAATAAGGAAGACAGCGATACTAGCCAGCAGCAGGTAGCTGCCCTTCTCTGCAAATTCGCGGTGGCGGAAATATGACTTCCGCAGTTGCAGATCGAGGCTGCGTATCCGCGCTGTAATGGTTTCGTTTTGCGGCTCCTGAATGAGGGCGGATTTCAGTTGCTTCAATGCATCGGAATTGAGTGGATCCGAGTTCAGGCCCTGGAAGTGATTCACGATGAGCAAGACACAGACAATCAGCGAAAATACGCCCGCGACCGCACTTACGCCGACAGCGATCTCATACCAGACTCGACGGAACGGAGGGGCCACCTGAGGAACCAGCTCCATGTTTTCTATGGTCTCATTTCCCTCTTGTCCCATTTCCGTATCCTCTGTTCATGAACATATGGCTCATCAGGATTCAGCATTTTGCCCTTAAATCCGACCTGGTACCGGTATTGTATCTTTCCCTCGCTCCTTGAGCCTTTCGTGCTCCACAGGGCAGTAAGCGAAGCAGCGAGCGCAGGATATACAGGTTCCTCGATTCACCTCATAATCTGACCTTCTACGCGAAATGGCCAGGAAGATCAGCTTGAGACAGATCACCAATCCTACGAACGCACCAAGTAGGCCGCTCCCCCAAGCGAACTGGTTCTTGATTTGCAGGGCCTCATCATAGAGTTCATACTTCGACCTACCCGTTGAGCGAAAGGCGTCGCTGGCATCCGTGGAGTCCTGTGTATCCCCTGTATCTTCACTCCAGATCTGTTCTGCCAGGCGCACCGTTGGATGCATACGCGATAGCGGATCACTCACGCGGGTCCCAAGCCAACCTCCGAACAGCATGAAAACGGGGAGTAGAAGGAGCAGATATGTGAATCGTCTCTTGTTTTCATCCTGTTCGGTTGTTTTTGCTTCCGGGGTGGGTTCTTGAATAGCACCGAAAGCACACGATTCCTCACACAATCGGCATTGAATGCATTCCTTCGGCGTGATGGTCACATGCCATTTCGAGGCCCTGGAGACCAGATTGAGTAGCGCACCATAGGGACAAAGATATCTGCAATAAGGTCGCCCTACGAACAGTCCCACCAATAGAAAACCGCCGCCCAGAATCAGCATATCTAAGCTGCCGCTACGACGGAAGAACGACACGAATGGATCGTATTGACAGATGATAAACGCGCTCCCTGTCGCGGCAAACAGGACTGCCAAACCCAGGTAGATATAGGCAAACAAACCCAACGCATGTTCCAGCCAGGATGGGACTCGGATCGGCCGAAGCACAACCACATCCTGGATGGCTCCCAGTGGACAGACAGCAGCACAAAATGTCCGGCCGAAGAACAGCGTGAATATCAGTGGCAGCGAGAAGAAAGCGATGATCACCAGCGGCACAGTATAGCTGTGATCGAACAGTGCCAGGGTGATATTCTGGAGAGATCCGATGTAGCAAACGCAGCCTTTTCGCCAGAACCCAAAATAAGCCAACGAGAATATCCCCAACAGAAAAATCCCGCGCCGTGAGCGACTCTTCAATGCCAGGTAACTAGCCAGAGAAAGTGCGATCAGAAGCACCATGACATCGAGGTATTCGTAGATGAGTGCTCTCGGTTCGGGGATAACTGTCCTGGGGAGTGTGTGTCCGGAATCAAAATCGGGGGGAGGAAAACGCTGAACCGTGTACCCCATCGTGGGCAGAATCAGGAGCACCAGGACGAGAGCGACCACACAAATGAGATGTGTTACCCCATCAAATCGGTTCCCTTCAACATGTAAGGGTGACTTGAAGGAACGCGATGGAATGCGTTCGATGGGCAGGCAACCGCAATAGAACATTCGTTACAGTCGACACAACGATCGTGATGCACTTGCAGAAAGAGGGAACCATTGCCAAAAGCCTTACAACCCTTGACACATTTGGCACAGCCCACGCACAATGATTCATCGATGGTGTACTCGTAATAGGGATCTTCTACGAATGTGCGCAGAATCGCTCCTGTGGGGCAAAGTTGATTTTCTGCACCTGAAGTGAGGGCATTCGGTTGCTGCTCAAAGTAACCGGTACAGAGCTTGCAATATCCACACATTGCGAAAGCATGGGTGCATTTTACAGCCGAGATATCGAGCACACAGTGCGTCGCACACTTCCCACAAGCCACGCACTCGTAGGGATTGATCTGCCAGACAGTGTCATCCGCCTGGCTGCGGTTTGTCAAAAAGCCAACCAGCCCACCCAAACCCAGTAAACAACCACCTCGCACACCGTTCTTGATGAAATCGCGTCGGGTCACATGGGTTGTGTCTTTGGAATTCATCGGTATGATTTGCCCTCGTAGATGGCTTCCGGCAGTCAGCCTTTAGCCAGTTCTATCCCTGTCTGAAGGCCACGGCCTGAGGCAACCCACAGTTGCTCAAGAGCGAACAACCATCACATAGGCGATGATCCCTATACGATTCTGTCTGCGGCTGGTTCCTGTCCCTTGCGTACAGTACCCCTGCAACCGATAGCAATCCACCCAGAGTCAGATAGCGTGTCACGCCTCGGATGAACTCACGACGGCTCTGTCCTTGATGTTCTGAATTATCCATAGCAAGAGTCCAAAACGACTTTCGATTTCCAGGTGATGATTTGCATTTATTATAAGGTTCGGTTGTAGAGAAGTCAAGGTTACATACCATCCTTCTGCTCCAGTGATGAGCGATCTCTGCACAAAAGCCTTGACAGTATCAGCGATCTCCTGTATCTTGGTTATCCAGTTCATGGGCCCCGGGATGCGGGGTAGTGAGATCATAACAGCAGGCTCTGCCCTGCTTGTCGTCACATGAGGAGATCATCATGCAAGTTCTGTGTCTATCCGGGTTCCTGTTTATGATGCTATCATTACACGTTTGGGGGGAGGAGGGGCCTATGGCTTATCCACGTGATGTGACACAGGAGACACTCGCACACCCTGAGGAGTTGGCGCGTTTGCAAACGCCTGGCAGTGTCTTCTTCCAGGAGGACTTCGAGTCCCCAAAGGATCTCGAGAAGTGGTACAATCGAATCGGCGAAAAAGCAGGGGCAACTCAGGTTGTTCTCAATCGCACGTTTGCGCATTCCGGTCAGGGAGCCCTGCAACTGCACACGGTGAACCGAAATGGCGAATCGTCGGCGGCAGGGGCCACATATTGGTTTCATCCGGGATACGACACCATCTACTTTCGCCGCTACATCAAGTTTGCGGATGATTATGACCAGGGAAATCTCAACCATGTCGGTGGCTCACTCTATGCGGTTGCAGGCAACGATAAGTGGGCGGAAATGGGGAAGGCGGGCATCCGCCCCAAAGGCGATGACCGTTTTGGCGCAGGTTTTGAACCCTGGCGTGCCTGGGGACGGAATGAGCCGCCGGGGGCCATGATGCTCTACACCTACTGGATGGATATGAAACGCGATCGGGATGGGAACTACTGGGGGAATATGTTTGCTCCCCCAAAAGATCGCCAGGTTCTGCTGCAACGGGGTGTGTGGCACTGCCTCGAACATATGGTCAAAGCGAACACTCCGGGGCAGGAGGACGGAGAGATGGCCGCCTGGATCGACGGAAAGCTCTATATCCACTTGAAAGGTTTCCGTTGGCGAACCTCGCCGGAAGTCAAGCTCAAGCGGATTTCGCTGGGACTTTATGTCCATCAGAGCCGTCGTGCCAATACAGTCTGGTATGACGATGTGGTTCTGTCCACAGGCTACATCGGTTGCATAGCCGCCAAGAAGGAACGCAATGCTGATTGAAGCAGCGACCTGTTTGTCATCCTCTCGAAAGTTTGAGATAAATCCGATAGAAATTTAGGAGACCATCATGGCGATTCGAGATTATCTCTGCCGGGTTGCCGCAGAGATCACCGACCATTCACTCACAAACATTGAGACAAAAGAACAGTGGTTGCAGGAGCGATCCAAACGTTATCAACAGTATCTGGAGATGCAGGGGATCCTCGATTTCCCGCCGAAAGAGGAGCGAACACCGCTCAATGTCACGGTCACGGGGGTTGTGAAACGGGATGATGTGACCATCGAAAAGCTCTACTACGAAGCACTCCCCCAACTCTACGTCACGGCGAACCTCTATATCCCCAACAATCTGAAGGAACCTGCTCCAGCCGTACTCTACGTCTGCGGACACTCGACCACCCAGAAGGTGCATTATCAACCGCATCCACGACGCTGGGCGCAACTCGGATTCGTGAGCCTTATCGTCGACACGATTCAACGCGGTGAAATCAAAGGCTATCATCACGGCTGCTACCGTTACGGTCAGTTCCAGTGGTACAGCCGGGGATACACACCGGGCGGGACGGAACTATGGAATGCCATACGAGGGGTGGATCTGCTACAAGAACGCGAGGAGGTCGATCCCGACAGGATCGGCATCACTGGCATTTCGGGTGGTGGGGCCGTATCCTGGTGGACGGCGGCTGCGGACGAGCGACTCAAGGTGGTGGCACCGGTGTGCGGTACGGGAACTGTCAAGGCACATGTCCGGGACCGCACCTGGGATGGGCATTGTGATTGCATGATGTTCATCAACACGTATGGGCAAGACCTGGCCGACTGTGGGGCACTCATCGCGCCTCGTCCTCTGATGGTGGCTTCGGCAGATCGTGACGGTATCTACAGCATCGCTTCTATCCGCGAGACGTTCCGCAAGATCGAGAAAATCTATGACCTGTACGGAACGGGTGATGACTGCCAACTGGTCGAGACGCCCGGAGGGCATTCCTACCACCGAATCTCTCGTACCCGTATTTTCTCTTTCTTCATGAAGCATCTGATGGGGAGGGACGTGCCGCCGGAATCCATCGAGGATGTGGGCGAGGAGATCGAAAGCGAAACGACACTCAAGGTTTTCGTGGGTGGAATCCCATCGGATGAGCGAACTTCCATCATCCAGGATAGCTTTATCCCGCTTGCAGGGATGCCAGTTGCCCCAGGTAACAACGGGGAATGGGATGTCGAAGCGGAGAGGAGCCGTCTGGCTGAGATTCTCAGAGAAAAAAGTTTCGGCCACTTCCCCAGAGATCCCTGTGATCTGGATGTGCAGACCGAGCTGGAATCCATGTCCGGGCAGACAAAGCTGGCGCGACTGGCGTTCACCTCGGAGCAGGATTGGCGTCTCCATGCGAAACTGGTACGCCCTGTGGCAAGTCAGGAGAAAGAATCGCCGGTACTGATCTTCCTCGATTCTCCCGGCGGGGAACGCTGGGAATTTGAAGGATTCACCAGTAACTTTACCTCTTCCTGGATCCGTATGGCGGTACAGTGCCGGGGAGTGCATGAGACCTCCTGGGGGCCCGATCTGCAATGGCATATTCGACGCAATGCCGCGATCACAGGACGGACCATCGCCTCGATGCGGGTCTACGATACCCTCCGTGCTATCGAGCTTGCTCGGGATCTCCCTGGGGTCGATCCGAACCGGATCGCTCTTGCAGGACGTGGCCAGATGGCAGTGGTGGCACTCTATGCCGCGCTGCTGGACGGCAATCTGGAATCGGTCATATTGGAGCAGCCACCCGCAACCCAGAATGCGCCGAGCCAGCCTGATGGGACAGGAGACGCGATCGAGATACTCAATTGCCTGCGATTCACGGATCTGCCCTATGTGGCAGGACTGTTATTCCCGGCGGATCTCGTGTTCATCGGCCATCGGCCCGAGAGTTACCGATGGGCTGAAGAACTCTATCATCGGCTAGGGGGACGTGTGGTTCACGTGAAGCAATTGGCGGATTATCTGCCGGCAGGGCAAAGCATGTGAAAGGTCAGTCCAATGCAAGTATCTCAAGAAAGCAAGCATGGGAACTCTTGCGCCAGGTATTACCAGACATCCGAGGGGCATCCGCAATACGCGCCGCGCGCCCGGTTTCTCGGTGAGTTGACAGGTTCCTGGTATGACATCGGTCAGCAGATTGGGGCGCAAGCGGGCGATCTGGTGCGCTGGGTGTCCGACGTGTGGTGGCAGGAGCACATCGAAAAGTGGGGCCTCCGTGACACGATGGAGGCGATGTCGCTCTATGAAGCACAGATTGCCGCACTAAACCCCGATCTGATCCGGTTTATGCACGGTATCGCCGACGGAGCAGCCGATGAGTTGCAGAAGTCGCCCTATGCGCGGGTCAGCGATCACTATCACAAGGTTCTGAATACCAACATCTTCGACGCATGGTCCTGGCGGCATCCCACAGCCATCCCCCGGAAGAACGCACGTTCCACAGAGGCGGGTGGATGCAGCAGCTTTGTCACGCTCGGCACAGGTCCCAATAAACGAGAGATGATGATCGCAGCGCACAACCGTCACTGTCCGTTCAACCCGAAGTGCTATCAGATCGTTTACGTCGGCAATCCCACGGACGGGAACACCTTCTGGGTGTTGACAGCCGGCGGAGCCGGATCTGCCTGTCAGATAGTCAATGCCAAAGGCGTCTCACTCATCCTGAACGCGGGGGGTAATCAGTACACGGAGATGCACGCGAACGCATTTGGTGTCTCCTGGTTCCTCCTGTTTCTGCATGTGGCGGCGTATGCGAACAGTGCGGATGAAGCCATTGAGATGATCACCAAAGGCACGCCTGAATATCGTGCCAATACAGGGCGGAACAGTCTCCTGCGAACGGGCACATGGAATTTCCTGATCGCCGACCGAACACAGTGTGCCATCGTAGAGACGACCTGCAATCGGTATGCGATCCGACGGCCCGGCGATGTCGGTGAGATCGGGAACTACCTCGTGATGACCAATCATAACTACTGCGATCACAGCTTTGACGAGAACAACGAACGCACTGACATACCGATGACACGCTTTGGCGACGAAACCACGTCGGAGGGAAGCACCCGACGCTTCTGGACGTTGATGTGGGACATCCGCCATCACTACGGTGAGATAGACTTAGATCTGGCGATGCAACTTCTGCGCGGCCATCATCAGCATGATCGGGACGGCAACCGCATCGAATCGAAGGAAGGAGAAGTGCCGCTCCAATTCACAGGCGACGTTACCTGTCCCCA
>JAJRTO010000124.1 GCA_024278235.1 Candidatus Poribacteria bacterium
CAGCAACTCCGGCCGGTTCGTGTGCGTGGGGACGTGAAACGAACAGCCGATGCTTGGATTCTGGATCGCTGGCCGGATCGGTAAACGTCAGGGCATATACATTTCGCCCCGTATACTGCTGAAAAGTATCGATGCTCAGACTTGGTGGACGGATCGCTTGCATCTCTTCGACGAGCCGGTCGATTTCATCTGGTGTAACGTGGTAGCCATGTTCCTCTACGGATGGATAGGTGAATGGTGGTTGCATACAAACCTTCCAATAGATCGAATCCTGCTCGGACGGTGAAGCAATCACTTTCCGTTGTATAGCTCGATCAGCTTCGGAATGACCTGTGTGAGATCCCCTACGATCTTGACGTGCGCAAATCGGAAGATGGGAGCGGCTGAATCGATGTTGATCGCCACAATCCTGCGGGAGTTCATTATGCCGACACGATGCTGGACCGCGCCACTGACCCCGCAGGCGATGTAGAGATCGGGTTTCACGGTTGTACCTGTTTGACCAATCTGGCGTTCGTAGTCCGTCCAGCCTGCGTCCACCACAGGGCGAGTGGCCCCGATCTCGGCTCCGAGCACTTCGGCTAACTGTTGGATCAGTTGAAAATTCTCTTTGCTCCCGACGCCAGCACCTCCGGTGACAATGATATTGGCATCCTTGAGATTGACCGTTTTTGCTGTGATTTCCCGATTGACCACTTCAGCAGCGAGATCCGCGTCCTGGATGGTGACGTTGACGGGACATACTTCGCCCTCCCTGGAGGTGTCAGCCTCAGGCACATCGATGATGCCGTCGTGAAGGGTTGCGATCTGCGGTTGAGCATTCGTCACATAGTGGGAGTGGACCTTGCCATCGTATTCAAGCCGCGTTTGAAGGAGTTGGTCGCCCTCTAAAGTCACTGAATGACAATCCAGCACACATCCTGTGCCGAGCTTTGCTGCCACGAGGGATGCCAGATCATTGCCCTGCGTGGACGCGGGAAAGAGAAGGACTTCCGCTGCTGTCTCACGCAGGATATCGCACACAACCGAGTTATAGGCCGAAGGGATGTAAGTTTCCAACGTCGCATCTTCTGCCAAATGGACCTTATCAGCTCCATAGGCGATGAGACTCCCCGTGTCCATCTGTTTGCCCAGAGCGATGGCAGACAGGGAACCCCCAACCTGGTCGGCCAGCTCTCGTCCCTTTGCCAGGCACTGCAAGCTCATATCAGTTGGTTTGCCAGCTTCCGTCTCTACATAAACCGATACATTTTTCATTTCTATTACCTCAATGAACGCCACTCGTTGAGCATGGCCTTGAGTGCTGCTTCGTCTTCGGGATCAATCGATTGCGATTCAATCTCACGCTGTGGGACAGTATCACGTTTTACCAACGTCGTTACAGGGGTGAGGTGCGAAGCATCCAGATCGGCACTCCCCCATGTTGGGATCGCAGTCTTTCTGTGTTTCAGCTTGAGTCGTGCTTTCGCAGTACGCGGAGTACGGGGATCATCCTTGAGCAAAGCGACCCCTACCACCAATACGGCCGGCAAAGGCAGTCTGACCGTCTCATAACCACCCTCGATACCGCGCTTGCAGGTGACACCCGTCTCATCGATCCCCTCAAGGGCATCCACGTAACTTGCGTGGGGAAGCCCCAGCAGCGTAGCGATCTGGTTGCCGAGGAAGGCGTTTTCGCCCTCAGGGATACTGATCCCTGTCAGTACGAGTTGATAATCACCAACCTTCTGGATCGCACTGCTAAATAGATGAGCCATCCCAAGCGTGTCGAGTGCTGCAAACTGTGGATCATCCAGTCGGATCGCTTCATCCACATCCCGGTAAAGCGCTTCACGGAGCACATCCACATCGCGGCTCGGATGTATGGAGATCACCGTGACCTTGCCGCCCTGTTGATCCTTGATCTGCAAAGCCATCTCAAGGGCGTTGAGATCTTCCGGCTCAAATCGTGTGAGCAGATTGCCCTTCAGTTCGCCATCTCCACCGACAACGTCTCCAACGAGATCGCGTGTGTCCCAAATTTCTCTTACGATAACGATTGAATTCACAGACACCTCCCAAAATATGCTCAAACTTTACAGTTTGAGTCCCTACCCTTCAACCAAACCGATACTTCACGCCCATCGCCCCATCTGGAAATCGCCAGGTGATGCCCTCGTTAGGACAAGCGATCCGGCAGGTGCCACACTCCAGGCAATTTTCATGCGAGACAGCAATCAGTGATTCGTCATTCGGGTTGGGAGTGTAGACCTTTGCCGGACAGATGGAGAGACAGATCCTCGTCTCACATAGGCGACACACTTCGTCGTCCACTTCAATATGAGAATGGTCCGGATCGGATTCAAATCGCGTTCGGTATAGTTTGTCTTCCAGAGTCAGTTCAAGTACCACGTTACTTCCTATCTATCCTCAACAGTTCACATCAACTTGCGTGCACGCAACAGATCCCTGCCAAACTGAATCTTGGGCAGTCCCCTCAGGAAATTCTTCAGGGCTTCTTTCTGGATCACGGCCTTTGACCGCTCACTCACCCGGAAATAGTCCACCAATAGACGGCAGGCTCTCGCAGGATACTCGGCGAAAACTCCTGGGATGTGATCCAGTATTTCGGGTACTCCCTGGTATTTCTTCAGGTCCTGCATGACAAAAGTACCCTCAAGTTTCTCCGGGTACGCAGCCAACGTTCGTTTAGAGAAATCGCCCTTCTGCTTCGCCTCCGCAGCAACTTCTCCGGCGAGCTTCCCGGATGCCATTGCAAGGTTGGAGCCTTCGTGATAGAGCGACATGTTCACCAGTCCTGCGGCGTCGCCCACGACCATCACGCCATTGCCAATCAGTTCCGGAACCGCTCTGTATCCGCCTTCGGGGATGAGATGGGCCGAGTATTCCAGCAGTTCCCCACCTTGAATCAGACGGCGCACCTGTGGATGCTGTTTGAACCCATCGATGATCTCATTAGGGGTTCGACCACATTTGGCAATCGATTCCACCTTGGCGGCAAATCCTATGGCCAGACTCTCTTTGGCCGTATAGATAAAGCCGGCGCCCACGAGTCCTTCGAAGGGGCTGCCGATCAGATCCATCGCCATACCTTCGTTATTTTCGAGTCCAAACCGATCCTCGATCTTTTCACGTGGGAGGCCGATGATCTCTTTCACGCCGAGTGCATACGACTGAGGCTCCTTCCCTCGGCGCATATTGAGCTGTTCGAATACCTCGCTCGTTACCAACGCATTCGCACCGTCCGCCAGGATAATGACATCCGCATAGAAATCTTCGTCATCTCGGATGTTCACACCAACAGCTTTCCGTTGCTCATCTTCCCCTTCGTAGATCAAGCCATCGACCACCATTCCCTCTAGCAGCGCGGCGTCGGCCTCTTCCACCTCTCCCGCGAACCATTTGTCAAACTGTGAGCGGTAGACCATAAAAGTGTTATTGTAGGGAGGATCCGACCATTCATCTGTACCAAAACAAATGCTCGCCTGCACGCCATCACCGAGGAAACCGATGGAGCGTTTGGCAATACTTCGTTCAATGGGCGCCCGTTCATAAAAGCCTGGCATCATCTCGTTGAGGACCGTACCATAAAGTAGGCCACTTACATTCTTGGAACCGGCTGTTTCACCTCGTTCAATAACGATGACGTCAAGTCCCTCTCTGGCCAGCACATAAGCGGCAGAAAGGCCGGCAGGGCCACCGCCAACGACTATCACATCTACTTGAACACGTTCATCATCTGACATATTGAGCACTTTCTGCGGAGCATTGAAAAGCGAAACTCGTGGATCACGGGGACTGGACTCGTCCCTTGCGGACTGGGCTTATTATACTGGTTTGCCCGCAACCTGTCAAGATCCAAGCAGATGCTTCACCAACCGTACCTGTGGGGCAGGGGCTGCATAATCGGCGAGCGATTCGAGGGGGCACCAGATGACCGCCGAATAGGTGTGTGTCTGAGGTTCTCCGGAGACCCATTGGCAGCGGTAGGCGTGCAGTGTGATGCGGTGATGTGTGACGGTGTGGCGAAGCGTGTGCAAGTGAGACTCGACGCGCACCTCAAGCCCCAACTTTTGCCGGAGGATACGCACAAGAGCTTCCCCATCGCTTTCGTCCTTCTCACAAGTGCCTCGTGGGAATTCCCAAAGCCCACCCCAGCGGTCTTCCTCAGTCCTCTGTACAAGCAAGTAAGATCCACGGTGCATGATGACCGCCGTGACATCACGTAGCATGATAGTCTCAGGCCGTCTCGGCATCTGCGGATATTGGGTTGGATCACCTGAAGCATAGGCTCGACAACTGTCCCGCAGGGGGCATGAATCGCACTGAGGATGCGGAGGCGTGCAGACGGTGGCACCAAACTCCATGAGGGCCTGATTGAACTCCCTCGCGCGCCCGGAGGGTATCAGATCCTCGGCCAAAGCCCAGAATCGCTTCTGAATCCTGGATTGTTTGACATCGCCTTCAATCCCAAACAGTCGTGCCAGAACGCGGATCACATTCCCATCCACCACCGGCGCATCGAGGTTGAATCCAATACTGCGAATGGCTCCTGCCGTGTAACGCCCAATCCCAGGTAACGCCATGAGTTCCCTGAGCGAATGAGGGATGCGCCCACCATGTTTGGCAATGATCTGCTGAGCGGACTGATGGAGATAGCGGGCTCGGCGATAGTAACCTAACCCGGCCCATAGTTGAAGCACTTCATCGAGAGATGCTTCTGCAAGGGCCTGAACCGTCGGAAACCGCTCCATAAATCGCTGATAATAGGGAATGACAGTCCGTACCTGGGTCTGTTGGAGCATGATTTCCACAACCCAGATATGGTATGGATCATAATCACGCCGCCACGGAAGGCTGCGTTGATGGACACGAAACCATTCGAGGAGACGAGTGGATATCTCTCGTGCGGATGGGATCATAGTGGATGAAACTTCTGATTTAGTAATACGTTCATCGTGTCTCTAACTGATTACGTTTTCATACGAGTTTTTCACTGACGGCGGCCGTAGAGCATGCTGCCCCAGGGTTTGACAGGCACTCTGAACGAGCAAGCTGCACGCTCTACGGGACTCACTGAAAAACTCGTGTTTTCATACTGTCCGAGCATGACCGTAGAAGTATTCTACGGCAAAGTACCGGCAAAATCAAGGGCTGGCGATGGTACGCCATGCCCCCCATTTTCCCGATTTGTTCATTGATCACTGCTCGGTTCCATGCTATGATACCCCGAACATAACTTATACGGAATGCAGTTTAAAATTGCCGCTTTGAGAAATCCCCCTCAATCCCCCTTTACGAAAGGGGGAGGCTGATCCCCTTTGGCAAAGGGGGGTTCGGGGGGATTTGGGATCTGCCTTGTGCGGGTGCAATCTTAAACTGCAAATGGTATTAACCAGGAGGATACTGCCAATGGGCATTGACTTCAGTTGTGAGCGATGGGAGAAGATCAAGGAGAACTACCGACTGTGGTGGGCAGGCGAACTGGAGCGACCGCTCATCCAGGTCACGCTCTGGGGGCAGGAGCCTGACAGACCAGAGCCAGCGGTTCCTCCGATCTCAAGGGCAGTGATGTATGACCTATCCGTATCGCCAGAAGCAATCGTGGATCGTTGGGATTATGAGCTTGCATGCCAGAAGTTCATGGGAGATGCCTTTCCACATAGATGGACCGACTTTGGACCTGGTGTCGCTGCCGCTTTCCTCGGAGCTATCGCCGAACCCGCCACAGGAACCGTCTGGTTCCAGCCGCCGGAACCGCAGGAGATCGCCGACATCCAGTTTCATTATGATGCGGAAAATATCTGGCTGAGGCGCATCAAAGAGATCTCCCGAATTGCGATGGAACGCTGGCAAGGACTGGTACAGCTTGGCATGACGGACCTTGGGGGAGCCCTGGATATTCTGTCTACCTTCCGTCCCGGGGAGCAGCTCCTGATGGACCTCTATGACCATCCCAGTGAAGTAAAGCGTCTGACCTGGGATCTCCACCAACTCTGGTGGAAGTGTTTCGACGAGATCAACGAGGTGTTGCAGCCCGTCAATCCCGGCTACACGGCGTGGACACCCATCTATTCTGAAGTGCCCTACTATATGCTCCAGTGTGATTTCTGCTACATGATCAGCCCCGATATGTTTGATGAGTTCGCCAAACCGGAACTGGCCGCATCGTGCCAGAGGCTGGGCAACTCGTTTTATCATCTGGACGGCCCTGGTGAACTACCACACCTCGATTCGCTCCTCAGCATCGAAGCGTTGAAGGGGGTGCAGTGGGTGCCTGGGAGTGGCCAACCGGAGATCACCGAATGGCCGGAAGTGTACCGGAGGATTCGCAAAGGCGGGAAACTCATCCAGCTCTGGGGTGGATTGGACACGCTCGACACATTTGTGGATCTGTTGGGAAGTGCGAAAGGGATCATTATCATCATAGGCGCGCCCATTTCTCAGAAAGAAGAGGTGAAAGCTCTGCTGAGGAAATACGGTGTGTGAACAGAAACCGGTGAGTTCGGCACTTCAATAGGTAACACTTTTGTAAACGGGTACCGAAATCACAGAAAGCAGGAAGACGAGAGAACGAGAAAGTGAGAAAGTGGGAAAGTGAGAAAACGGGAATTGGCCCGTCTTCCCGCCTTCCCGCCTTCCCGCCTTCCCGCCTTCCCGCCTTCATGTCGTCGTTGAAGGGATTTGAAAAAACGCTACCTACTGAAAGTTAGGCAATCACCGGAGACCGAACGGCTCACGCGATGGACGGTTATGCAGAACGTACCGGTTGCACGGAAAGGAAATACGATCATGTCTTCACAGGAACGTATGAACATTCTGCTCATCCTGACGGATCAGCATCGCTACGACACCCTGGGGTGCTATGGCGCACCCACCTGCCGTACGCCCCATATTGACAGCCTCGCAGAGCGTGGGGTGCGGTTCGATTGGGCCTATACGCCGACCAGCCCTTGCTCACCTGCCCGTGCAGCCCTCTTCACGGGATTGTATCCTCACCATAATCACGTTGCGGTGAACGATAACGTGCTCAACCCTGACGCGCCTACTCTCGCCTCGGAGTTGAGCAGAGCCGGCTATAACCTGGGATATGCAGGGAAGTGGCACGTTGACCGCAACACATTGCCCAGCGATCACGGATTTGAGGGTAAAGATTTTCCCGGCTATGGATATCCCCCTGCCGGCGGCGTCATTGAAGGGCTGCGTTTTGGTGGCGGAGCGCGTAGGCCCATACCCCACTATCCCGAATACCTGGAACAGCACGGTTACGAGAGACCCAGAGTGCTCGAGGCGTTCTATGGCGATAACCCCAGCAAACAGAACCAGGAGATGTATGCACTCCAGTCGGGGACGGTTGAAACGACGTTCGAGTGCATGGTGAGTGAGCATACGATCGAGCTGCTACGTGGATTCAAGGATGCACACGACCAGGAGGAGAAGCCGTTCTTCCTCTGGGCTAACTTCTGGGGCCCTCACACGCCCTGTCTGCTCCCGGAACCCTATTACTCGATGTACGACCCCAAGACGATACCCCAGGAGCCGAGCTTCACGGAGACCTGGGATCGCAAGCCGGGCGTGCAGCAACTCTATGAACGTTTCTGGGGACTGTCTTCGGGCGGCTGGGAGAGTTGGCGTGAGATCGTTGCACGCTACTGGGGTTACGTGACGATGATTGATGACCTGGTGGGTCGAATCCTCGATGAACTCAGAGTGCTGGGATTAGAGGAGAACACGTTGGTGGTCTTTACCACGGATCATGGTGATATGATGGGCGCGCACCGGTTGATCGAGAAAGGCCCTTTCACCTATGAGCAATGCTATCGCCTGCCCATGGTGGCTGCCCATCCCGCCTGTGAAGCTCCCGACAGCATCTGCGATGAGTTCGTCTATCTGCACGATCTCTTCCCTACCTTCCTTGAGATGGCGGGGGCAACTCCACCGGATGTGCCGGACAGCCGGAGCATTCTCGACAACCTATTGGGTCGCGCCACGCCGACGGGACGGGATAGCATCTACAGTGCGTTCCAGGCCCAGATCTTCCGATTTGAACAGCGCATGGTCCGGACGCGTACCCACAAGCTCGTCTACAATTACTGTGACATCGGGGAGCTTTACGACCTGGTCAACGATCCGTGGGAGATGCGAAACCTGATGGGCCTGCCCGAAACGCAAGCGGTCCAGAAGGAACTGCTGGATCTCATGCACGAGCATATCGTGCGATTGGATGATCCCATCTTCCGTTCGTTCGACGCGATACGCCACGTCTATTGATGGCAACATATTGGCCATCCAACGGGATCACTCGTCCAACACCTCCCTGACCGTGCGAAGGAGATCCAGACTATATGGCTTCTGAAGAAAGTGGAAGCCACTCTCCTGCATTGACTGCCATTGAATCTTGTCACCACTGTAGCCGCTCGCAAACAGGACCCGGAGGTCAGGCATCTGACGTCTCAATGCTTCTGCCAGTTCAAACCCATTGCGGTCAGGAAGGATCACATCGGTGAATAACAGGTCCAACTTTTCCCCATCTTCCTGAAGTACGGAAATCGCTTCCTCGCAAGTCGAAGCCACCAGCACCTGATAGCCATGCTCCTCGAGCAGTCGCCGTGCCAGTTCGCGTACCCCCTCATCATCTTCTACCAGCAGGATACGCTCTCGGCCACCCAGAAACTTCTCTTGCTCCATTTCATGACTCTGAGCTTCTATCCCGCTGGAAACCGCAGGCAAGTAGACCCGGAAGGTCGAACCGCGTTCCAACTCGCTATAGACATTGACCCAGCCATCATGTTCCCTGACGATGCCGTAGACCACGGAGAGTCCCAGTCCGGTGCCCTTGCCGACTCCCTTTGTGGTAAAAAAAGGCTCGAAGATACGCGCCTGCGTGTCCGCATCCATCCCCATCCCCGCATCTTCGACGGAAAGACAGACAAACTGCCCGGGTCGAATAAGTATGGATATGGCAATATGTCTCATCGATGTGCACGTTCTCGGTCTTTATAATGAGATTCCCACCCTCCGGCATCGCATCCCGGGCGTTCACCACCAGATTCATCAGAACCTGCTCCATCTGTCCAGGATCTGCTTCCACATTCCATAGGTCAGGCGCAAGTTCGACTCGCAGAGAGATGTCCTCGCCAATCAGACGATGGAGCATCTTCGACATATCCTCAATCACCCCGTTAACGCTCAGGATTTCTTTTTCCGAAGTCTGCTGCCGGCTGAAGATAAGAAGCTGCCGTGTCAAGGTAGCCGCACGAACCGAAGCACGCCGAACCTCCATCAAATCCCGATACACCGGCTCTTCTTCGCTGACTGCTGCGAGTGCCAGATCCGTGTATCCCTGAATCGCCGTCAGCAGGTTATTGAAATCATGTGCGATACCACCAGCCAACTGACCAACCGCTTCCATCTTCTGAGCCTGACGAAGTTGGGTCTCGATGGTGTTCCGTTCGATCTCTTGAGAAATGGACCTGGCGAAGATTTCGAGCAGATGGATTTCATCCTCTGTGAATGTGCGTTCCCGCCAGTTCATCGCATGAATGACCCCGATGACATCTCCCACACCATCCTTGATGGGTACTCCCAAATAGGCATGAAGGTCATACCTTTGGAAAAACGCATCCTGTGGGAAGAGTTCCCTCAAGGTTCCCTGATACTGACAGGTTCCTTTTTCATCACGGACCCTCTCACAGGGAGAGCTTGCCAGAGACATTTCTCCTTCGTGGATGAGTTGGCCATCTGCCATCATCGAAATCACCTTGATCCACTCTCCCTCCAGTCGCTCGACTGTGACATGGGATACCTTCAGCAGTTGTGAGAGGTTGGTGACGACATGATCACAGAAGTCATTGAGTGAACCCCTCCAGGTCATGGCGGACTCATAGAGCGATTGGAAAGCCTCCTGGCGCTGCTTGAGTTCTTCTTCCGCTTGCTTGCGGGCGGTGATATCTCTCTGAACGGCCACGAAGCCTTCCAACTCACCCCTTTGATCGAATAGGGGAGCGATGGTGAGAATTGCTTCATACAACGTCCCATCCTTCCGCTGGTTCGTCACCTCTCCTGACCAGACTTCCCCACCGAGGATGGTGTCCCACATCTGCTGGTAGAATTCACGCGAGTGACGTCCGCTCTGCAATACGCGGGGATTCTGGCCGACCGCCTCCTCCGCCGTGTAGTCAGTCAACCGGGTGAAGGCAGGATTGACATACTGAATGATCCCTTGCCGGTCGGTCATGACGATGGACTCGCCCACTGCTTTGATGCCCTGACTCAGGCGGTGCACCTCCCTCTCTATCCGCTTGCGCCTGCTAATATCGCGGGCAATACCAGTGAAAATGTGCTTACCGTTCCTGACGAATTCACCAAAAGAGATTTCCAATGGGATCTCTTCGCCGCTCTTATGCAGGCCGGGAACATCCACAGTCTCCCACTCTATATGCTTCTCACCGGTCTCAATGTACCGTTTGATGGCATCCTGATGAACCTGTCGCAGAGATTCGGGCATCAGCATGGTTGATGGTTGACCGAGCATCTCCGCGATGCTGTAGCCGAATATATCCTCAGCAGCGCGATTGGCAAACAGAATCATGTTCTCTTCATCAATCATGATGATGGCATCTGAGGAGGTCTCCGCAAGGATGCGATACTTCTCCTCGGATTCCCTCAAGATGCTGATATTCTCCTCCACCTGGGCGGTAAGTTTTCTCTTTTCCAGGATGTCGAAAACATCTAACGACCGGACGATAAAATAGATGATGGCTATGGAAGACAGCATAGCGAATAGTTGAACAGGTAGGCCAACGGCAGTAGCGAACCAGGGTTCTAAGAGGGAAGCCGGGAAAAACTCCGTTTCAAGGACGCCGTAAAACGCAAAGGCAACCCCGGCGAAAAGGAGGTTCTTGGAGATGTGGGGATCCTCCACAATGCTTCTTCTTATGGAGATAAGGGCACAGACCGTGAGAAACGTGCCGGAAAAGCCCAGGATATATCCTGACCACATTCTGGCCAGCCTCACACCTCCGTCGTAAGGGAGGAGCATGACGTAAAATAAACACCATAGGACGAACAAAATCGCCGGGATAAGTTGTATCATCCTGGACAGATTCTTCCGGATGCGGATGATCTCAATTCCAAACTTGAGCAGTACGGCAAAGGATAGGGCAACCAAGAAGGTTGAAATGGACAAGATCGCAGTCCCGGTGTGTCCCATTATCACAAACATCTCTATCCACTCATGGATGGCCTGGATCAGACCGAAGGCTGCGAGCCACCTGAAGGTCCTGGCAAGTCCGATGTCCATCAAGAGCCTTATCTTGGTCAAAATCACAATACCCATACTAAAGAAGGCCAAGCCGTGTACCAGGCAGATAAGGTTGAGATCCATTGTTATGTTTTCCTCTGCGGATATCAGGACTGCCAAACGCACTTCCAGGGATGGAAGGACACTGAGAATATGCTGCCCACTTCGTGAGCGCAGCATAAATTATTTTACTGGATGGTTCACTCTGCTGTCAACAAGACTTGCTCTGTTTCAGAAATCCCCCGGGGTCTTGGCACATCCTTTTGACGACATACTGTGCCACTGGGCTTGTCCATTTAGTAGTGCGCTTGGTTCAGATCCTCTGGTTGGCGGCCTTGAAGCCTTATTGTGTTGGGTACGTATCAAGTTCTCTTGTTTGTCCGGTTTTACGGTGTTATCATACTGACAATACCGCTTACAAAGAAGAATAGGAGAAGTGTCGAATGGTATTTGTTTGGCTGATTCCTGTTTTCGTGAGTCTGTTGTTATTAGCCGCCCATTTTTTACGAGAAGGGAGCATGATCTTCCTATTGATGTCGTTGCTCGCGATGCCTCTGTTGGCCGTAAAGAGGAAATGGGTCGCCTGGTTTCTCAGAGTTCTACTGATATTAGGTGCTGTGGAGTGGTGTTGGACAGCCTGGTTGCTGGTAAACACGAGAATAGAGTACGGGGAGCCTTTCCTGCGACTGGCAATCATCATGGGAGCGGTCGCTTCTCTGACTTTTTTTTCAGCCTTCGTCTTCAATACACGAAGGTTGAAAAACAGATATTCGAAAACCCAGGAATAATCCACTTTGAATGGATTTGAGCGGCAATAGGTGAGCGATTTCCAGCCGGTGGGTATTGCACTTGAGTGTTGGCTGTGCTACAATATATGCGTTTAAGCGCATATATACATATACCTGGAATAGAGCGGAAAGAGAGTTGATATGCCAGATACGACAGCCAAACAGCTCAGTTTTCTCGACAGGTTTTTGACATTGTGGGTCTTCCTCGCGATGCTAGGAGGCGTGGGGTTGGGCTATCTCCTACCGGGGATCGTGAAATTCATCACTGAATTCCAGATAGGAACGACTTCGATTCCAATTGCTGTTGGACTCATCCTTATGATGTA
Organism: Candidatus Poribacteria bacterium; assembly: GCA_024278235.1. Classification (GTDB taxonomy): domain Bacteria; phylum Poribacteria; class WGA-4E; order JAJRTO01; family JAJRTO01; genus JAJRTO01. The sequence goes on from JAJRTO010000124.1 coordinate 12,417, forward strand.
TCCCCCGCTTGCCAAAGTGAAATATGAAGAGCTGGGAGATGTCTTCCGCAATGTAAAGGTGCTCGCTCTTTCGCTCCTCCAGAACTGGGTTATCGGACCGATTCTCATGTTCGCCCTCGCTGTGCTCTTCCTTCGGGACTACCCCGAATATATGGTCGGTTTGATCATGATCGGATTGGCTCGCTGTATAGCGATGGTGATTGTATGGAACGAGTTGGCAAAAGGAGACACGGAATATGCCGCAGGATTAGTAGCCTTCAACTCTATTTTCCAGGTCTTGTTCTACTCCGTCTATGCCTATGTCTTCATCACCGTGCTGCCGGGATGGATAGGGCTCAAGGGAACCGCAGTGGATATCTCCATGGAACAGATCGCCAGGAGTGTTTTCATCTATCTGGGGATTCCTTTCATTGCTGGTGTGATCACTCGATTTAGCCTGATCCATTGGCGGAATCGCGAGTGGTACGAGCAAAGTTTTATTCCCCGCATCAGCCCCATCACGTTGGTGGCGTTGCTGTTTACCATCGTGGTGATGTTTTCCCTCCAAGGCGAGTACATCATCAAGATACCGATGCACGTGGTGCGCATCGCCATTCCACTGATGTTCTACTTCGTGCTGATGTTTTTCGTCTCGTTCTACCTGGGAAAGAAGATGGGTGCCGACTATTCCAAGACAACGGCGCTCTCCTTCACGGCTGCGAGCAACAACTTCGAACTCGCTATCGCCGTTGCCGTCGCAGTGTTCGGCATTCACTCAGGGCAGGCGTTTGCGGCCGTCATCGGTCCGCTGGTGGAAGTGCCCGTGTTGATCAGCCTGGTCAACGTCGCTCTGTGGCTTCGCTCGCGCTATTTCGCTCAGGAACTTGTGGGTGTCAGTACCTAGCATTGTCAGTTCAGCACCTCACATTTTCGCCGTAGGAGCGTCTTCCTGGACGCGATCATCGTGGCCGGGAGGCCACTCCTACATAGAATTGTGATCGACTGAGGCTCTACAGGGCGTGGTATTATGGGGATGAACAGCAGTTCAACTTTTCCAGCAATGTTTCCATCAATTCCATCTGGGAAATCTCAGACTGGTCGCCGCTTTGCATGTTGCGCAATACGACGGTATTCCTGGCAAGCTCATTATCCCCGAGTAGGATGGTGTAGCGTGCGTGGATTTTGTTCGCCGTTTTCATCTGAGCACGTAGGCTACGTCCTGCAAATTCCATGTCCGTCTTGATCCGCTGCTGACGTAAGGTATGGCTCAGTTTGAGTGCGACTTTCTCTGCTTCTGTCCCAATCGCTGCGATATAGACATCACAGGGATGCGGTTCCAGCAGATCGACACCTTGTGCTTCGAGGGCCAGGATCAGGCGATCCAATCCAAAGGCGAAGCCGACCCCAGGGGTCGGTTTACCCCCAAGCGATTCAACCAGTTTGTCGTAACGGCCTCCCCCGAGTACTTCGTCCTGTGCTCCCAGGCCGCTTGCAACGACGGCGAAGGCTGTGCGGGTATAATAATCGAGGCCACGCACCACATAGGGATTGACTGCGTAGTCCACTTCAAGATCGTTCAGGAAATGTTGCACCTGCTCAAAGTGTTGTTGGCAATCTTCACAGAGATGATCCAGCGATTTTGGCGCATCTACCATGATAGTACGGCATTCAGCCTCTTTACAGTCCAGCACTCGGAGCGGATTGCGTTCATACCTACCAACACATTTTCCGCACAAATCATCCAGATGGCGCTCGATGTATTCGAGGAGCTTCCGGGTATAGGCAGGACGACAGGCATCATCCCCGAGGCTGTTGATTTGAACGGACAGTTGCTTCAGTCCCAGATCTGCCAGTAGTTCGTAGGCCAGATCGATCACCTCGGCATCCAGGAGAGGATTGGCGGAACCAAATGCCTCGACCCCCGCTTGCCAGAATTCACGATAGCGTCCCGCCTGGGGCCGTTCATAACGGAACATCTGTCCTGTATAATAGAGTTTGAGCACAGGGAGCGTATCCAGGAGACGATTCTGGATGCATGCTCGTACGATTGAGGCTGTCCCTTCAGGACGGAGCGATAGACTCCGACCGCCTTTGTCCGCGAAGGTGTACATCTCCTTCTCGACGATGTCCGTCGTGTCCCCCACCCCTCGTACAAAAAGCTCCGTATGCTCAAAGATGGGCGTTCGGATTTCGTGATACCCGAACACCTCAAATATCTCCTGCACTTTGCTTTCCACAAAGTGCCACAGATGGATCTCGGATGGTAGAATATCACGGGTTCCCTTGGGGGTTTGGATGGACATGGCGTAACTCCTGCATTTGTAGGTGACCGGTGCTACTTTTCTTCCTCAGTGGCGTCCTTCTCAATACTCTCCTGACCTTCCCCGACGGCTTCCGCCTCTTCTGTTTCACCTTGTTCGGAAGAGTCTGCTTCTGCCGGCTCCTCCGCTTCGGCCGGCTCCTCCGCTTCGGCCGGCTCTTCTGGTTTGGCATTGACCATACGAATGAAAGTCATGCGAAGATCGTAGAGGGAGTTCTCAAGGAAATTCCGCTCCGGAGCTTCCAGGTTTCCCTGTGTCTTTTTCTCAAGCATTTCGATCGTATCGATGAGACGCCTGGCCATACCAAGTTGCACAACGGGTTTCTGTGTTTCAGGATCGATCATACCACCGAGGTATGCCTGTGCCGTGAATACAAGTTCACTGATATGCCCAATGAAACTCACAGGGGGGAGTTCAACACTCTGTTCTTCGGTTGCATTATCTTTGTCTTCAGACATACTGTCACCCTCCTCCGGAGATTATCTTAACGATTTACCATTCCAGTTTTACTGCATCTCCCGATTTGATCTCAAGTGTTTTTGCCAGATTTCCCTGGTTGATCGCAAACTCCAGGCTCCCACCACTACCGAACAAAGCCAGGTAATTTCCCACAGGAACATCCCCATAGGTTTTCATATATGCGAACTCCGTGGGAGACAGCCGGCTCGAAAACGTCACGCGCAGTTTCTGTCCCATCTCGATATTCGCTTGCTCAAACAGCTCCATTGGGATATTCGTCAGCGCATTGCCATATTCATCGATCAGTTCCACGCGTCCGAAGATCGAATTCTCTGAAAGGCGTGCCTGCGCGACATCCAGCCGTACATACGTGTTTAACCTCGGACCTACTTTGGCAAAGGGGAATCCCTGAGCCAAATGGGCCCCCGTGGGTCCAAAGATATCGCGGCCGTGGAACGTGCTGGACAATGCCCCACCACGCATCAGTTTGGCATTGGTAAGCTCGCGCACCTCAGCGACACCAAGTGTATCTGCTACTATCGTCAGAATCCCATTGTCCGGCGCGACGAAGAACTTACCGTCTTCCGTTTGCATGACAATCGGCTTACGAGGAGTTCCCACACCAGGATCGACCACCACGACAAACACAGTACCTTGAGGGAACTCTGCAGAAGCCCTGGCAAGCGTATAGGCCCCCTCTGGGATATCAAAGGCCGTGATCTGATGAGAGATACTATCGATACGCACTTCGGGGAAGACCGAATAGATCGCGCCTTTCATCGCCCCCACATAGAAATCCTTGAGGCCAAAATCGGTGAGTAGGATCACCAGCCCGTTTGTCTGAGATGTGGTCTGTTCCGTTCCAGCGAAGAAGCACAAACCGCCTATCATCCCCAGGGCGAACACTACCACCAGCATGTGTTTCATGTTGAACATGCGTGTCATGCGAAATCTACCCATTTTCAGCAACGGCCCTCCTCTGTCCTATTCGTTCTATTCACGGCTCGTAGACAACCAACTGATCCCCGCCCATTCTCTGTGCCTCTAGCAGAGCGGTCTCCGTTGCATCGAGCATCTGCTCCATACTTTGGATGGAATGGCTTGGCATGGACGCAACACCGGCAGAGGCCGTTACCCGGATGGGGAGGGTCGCATGAAAGAACGGTTTCTCTCCCAACAGATCTAAAAGACGGCTGCCAAGTATTATCGCGCCGGACTCGGTGGTCTCTACCGCAAGTAACGTGAATCTTGCGGTCGCATAATGGCATAGGACATCTGATTCGCGGGATGCGGCCACAAGAAGACGGGCAAATTCCAGCAATATGGGATCTCCCATGACAGCAGCGTAAGTATCCAATATCCGCTGAAAGCCATCGATCTCAAACATCAGACAAGAGAGGGGCCGCCGGTATCTCTGAGATCGACTCACTTCGACATGCAGTACCCGGTTGAAATAACGTCGATTGTAGAGCCCTGTCTGTGGATGTGTATCTGTGATCTGTTAAAGCTGCTCATGCAACTCTTCGTGATCAAGGATGACACGTTCCCTATCTACCATGTTGGCTATCAGCATGCAACATGTGAGAGCCAAGCGTTCAACCTCCGGCGACAGGGGGATCGGTTGATCGCTGTAACCAGTGATAGCCCCGACAACCGAAGCACGAGCCACGAGTGGCAAACATAAGAGAGCATTGTGCCCTTCGATCTCGGCAAGTTCTCCCTCATCACCTGCCAGAGATGAATCGTGGAGATCGGAGATATTGACTGGTGTGCCATGTATCATCGCTTCTTGCATATAGCCGGGACTGTTTTCAAATGGAATCAGCTCAGAGGATGGATGAAATCGTTCAAGGGCCTCCGAGAAACCGACAGAAGTAGCGAGCCCAAGCGTTTGTTGCTCCGTGCGCCCTATTATGTGGATAGTAAGCCGTTCAACTCCAAGTATCTCTTGAAGCCTTGCTGCGATACGCTCTTTTACCTGATAGAAGGCATTGGTCGATGAGGTCAACTCTATCAGATCCAGAAGCTGTTCGAGACGTTGCGAATGAAGCATGGTCTATCTCCGTTGCAGATTCGACAATACCATGACATAGGCGTCCTCACCGTTGTCACTATAGAAACGACGGCGTACTCCCAGAATTCGGAAACCTGACTGGCGATACAACTCAAACGCGGGTTGGTTGCTAACACGCACCTCAAGAACCATGCGCTCAACACCCAACTTGTAGCCACACCGCAAGGCATGCTTCAGGAGCTGGCGGCCGATTCCACGACGCCGATAATCGGGATGCACAGCAAGGTTGATAATGTGAGCATCACTGACAACGTATTGAAAGCAGATGAAACCGACAATCCGCTTGTCCAGGATAGCAACCAGCGAGTGCGAATAAGGGCGATTCAAGGCGATTTCAGCCTCGAAAGAACGACGGCTCCACGGCGAGGCAAAGGAGCTTTTCTCAATCTCCATCACCGCGTCGAGATCCTCAAGCACCATGTAGCGAAGTTCTAAAGGCTCTCTCTTGGGATCTTTCATCGTTTTCCACCACTGGAGCGTAGAATAGCATACCATTCCTGGGATGTCAAGCGTTTTGGATCGTCACACCCGCATATCCAGTGCGACCCATTGATCAAGTAAGGCGGGAACGGATTGTACTAATTCCAGCAAAAAAGCATCGGGGGGAGCTACGGTACATTTAAGCCGTTCAACCCGGTACTGTAAAGCATTCAGGCTCACACGGAGTTCATCCTGGTGCCGCTGTATGAAATCACATGCCGTGGCATTCTCTGCAAGGAGATCACAACGGATGCTTCTCTCCTGTATCATGAGCATCACTTTGAGCTTGCCGAGGTGTACCGTATGAGCGATGAAACTGATCTGGAAAGCCCCTTCATCATCTTCAGACGATTCCCCCTTAAACTCGATGGTGCCGGTGTGTCCATCAAGGGTGTACGGTATCTGAAAATAGAAAGCTGCCAATTCCTGGAGCTGCGCCTGATTCATCATCGCGTGTGCATCGAGTTGGTGCAGGACATGCTCTAGCAGACCGGCTGCTCGCGATGCCCCCTCCCCTTCAAGTTGTCGAAGATAGTTCCGGATTTCAAGGAGGAGGATTTTCAGGTTTTCCTGGACGAATCCCTCGCGGGTCAATTGCGATTCATAGCTCACATTGAGTTGTCGGAGCCACTGTGCCAATCCCTCCTGGGGAGATGGCGGAATCCACTGTCGCAGATCCTGAAGCCATTGTTGGAGATCCTGGGAAAAATGTTGTTGAGACAGTTGCTGTAGAGCCTGCTCCAGATCCCCCAGCAACTGTCCCAATGGAACATGCGGATGAGTGAGTGTTTGCAGGGATTCAAGCAGGTGTGGATGGGGCGGCATCCCCATGAGCCAAGCGAGAATCACCGTCATGGGGGATTGTCCGGGAAGAATCTCCATGTAAGGGATCAGTTGGCTGAACAGAGAAGGCGACCATTCCAACTGTATCAGAGTTTGCAGGAGGGAGATATTCTCTTCCGTTACAACGAAACCCAGCTCGGCAAGCATCTCGGACGCTGAAACGAGGTTCACCTGCGCTTGATCTGTGGAAAGAACGAGACGTACTCTGATGGGATCACCCATCTGGAGAACCTGAGCCTGAAGGATCTCTCCCTTTTCCAGGGCGATTGAGGACTCCACCACCAGATTCACCCCTCGGGTCCGCATAACCCACTTACCATTGCCGAGATCCTCGACAATACGTCCCTTCAGAATATCTCCCGGCTGCAATCGTAACTGAGCTTTCAACTGTTGGGAGTCAAGCAACGAAAAAGTTGTACCTACGCGCACGATTCACATCCCTCGATGCATCAGTTTCAGCAACGCGAATCATATCACGCATCACTTCGTATCGTCAAGTCGGATATCCATCAGGGCAACCTCATAGTGTGTTGATGCGGTCCCTCAGGAAGGGGAGGTTTGTGCTGATGCTTTTGGCATGGCAGCGCATCTGGCCTGTATCGACGACCCCCGTGCCAGTAACCGACGCCACTTGCTGATGGATATTCTGGTCATCGCTATCTGTGCCGTGATATGTGGTGCGGACAACTGGGTGGAAGTGGAGGCTTTCGGTCATGCCAAACAGGATTGGCTGCAGCGTTTCCTGAGACTTCCGCATGGCATCCCTTCGGCTGAAACCTTCCGTCGCGTGTTTGCTCGTATCGACCCTGCCCAGTTTCAGCAAGGCTTCATGAGTTGGGTGAGTATGATAGTGGAGCTGAGTCATGGGGAGTTGGTATCTCTGGATGGGAAGACCTTGCGTCATTCCTATGACCATGCCCAAGGGGCATCTGCCATCCACATGGTGAGTGCCTGGGCACACTCGAACCGTCTGACACTGGGAGAGGTGAAGGTGGACGCCAAGTCGAACGAGATAACTGCCCTTCCCGAGTTGCTTGCACTGCTGGACTTGGCAGGCTGTGTGGTCAGCATCGATGCGATGGGGTGTCAGAAGGCCATCGCAAAGCAGCTTGTGGAGAGTGGCAGTGACTATCTGCTGGCGGTCAAGGCCAACCAGGAGACGCTTCACCAGGACGTGATTTCTCTGTTTGCCACGGCGGAAGCGCAGGACTATCGGGAAGTGATTCATGACACCCATGAGAGTGTGGATGCAGGTCATGGTCGCATTGAGACGCGTCGGGTCACGGTCATCACGCAGTCCCAGGACTACGTAGACTACGTGCGGTATGCGCGGAATCGGGAAGGGGTGGTGCAGCAGGAAGTCTGGCCAGGCTTGGCGAGTTTGGTCCGTGTGGAATCGGAACGTTCGCTGGGGGACAAGCAGGAGTCTGAAACACGTTACTTCATCTCCAGTCTTGCTACCAGTGCCCAGCGGTTGGGTTCCTTGGTGCGCGGCCATTGGGACATTGAGAATGGGCTGCATTGGGTGTTGGATGTGGTCTTCGCAGAAGATGCCAGTCGTCTTCGCAAGGGACATGGGGCCGAGAACTTCGCCCTGTTGA
>JAJRTO010000125.1 GCA_024278235.1 Candidatus Poribacteria bacterium
CTCAACAAGGGTCCGATGGGCGTCGTGAGTCCACTGGATACGTTGTGAGCCGCAGACACCTCAGAGAGACTCCCCAGAAGGCACGTGCTGAATCCTGGGGGCTGAGAGGTTTATCTGCGCAGTCCAACGCAACGGCCTGGTCAGGGATCTCCTATGGACTATTGGGTGCTGGTGCTAGACGGCAATGATGGTGCTGAGCGCAAGCCTTGAACTCTAGGCGAATGCCATTCGTCTCTACCGATGGAAAGTTCAACCGAGCGCTATTTCCACTGAGGAAGGGAGAAAGAGCATACTGCCTGACACAACAGGACAAACGTTTTGCCCAAACAGGAGATGAAATGGAAACTGAACGTCTGCATCAACAGCTTCAATTCATCGTCGAGATCGACAAGCTGAAAACCGTTCTCCGACGATCCTACCTTATCGAGGCTGAACGACGAGAAAACTCAGCCGAGCATAGCTGGCACGTGGCGGTGATGGCGATGCTCCTGCTTGAACACGCTGAAGAGCCTGTAAACGTGTGCCGTGTGTTGAAAATGCTGCTCATCCATGACATCGTTGAGATTGACGCCGGAGATACCTTCTGCTATGACGAGGAGGGGGCATTGGACAAAGCAGAGCGAGAACGTCAGGCGGCTCATCGAATCTTTGGTCTGTTGCCTGAAGATCAGGCCGACGAATTGCGTAGACTGTGGGACGAGTTCGAGGCGCGGGTAACGCCGGAGGCGAAGTTCGCAGCGGCTCTTGATCGCCTCATGCCCCTGCTGCACAACTACCATACCGGTGGGAAATCCTGGAGAGAGCATGGCATTACCCGAGAGCAGGTACTTGTCCACAACGCCCATATTGGTGATATTTCAGAGGGGCTGTGGCAGTTTGTGAAAGGGATCATCGAGGACGCAGTCGTGCAAGGATATCTCACGGCATGAGATGAGGCGGCCATTCAAAGAGCCATATCTTTAACGTTTCGACAGGGAGGGGAAAACCGATCGCAGCTTACCTGTATCTTCCCCCGGGAAGTCGGTGGGAAAAGCCACCACATGTCGAAGGTTGAGGCTGGCATGGTGGTCGATTTTGGTCGAACCCATTGGTATTGAGATTACCGCCCCGGAGAAGGCGATTTTCGCAGCCCTCAACCATGTGCTGGAGGATCTCGGTTTTCCACTCATGGCGGCAGAGGAAGCAGTGACGAGTCTCCTCCTCAGTCGGATCCCTGAGCGAACAAGGCGATCTTGAGCGTTCCCCAGATCGTAGGGAGTTTGCCTGTCGGCTGCACGGATTGGGATGAGGTGGTGCCGGGATCGAACATCTCAGCCACCGGAGTCGGAGCCAGGGCGGGGGTCAATCCGCCGATGGCATAGATTTTCCCATCGACCACGCAGGTGGCGAGGCTCCATCTTGCCGTCGGCATGCTTGTCGTCTGGGTCCAGATATCCATCACAGGATCATACATTTCAACCGCTGACAGAGGCTGCCGATTCCCTCCTCCGATGACGTAGATTTTCCCATCGACCACACTGGCAGAAGAACCGGTCCTCGTCGTTGGCATGTCTGCCTTCTGGGTCCAGGTGTCCGTCACAGGATCATAGGCTTCGACGACGGAAAGGGGAACTCCCTGCTCCATACGACCGATATTTCCCCTACCACCTCCAATCGCATAGATCGTTCCCCCGACGACTCCCACCGCAAGAGTCCATATTGCCGTGGGCATATCCGCTTTCCGGGTCCAGGTGTTCGTCGCGGGATCGTATTCCTCGACGACGGCAAGCTCATTCCGATTTCCTCCCCCGATGGCGTAGATTTTCCCATTCACCGCGCACGCGGCAAGTCCTGACCTCGCCGTGGGCATATCCGCCTTTTGAGTCCAGGTATCCTTCACGGGATCGTAAACTTCCACTGTTGAATGAAAACGCCCGGCCCCACCCCATCCTCCAATGGCGTAGATTTGTCCATCGAGCATACAGGCGGCAAGCGTTGATCGCGTCGTGGGCATGTCCGCTTTCTTGGCCCAGGTGTCCGTTGCGGGATCGTACTCCTCCACTGTTGAGATCGGTGCAGCGAGTGCTCTGTCTCCTCCAATGGCATAGATCTTTCCGTTAACGGCACTCACGCCGAACAGGCTTCGGGGCGTTGGCATATCGGCCCGTTTACCCCATTTGCCCTGGTGTCCTGGTTGCGCAAAAGCTCGCTGCATGGAAGACCTGGAATCCCGGTTTGCGCTGCCGCTCTCCTGCCCTCCAGCGAGAATAGGGATGTCGGCGACGCTCACTAACGTTACCGAGATCGCATCGCTCTCAATGAGCTGCGCCTGATTGGGGAGGAGAGAACCGGGCGGGCGACCGAAAAGCAGCAAGGGAAAGTAGGGCGCGCTGAACATCAAAATACTCAGCATGAGACCTGCCGCCGCAGAAAATCCCCAGGGGAGCGCGGATACCTGGGGAGGCGACTGAATCTTCATCCGTTTGACGGCCTCGACGACGCGAAACGTAAAACTCGGCTGTAATTTCACCTTATCGAACATGGTATTCATCATCACTATCACCTCCTCTTCGCTACCTTTGCCCAAAAGAATATGCCTCAGTTGATTGCGAGCACGGTGCAATCGCTGCCGTATCGTGGCGGGAGGTGTTCCCAGAAACTCGGCGATCTCTTTACTATTCATTCCACTCAGATAGTAGAGGACCAACACGTCTCGATACATCCCCGGGAGCATTCTCAGGGCATCCCGCACCACCTGAGCGCCCTGGGCATCTTGATAGGCTTTGACCGCTGACCGGCCCAAAACTTCTGCGCGCTGCTCCTCGACGTAGTGCCGATCCGGACGTCTGGAATCTGTCGCTTGACGCTTCTTGCACAGATTTGACGTGATGGAATAAAGCCAGGCAAAGAAGCTATCCCACCGCCTCAGACTGCGCAGCTTGCGATAGGCGATGAGGAACACTTCTTGCGTGATGTCCTCGGCGTCGTGGAAGTTGCCAAGCCTGGAATACGCCAAAGCAAAGATGCTCGCTTTGTACTTGTCCATCAGCAGCCCGAAGGCGGAGGGATCGCCTTCGAGGCACCTTCGAATCACCGTGCCATCTGCGGTACGCATCGTGGATTTCTCACTTCCGGTAGATTACCTCTACTAGGTTAGATACCATCCAGAGGTCAAGTGTGACAAGGGGTGGGAGATTTTGCCTGCTCCTGTTGGATCTTCCCGGGCCTCTCGGCAGGTTTCGGGCGCGGCCTAGATCCGAACTCGCAGGAGAG
>JAJRTO010000126.1 GCA_024278235.1 Candidatus Poribacteria bacterium
CGCTGAAACTTCTGGCTTCCCGGCCCCAGAACCTCTGCGCCGGGCAGGTATCCACCACCCTCAGCGTCTCACCCATCCTCCCCAGCCGCCGCCAATACGGTGGTGTAGAGCCGGTCACTCAGCCTGAAGCCTGTGATTTGCCTGAGTTGCACAATCGCATCTTTGAGACTCTGGATCAGGTTTTCTCTCTTTGCCCATATCAGAATACCAATGACACCGAGGATATCTAGACCAAGTGCTTCTGCCGCATTCCTGGCGTCTCTTTCATCCAGTAGCACCAGGTCGGCCTCCGCCTCCACGGCCAGAGCAATCGCCTCGGATTCCCCATCGTCCAGGTGTTGAGTAAGGGTTATCACCAATGGTCTGCTATGTACTTCATGCATTTTGATCCAGCTCGCTTGCCGGACTTCATCAGCGCCGGGCCTGCCCTCACCATCAACCACCACTTCACGCCATACGGCCTTGGGAACAATGACCTCACCGAACTTCACTTTCAGGAGTTCAAGATGTCCGATGGCGGCAAGGTGAATGAGGACCGAGGAATCACTCACCACGATCACGGATCTTCTCCAGAGTGGCCAGGTCCTTCTTGAGATCGCTCACATCATAGCGACTCGGGACATCTTCCCGACCCAGGACAAGCTGAAAATCCCACTTTGTCATACCTGCAAGCTTCCGTGCCTTTCCGAATGTCAGCACGCCGGTTTGATACAGACGGATGGCAAGCTCGGCTTTGACTCTCTCGGAACGCTCCTTTTCTGGAAGCTTCATGGAGCGTAACACATCTTCTGGTATCTCAAGAACGAAGTTCATCGTATCTTCCTCCCTGATCATTTCTCCTTCGAAAATAGGGCGGGGTAACCCCGCCCCTACGATATACCTGGACTGGCGGCTTCCGCAATCGAGGTGAATGAAGGCGGCTGAAGAGCCAGGGAACCGTTCTGAGGTTGTTTCTCTGACTTGCCCACTGAACTGCTCCATATCACGATGGCTGTAACTCCAAGAAGCAGTATCAGCCACACCACGTTCTTTGGAGAACCTATTTGTTTCATTGGGCTAGATCCTTTTCTGGAATGAATTCATCTTGAACCGCTGTTGAACTTTCCTTATTCTGTTGGGTTGTCTGCCCTGTCAAATGCCATAGATGCCAGTGATGCGGGCCAAGATATGCAGCAAATCCATACATTTGAGCATATGCACCTGGATGTTGACGACCTCTGTTTGGGCTCTATTCTATCAGAATCCAGAGGTATTGTCCATTCTTCTACCAACACCCCATGATACTCCATTCGTTCTACCATTTCAAGGGATCCGGATTCAGGGATGCGCCAGGAAAATCACGGTGAAGAGCAAAAAGCCAGAGTAATGGACGAAGACACGCGCCCTGGATGCCGTTTCTGAAACACGGATGGCACGGAAAAACGGATGGCATCTAACTTTCTTCCGTGTTTTCTGTCGTTTCCGAATTTCCATGATTCAAAGGTTGTTGATACTCATTGAAGAATTCCTGACACACCCTGGATTCAGATTGAAACCGTCGAGAATCCTTGATCGCACGACGAAAAAAGGATAGAATAGACCAGCATTTCATCCGTTTGATTTATTGTTCCAGTAAGCAGGTTTTACGAAACGTTGAACGTTTCACGAAACTTGCTTACTTATCCATCAACATCGGGAGAATATCTCTCATCTCTCATAAATCTAAAATCGGAGGAACCAATGCCTGTTGCATCAAAGATCGCTCTGGTCGCTGGTCCTGCAAGTCACAACCGTGGTGCCCACGAGCATCCGGCAGGATGTTCGCTGCTTGCAGCACTGCTCAATGAACATGTGGATGGTGTCGAAGCCGTGGCCCACCATGGGTGGCCGGAAAGTTCAGACGCTTTCGACGATATCGCAGCACTCGTCATCTATTCCGATGGTGGAGGAGGCCACCCGATCATCCCGCATCTCGACCAGGTGGCTGCTCTCATGGAGCGGGGGATTGGGCTGATGATGGTCCATTACGCCGTGGAAGTGCCCAAAGGTGAGCCCGGAGATCGCTTCCTGGAGTGGATCGGTGGCTACTTCGAGGCACACTGGTCGGTCAATCCACACTGGGTGGCAGAGTTCACATCATTCCCTGACCATCCTGTCACACAGGGGGTGCAACCGTTCTCTATGATAGACGAATGGTACTATCATATGCGTTTCCGTGAGAACATGGAGGGCGTGGTCCCACTGCTCAGTGCCATTGCACCTGAATCCACATTGGAGAGACCCGACGGCCCCCATAGCGGTAACCCGCATGTACGCCGAGCTGTGGCAAACAAGGAACCGCAGCATCTTGCCTGGTGCGTTGAACGGGAAGATGGCGGACGAGGACTCGGATTCACAGGCGGGCACTTCCACGATAACTGGGCAAACGATGATCTGCGCACGTTCATCCTCAACGCCATCGTCTGGACTGCAAAGGTGACCGTGCCGGAAGGCGGTGTATCGACACCAACACCCACGCAGGAGGAACTCGACGCCTACCTGGACTAAATCCAATGCGGCGATGTCTGCTAAAGATTATCGCTCCGCAGGTCCAGCCAGGCGCACTCATCGAGGGAAAGAGTGACCTCACACGCTTCTGCATTGGCCCGGAGTTCTTCACGATTTGCCGCGCCAACCAGAGCAAACACATTGAGCGGCTGATCCATGATAGATGCCATGTGATCACCGGACATATTTCTATTGACCAGAGGGCCGACAATCGGTAAAATTAGAAACTGGAAAATCAAGTAGTTATATCCAAACTCAGTAGATCTGAAAAAGGAGTTACTCTATGATCAAAACCAAAGCTGCACAGAAAGGGAAGGGGAGGGCCTTTCTCTTTCTCAGTTTAGCCGGTCTATTCTCTCTTATGGTAGGACTTGTGTTTGCACAGCAGGTTCCTCAGAACATAGGCTTCATGGACGTGAAGTTTTCCACCCTTGACAGAGGCGTGTGCGAGGGGTGTCACGGTGAGTCACTCGTCGATACCCACCATAGTACCGAACCTGCTACTTCCGGTAATTGCGTTCTCTGTCATAGCGTCTCAACATTGCCGGGGAGCACAGGAGTTTCACTGAACAGGGACTGCATGACCTGTCATGAACAGAGTCCACACCATGTGACCGAAGATGCTAAGAACAAAAAATGCATTTTATGTCACGATGACTTTGGGATAAGCGCTTACAGCACAGAAGCTCCGCCCTATAAACCTTCAAAAGTCACTCCCACGTCGGGCAGTTGCAGGAATTGTCATGGCGAAGGAACCGTGGATGGACGGCCAGTGGTTGGTGCTCAGCAGACTCACCACGGAACTTCTATCAAGGAATGTAACGTCTGTCACGATCAGCTAAACTTATCAACCGATCAAGATGTGAAGAGTGAGAAAGGCACCAGTATAAGGGTCTGTGAGCGATGCCATAATGTGAAGGCACTGCACGAGGTCGCGCCTCACATTGAGAAAGCAAGCTGCGCCTTATGTCATGGAGGCAAGAAATCCGCTCCGAAGCAAGAGGAGGAGCCGCAGTAAGCCATCCGGATCAGGTAAGCAGGTGGAGTATGGGCAGGCCCTCGTGCCTGCCCTGACCCTTTACTCCAATGTTCCTTCAATCTGGTCGACGAGATGGATCGAATGGATCACGTCACGGAGATCACTGACGGGGGTTTTCTTGTTGAGCACGCAATCGACAAAATGTTCGTGCATCGTCAACACACCCTCATAGCGATCCACGTCGTTTTCATCCACACCGTCGACCTCCCAGCCGCCCATCGTGTGGCGTCGGTTATCCTGATGAATTTCGATTTCCTCCGGAAGTTTCATATAGCACCCGACACCGACACCATGCAGTTCCGCGCGCAGTACACGCCCGCCTGATGCACGATTCCCGAACACAACCCCTGTTGCGCCGTTATCGAAGCGGACGAGTGCTGTATAGCAGTTTCTGCTTTGGCCGCCAAATTTATCCCGGTAAGCGGTCACTTCGACGGGCTCGCCGCCCGCCATGTATCGTAGAAGATCCACTACGTGGCACACATCGTTCCAGAGAGTTGTGGTGAGTTCTTTGCCATCACCACCGAGTATCTGTTTGTTGAAGGTCGTCGTTACCAGTGATACAGGCCCCTTCTCAGCCACGAGTCGCATCGCTTCACGGGTAATAGCGGCGTAGCGTCGCTGAAATCCAACCATTGCGTAAACATCATTTGCGATAGCCGCATCGAGCATCTGTTGTGTCTCCCCGCTGTTAGCACCTGGCGGTTTCTCAATAAAGATGTGTTTCCCTGCGTTGAGACAATCGAGCGCGGGCTGTAAAACCCATTTTTCATTCATCACACAGTAGACGATATCGAGATCCACCGTGTCGAGCATCTTGCGATGATCGGTAAATGTGTGTGGAAACTGATACTGTTCGGCAACCTGTTTGAGTCGTGTTTCATCCAGTTCGCATACTGCGACCATCTCGACACTCTCAAGGCGGTTTACATTTGGATAGTGCGCACCCCGGCTCCGTCCTCCGGCCCCGATGAATCCTGCTTTCAGCATCTTGTTTCTCCTCTAAATAGATGTGGGTTCACGCGTTTTTCAGTTATGGGGGAAATCGCACGAAGTAGAACATGCTGCCAGCCTGTTCTCAGGACTCCATGTTGTGAGCGAGCAAGCTGCACGCTCTACTCAGCGAACTGAAAAACTCGTATGGGTTCTTCGTCCTGTCACTGCGGGGATGGTATCAGATTCATGCAGGGAGCGCAAGCAAGAGAAAGGGCTGCTCGTTGATATTGCATTCTCGATGTCATTGGTCTATACTGTGATCAGCGAAAATATGAACTATGGGAGGTCAATCTGTGACAGAAACGACATTTCCGAAGCAGACGTGGGAAACCATCTCCTCTGGAGACGCAGGGTTCCATCCGGAGAAATTCAACCGAGCCAAGCAATGGTTGGACGATCATTTAGCCGATAAACTCTATCGATTGGTTATTGTGCGGAACGGCCGCCTTGTTGCCGAATGGAATCATAATATCGATCCGCACAAACGCCTCGGGATCGCTTCGGCTGCAAAATCCATCTATTCCAACATTCTGGGGATTGTGGTGAGCGAGGGGAAAATCCCATCCGCCGATGCGAAAGTGATCGACTACTACCCCGAGATGATGGATGTTCCGGAAGGTGAAGGCCCCAAACCCGGGAGATATGCTTTTGAGAAGGATCGTGAGATCACTTTCCGTCAACTCATCTCCAACACGTCAGGCTACATGAAACCCGGTGAATCGCCGGGCAAGGTGTTCCACTATCAGACATACGGTATGAATATCCTGACACACTCCCTTGCCAAAGTGTATGGACTGTACGATGTGAGTGATCCGGAGGGATCACCCGGCTTCAAGATGCTTGTGGAGGACAAGCTGGCGAAGCACATTGGCGTTGATTGGAGGTATGGGCTCAACAATTTTCAGCTTCATGAAAAAGCCCGCATCCACATCTTCGGATACTACTGTGCCATTCATACCAATGCGTTGGATCTGGGACGATTGGGTTGGCTTTGGTGCAACTGGGGACGGTGGGAAGATAAGCAGGTCATCCCTGAAGAATGGATGCGTGAGTCGGTCCGAACGGCGTCGAACATCCTGGCGAACTCTCCCGAAGATGAGTGGAAATATGGCCTCGGCATCTGGACGAATGATCAAGGAAAGCTCTGGCCGGAGTTTCCCAGGAATGCGTTTACTGCCAGCGGGGCAGGCGGCCATTATCTATCCGTGTTCCCCGATCATGACCTGGTGATCGTACAGAATCCTGGGCGTTACGGCCTGGGCAGTTCCGAACGCGGGAATCCTGAGCTATTGGGGATCATCCTGGATGCCATCGAGAACTGAGTTGTGTGGTTGTTCCATTGTTGAACCTTTGCACCCGGGTGTGACGAGCGCGCCTTGACAACCTGTTTACCTGTTCGTATAATGGTTCCATTTACGGACGATAGCACTCAACGGTGCAAAGGTGAATGGTCGACAATGAGAGGATATTACCGATGTCTGAAGTTGCTGCTTTAGTGATGGTTGAGCCCGGAAAACTGGAAATCCGCATGTTTCCCCGCCCGGAGATAGCTTCTGACAGTTTGTTGATGAAGGTGCAGCAAGTCGGGCTGTGTGGAACAGACAAGCATATGTTGCTTGGGCATACTCCGCTGAACTTCCCCGTGATCCCGGGACATGAAGTGGTAGGGGTGGTGGACGAGATCGGCCCCAAAGCCAATGAGACGATGAACATCATCGGCGGCCCTCTTGCGGAGGGCGATGTGATCACCGTTGTTCCAGGCTCGAAAAGCTGTGGGAAGTGCTATTATTGCCTGCGTTTTCCCCATCGCCCGACGCTTTGCATGAACCGCACGATCTACGGATTTTCCAATTGTGAGGAACCGCCTCATCTGACAGGCCACCTTGCGCAGTATGTCTATGTTCACGGCAACTCCTGGGTCTACAAAATTGCCGATGACGTACCTGAAAAACGGCGTGTTCTCGCGGAGCCCACAGCCGTCGCAACACGTGCTGTGGAGCGTACATTTGCCCCTGGAATCGCACAAGTCGGTGCGGGATATGGCATCGGAAATTCTGTGGCTGTGCTCGGCACCGGACCTATCGGATTGCTCGTCATTGCCGTGTTGCGTCACACCGGAGCCGGGACGATCATCGCCACAGACGCCGTCGAGGACCGCCTCACCATGGCGAAGCGGATGGGCGCCGATGTTACACTGAATGTCGCCAGCACGACGCTTGAAGAACGCCTCGGAGCGGTCCATGAACTCACTCACAACGCAGGTGCCGATGTGGTTTTCGAGTGTGCCGGGATTCCCGGGGTCTTCGCGGAAGCACTTGAACTCGTGCGACGTGGTGGCATTGTCGCCGAAGTAGGGCACTATACGGATTCGGGTGAAGTGTCGATCCATCCACACCAGATCTGCAAGAAAGATATCGATGTGCGGGGCGTTTGGGCCTATCCACAGATCCAGTTTAACACAGCGCTGGAATTTCTGCGCTACACGGAGGTTCCCGTCGAGGATCTGATCACCCATTATCTCCCACTCGATAAAGTGGCAGAGGGCCTCGACATGCTTGGGACAGAGGGCGTCTATAAGATCGTGGTTGAGCCCAATACAAGTTCCGGCGTGGGTTAAGTCGCCAATGGGCCAGAAACTGCATTCGGTGTCATTCGGGGATCCAGTACTATCATCGGGGATTGGAGCCAAAGTGTCTAAGACAAAATCCATGACAGGTTCAGAAGCATTGGCAGTGGGAGCCATCGCCTCGGGTCTCACCTTTGCTGCGGGTTATCCAGGTTCACCCGCAACCAAGACCGTTGAGGCGTTGCAGGGTCGCAGTGGACATCATCGTGTGGAATGGTGTGTCAACGAGAAGGTCGCCTTTGAGAAATGCCTGGGAGTCTCCATTACGGGAAATCGCGCCCTCGTGTGTATCAAGAGCGTGGGAATGAACATCGCTCTGGATCCGATCATGGTTGCTAATATGACCGGCGTCCGGGGAGGGCTGGTGGTCCTGTTGGGAGACGATCCGGGCGCGTGGGGATCACAAAATGAACAGGACAGCCGGATGCTAGCTCCGTTCACTGAACTTCCCATGCTCGAGCCTTCATCCCCCAACGAAGCGTACATGATGATACTGGCGGCGTTCGATTGGTCTGAACGTGTGCATACTCCCGTCATCGTCCGTATCACACGGAGTTTCTCGTTGAGCGGAGGTGTGGTTGCGTGTGAAGATCCACCGGAGCGTCCACCCATCGATATGGAACCCATCACAGCGGGGAGAGCAGAGCAACGCTGGTTTTCAACCCCGGCCAATGCGGTGCGTCTCCACCAGATACATCACGAACGGTTGGCGAAGATCGAGGAGCTGTTTGAGTCGAGTCCTTTCCATCGGATGGCTTCTGGAGGGACGTGGGGCGTCATGACGGCTGGTTTTGCGGGGCAGAAATACAGAGACGTGCTTGCGGGATCGGATAGCGATGCGAAACCAGCCCACCTGCATCTGGGAACGATCTACCCGCTCCCCTCGAAGGCTGTTCAACGGTTTCTCGCATCCTGCGAACAGGTGGTGGTTTTTGAGGAAAACGCTCCCCTCATCGAACAGGCAGTCAAATCCATCGCTCAGGATGCATCCCTGACCGTCAAGATACATGGCAGGTTGACAGGTGATGTGCCCGGGGTGGGAGAGCTGTTCCGCTTTCAGATTGCCAGTGCGCTCAATGGACTCCATCCTGGGTTCGTCGATACGAGCCGATTTCCCCCGGAATTGGAGATGAAACCCTCTCCGGCCAAACAAGGTCTCTGCGACGGTTGCCCCTACGACACAGCGTTTATGAGGCTCAAGGAGGTGCTGGCCGAGAGAGAAGAGGCCCCGGTCTTCCTGGCGGATCCGGGATGCGCAGTGCGTCTGTGGCAGCCTCCTGTGGAGATGCTCGACATCAAGTATTCGATGGGATCCTGCATTTCCATCGGAGCCGGGGTTGCCCAGGCGGATCCTTCTCTCCGCGTGATCGCCTGCCCTGGGGACTCGTCCTTCTACCATACCGGTATCAACGGACTGATCGACGCCTCATATCGCAAAACGCGAATGACGGTACTCATACTCGACAATCGCACCACAGCATTGTCGGGCTGCCAACCCCATCCGGGAGTTGACCAGCGTTCCTGCCGTCCAATCCCGCTGGAGGCTCTGGTAGAAGCCTGCCGGGTGGATCACTCGGAAATCGTGGATGCGTTCGACCCGGATGCACTGCGTGGAGCCTACCAACGCGTCCTGGATATAGATGGTGTGGGTGTGTTGATCTTGCGTGGGGGGTGTGTGTTACTGCCGTGAACTCTACCGTCCAAATCTGCGCTGTCTCTGGTCGTAGGAGCGCAGAGCGCGCAGGAAGTCGATCTTGCGAAATGCTGGCCAGTAAGTGTCACAGAAGTAGTATTCAGAATACGCGCTTTGCCATAGCAGGAAGCCGCTGAGTCGAACTTCGCCGCTGGTGCGGATGATCAGATCCGGTTCCGGAATACCCGATGTGTACAGATAAGATTCAAGCGCGCCGGGATCGAGGCGAGCCAAGACATCCTCCAACGTACGCCCCATACGGGACTGATCAAGGAGATATCGGCTAAAAGCGTCGGTGATCTCCTCACGCCCGCCATAGGCAATGGCAATATTCAAAGCATTCTTATCGTAATGTGCAGTGGCCGCTTCTGCTGCATGGATGGCCTCCTGAAGGCTCTCAGGAAGCCGATCCACTTTGCCAATGTATCGAACCTTTACCTGATTTCGGTGAACATCTTCGTGTTGAACGAGTTCCCACGTCTTTGCCTCAAACAATCCCAATAATCCTTCGACTTCTGAGCTATCTCGATGGAAATTGTCTAGCGAAAAACTCCAGACGGTAACGATGGGAATCTCGAATTCATAACACCAGTTCAACACTTCCCTTAGTTTTTCTGCCCCAAGTGCATGCCCATCGACGATCCGATTCAAACCCGACTGGCGAGCGTAACGCCGATTCCCATCCATGATGATGCCGATATGTCTGGGAAGCTTCCAGGTATATACGCTGGCGTTTAGTCGCCGCCGATACATCACGTAAAATGGTTGTTTGATGAGATCTTTGAGATAACGCCATAAGATTTTAGATGACATCGCTCCACCTCCCTGTGGGTATTCTACAACAACTCCCGGCGTGATACAAGCCTAACCCACCCTCATGCTTCGCATGTTTCACCCATGATCACTTATCTCATCGTTTATCATTTGCCGCAGAACTGTCTGCAAGATACCACCATTCCTGTAGTATTCCATTTCAATAGAGGTGTCGATGCGAACCGTAACGGTGAAAGAACTCTCCACGCCGCGTTCTCCTTTTGCATGAACAGTGACCTGTTGTCCTGGTCGAAGATGCCCGACACCAACAATATCATAAGTTTCATGGCCTGTCAACCCCAGAGACCGCCAGTTTTCGTCCGACTGAAACTGGAGCGGGAGGATTCCCATGCCGATCAAGTTGCTGCGGTGGATACGCTCATAGCTCTCTGCAATGACCGCTTTCACACCAAGTAGAAGCGCGCCTTTGGCCGCCCAATCCCGGGAACTGCCCGTACCATATTCCTTCCCGGCGAGAACGAGCAGAGGGGTTTCGTCCTCTTGATAACGCATTGCAGCATCATAGATACTCATGACCTGACCACTGGGATGATGAAGTGTCACACCGCCTTCAGTGTCCGGAAGCAACAAGTTCTTGAGTCGGATGTTCCCAAAGGTTCCACGCATCATCACCTCATGGTTGCCACGCCGGGAGCCAAAAGAATTGAAATCGTGTGGTTCTGCACCATGCTCCATAAGGTAGCGTCCTGCCGGGCTTTCTACCGGGATAGCCCCTGCCGGGGAGATATGATCGGTTGTGACAGAATCCCCGAGGAGCGCAAGCACTCTCGCATGGCGGATGTCTTCAACAGGTGCAGGCTCCGGCGTCATATCCACGAAGAATGGAGGCTCCTGGATATATGTGGACGTTGGTTGCCAGTCATACAGATCCCCTTCCGGCCGATGGATCTGGTTCCACTGCTCGTTTCTGTCAAAGACGTTGCCATATTGCTGGCGAAATATCTCAGGGTCCATCGCTTTGGCGATCACATCGTGGATGTCCGCTTGAGTTGGCCAGATGTCGCTGAGATAGACGGGTTCGCCGTTCGCATCATACCCTATCGGTTCCTTTTGGAGGTCGATATCAACCCGTCCCGCCAGCGCATAGGCGACAACCAGAGGCGGGGATGCCAGGTAATTGGCTTTCACATGGGGATTGACACGTCCTTCAAAATTGCGATTACCGCTGAGCACAGCGGCGGCGACCAGATCGGCTTCTTCAATCGCTGTCGCCACAGGTTCCGGGAGGCTCCCGCTGTTGCAGATACATGTCGTGCAACCATAGCCGACGACGTGAAAACGCAATGCCTCCAGGTATGGCAGAAGCCCGGCCTTTCTGAGATATTCTGTCACGACAAGCGAGCCCGGCGCGAGGCTTGTTTTTACATAGGGCTTAACGGTCAGACCATGCTCTACGGCATTCTTGGCCAGAAGTCCGGCCCCCAGCATCACCGAGGGGTTGCTGGTATTCGTGCAACTGGTGATCGCTGCAATGACCACCGAACCATGATGCAGTGTGAAACGTTCGCCATGATGCTCAACTTCCGCTGCCCGTCGCTGTTCGGTCTCGGTCAGGGCAAATCCACGCTCCGATGTGGGCGTCTCCAGAATCTGCTGAAAGCTGGTTTTCATGTCACCGAGCCGTATTCGATCCTGAGGTCGCTTGGGTCCGGCGAGGCTCGTTTGCACATCGCTCAGATCGATCTCAAGGTTATCCGTAAATCTTGGTTCAGGAGACGAATCGGTGCGGAAAAGTCCCTGTTCTTTTGTGTAACGATCCACCAGCTCTAGGAGCGATGCAGGACGCCCCGTATAACGCAGGTAATCAAGCGTCACGTCATCGACAGGGAAGAACCCAATCGTGGCGCCGTATTCCGGGGCCATGTTGGCGATGGTCGCCCGATCCGGCAGGCTCAATTGACTCACCCCGGGGCCATAGAATTCCACGAACTTCCCCACGACACCTTTCTCCCGAAGCACCTGGGTTACAGTGAGTACGAGATCCGTGGCGGTGAGCCCTTCCCGGAGTTCCCCTGTGAGACAACAGCCGACCACTTCGGGGATGAGCATGTAGTAGGGCTGGCCGAGCATGGTCGCCTCGGCCTCGATGCCGCCGACTCCCCAGCCGAGCACACCGAGACCATTGATCATGGTCGTGTGCGAATCGGTGCCTAACACCGTATCCGGAAAAGCGATGGTCTCATCATTCTCCGTTCGAGTCCGTACAACCTTTGCCAGATATTCGAGGTTCACCTGGTGCACGATCCCTGTGCTGGGAGGGATCACCTGGAAGTTATCCATCGCCTCCTGTCCCCAGCGGAGAAACTCATACCGTTCGCGATTGCGCTCAAACTCCCGCTCCGCATTGTAGAGCAGTGTACTCACAGCACCGAACCGATCCACCTGCACCGAATGATCCACCACGAGGTCAGCAGGGATGAGGGGGTTGACACGTTCCGGATTGCCACCAAGCCGCACCATCGCGCTACGCATCGCCGCCAGATCCACAATGGCAGGGACACCCGTGAAGTCCTGCAATAGGACCCGGGCAGGCATAAACGCCAACTCCATTCGCTCTGACATCTCAGGATTCCAGCGAGCGAGTGTGAGCACGTCTTCTTCTGTGATCAACTGGCCATCGCAGTTCCGCAAAAGTGCCTCCAGGAGGATCCGGATGGAGTAGGGGAGAGATGAGATGTCACTTATATTGTCAGCTTTCTGTAACGAATGAATCTGATAAAACGATATTTTACCGTGGCTTGTATCGAGTGTCATTCGAGCGCCGAACGGATCGTACATAGATGATACCCCCTTCTTCAGAAATACTGATTCATGGACTTCCCCGCCGGATCACCAAATCCAGCGGTCGACGACCTGTTTTTGGCGATCCAGGCTGAGCATTGAAGGTCAAGAATTGTGAATCACTGAGACTATATTATAGCAGCTACCGAGCACTCATGGAAAGCATCTCTTCTTTATCCAGTAGCACAGACAGCCTGTCTGTGCCCAGGCGAGGCAGCATGCGCAGACAAGCTGTCCGCGCTACCTGTTTTCCCGGAGAGAGGCAAGCTACCCACACATTGGCAGGGAACATCAGGAAGCCGGGGGATTTCTGTATCATGGTTTTGTGCTTGCCCCGCTTCGCGATAGCTGATATACTGAGAACCATCTTCGACAGGTTGCTGTTGGAACATTGGGTAGTATGCGGAGAAAAATCAGTGCAAGCAAACGAACTCAAACCCGGTATTATGGAGTCAATTGTGGCGAACCCAAATTCGTGCAACAACCTGTTGCACGAATTTGAACAGCCCAGGTGCCGGAGGATTTTCTGTGATAGAAAAGGAACAACTGAACAAACTCATCGCGATGGGAGAGTCTATCGAACAGGAGTTCAAGTCGGATCGCAGACGCCTCTCGGACAGGGAGATCTACGAGGACATCGTGGCTTTTGCCAATACATCTGGTGGTGTCTTGCTGATTGGCGTGGAGGACGACGGCACGATCACGGGAGCCCAACCCCGGCACGGCAATACCACGGACCCAATCAAGCTGCAATCTGCTATCTTCAACAACACCGTGCCGAACATCAATACACGCATCTCGATCATTACGCAGGACGAGGGACATGTGTTGGCGATAGAGGTCGATTCCTACCCCGAGCCCTGCGCTACTGCTTCCGGGAAGTCCCTCCATCGGACAGTTGGGGCTGATGGCAAGCCCCAGACGGCACCTTTCTATCCACGTGACCAGCGTTCCCGCCGTGTACGTATGGGGTTGCTCGATTTCTCAGCACAGGTGATGGAGGACTCCTCCCTCGATAGCTTGAATCCCCTGGAGTTTGAGCGCCTTCGACAGACCGTGACGCGGCTGCGTGGGGACCGTGCGCTGCTGGAATTATCCAATGAGGATCTGCTCAAGGCTCTCCGACTGGTGGAAACTCAAGGCAATCGCCTGATACCCAATGTGGCAGGGCTGTTGCTGTTGGGACGCGAGTTTGTCTTGCGGGAGATGCTCCCGACACACGACCTCTACTTCCAGGTGTTGGATGCGCAGGGAGACGTCCGGGTCAACGATGGGTTCCGAGTTCCCCTGCTGCACACGTTGGAAGAAGTGGAATCCCGTTTCGCTGCCCGCAATGAGGAACGAGAAGTCACTGTTGGTCTCTTCCGGATCCCCGTTCCTGATTACTCGCTCCAGGGCTTTCGTGAAGCAGTGGGCAATGCCGTGCTTCACCGGGACTACACCCAACTTGGAGCCGTTTACATCCAGTGGCAGCATGATCACCTCCTGATTGCCAGCCCTGGGGGATTCCCGGTGGGTATCACGATGGACAATATCTTGGTGCATGAACCCAAACCCCGCAATCCCCTGCTCGCAGAAGCGTTCAGGCGCATTGGACTCATTGAGCAGACGGGTCGCGGCGTGGACAAGATCTACATGGGGCAACTGCGTTACGGTCGTCCCATACCCAGCTATAGTCGTAGTGATGATACGGGAGTCCGCGTTGTGCTTCAGGGTGGACGGCCATCGTTGCAGTTCACAGCGTTCGTCTATGAGCAGGATAGGGATGGGACACCTTTACTCCTGGATGAACTACTGGTGCTCAATGTGCTCTTCTACGAGCGCCGGATCGATTCCACTGCAGTCGCTAAGCTGATCCAGAAGGACCTATCCCAGGCGCGTGGGGTTTTGGAGCGTCTGAATGAGCGAGGGTTCGTGGAAGCACGGGGAGAACGCCGGGGCCGTGTATATCATCTGGCGGCTTCGCTTTATCGGCGTCTCGAAATGGAAGCGGAATATGTGCGTGCCAAAGGATTTGAGCCACTTCAGCATGAACAGATGGTGCTGGAATATGTCCAGAGTCATGGACGCATCACACGGTCAGAAGTAGCGGAGCTTTGCCGTCTCAATGGCTATCAAGCAAGCCGTCTCCTACGCCGTCTAGCGGAGAAGCATCTCCAGTTCCAGATGCGAGGCGAGAAACGTGGTGCCCATTACGTCTGGCAAAATGATGGCGAATGAGCGCGTTTATGAGCGCGCTCATAACTTCTGTTTCCCTTTTTGAGCGCGCTCATAATAATGCGCATAACGGACACAAAAGACAGACGACAATGGTCAGATGTCGCTCAATTGACCATAAGATATAGGCTTCAGGAGAAGAGATGAGCGATCCGAGGAGGGCATCTCGAAGCAGAAGGTAGAGGAGACGAAGTTAGCTCTGAAGCCGGTAAGAAGCTTCTGAACAGCGTGAGTAAATCCCCAACAGTGTGGCGGTTACAAGATCAAAGTTTGATCCGTCCGAAGATACGTTCACTACGATCCGAACTCACACAGTTTATCGCTCAGGTGAGACAGGTGACTCAACTGGAGATTGATCTTGCTCCTGATGGCTGATTGTGATCACATAGACGACGTTACATACATGCTCAAGTGATAGCCACAGGTACCTGAAGATTGCGGCGGCAGTTCAGCCTCTAAGGAGCGACTTTCAGATGGCCTTCTATACAGATCGGGCAGATGGACTTCTGACCAAGACGCAACGAGACAAGATAAGCATCTCGGAGTTGACCCGCTATATCTTCAGTTATGCTCAAAGTGGTGATATCAGTCTGCTTGATCTTGAGAGCCTGTTATCCAGATTCTGCCCCACAATCAAGAAGAACGTCACCATAAACGACCAAGCGGATAAAGAATTCAGGCTGAAGTTCCCGGAATGAGGCTGGGCATCCAACGAGTATCCTCTCTGATTGGAGCAGGGAGGAACAGCAGGGAAATCTGAGCCAGTTCCGAGCATATGCCATAACGATCTTTGAGGCGATAGGCCACCTCAATCCAGCTTAAGCCAAGAGACATGCAGGCTACACCAGGAGAGTCTCTCTCTTATGTCGAATTCCAACCGTGCCATGAAAAAACTCTATCTCGTTCGTCATGCCAAGTCGAGTTGGGATGATCCAAGCCTGACCGATTTTTCGCGTCCGCTGAACAGACGCGGTGAGAAAGACGCTCTGTTCATGGGGAGGCGTCTGGCAAAGCAGGGCGTGAAACCAGACCGAATCCTCGCCAGTCCTGCGCTCCGTGCCCATAAAACGGCGGAGATCATCGCCCAAGAGATCGGTTATCTGCGATACGAGATCCGCTATCTGGAGGAACTTTACCTAGCTTCAGCGTCGACCCTGCTGGACACCATCCGGTCGCTGAACGATGCCCTCACGCGCGCGATACTCGTGGGACACAACCCCGGACTTGCGGAACTCACGAACCACTTTGCACCAGAGCCGA
Source organism: Candidatus Poribacteria bacterium (assembly GCA_024278235.1). Classification (GTDB taxonomy): domain Bacteria; phylum Poribacteria; class WGA-4E; order JAJRTO01; family JAJRTO01; genus JAJRTO01. The sequence goes on from JAJRTO010000126.1 coordinate 15,973, forward strand.
TAGAGAAGATGCCGACATGCAGTGTCGCGGAGCTTCACTTTGACACAGACAAATGGAGGTTGGTTGACACGGTGTCGCTTGTCTACTTCGCACTCGATTACCCGAAGAAATCCCGTCAGTAACTCCCTCCCCCCTTGATTCGACTCCCAACCGGAGTTATGCTAACGCAACCCAAAGGTCGCAATCTGCCTACACGGAACAAAACACAGGTGCCGGGGAATTTCTGATGCAGGATTCCCTCATTGTCATATCCTTTCGACTGGGGTATAATACCATCACCTTGAATCGAAACCAGTACCATATCACCAGGAATCCACCGATGGTCATTGAACTTGAAGATCTATCGATTTACTACGGCGTGCAACAAGTGCTGAAGAATATATCATTCCAGGTAGAGAGCAAGGCTGTTGGGATGCTTGGACCGAATGGCGCTGGCAAGACGACCCTTATCCGAACGCTACTCGGTTTTTTGAAGCCAACGCAGGGATGGGGAAGTGTGCTCGGATTGGATATCAGCACCCGGCAATCCGAGATCCGCCAGCGGATCGGATACATGCCCGAGAACGATTGCTTCGTGTCGGGGATGAATGCCGTGACGTTCGTCGCATATGCCGGTGAGTTATGTGGTCTTCCCCACTCGGATGCCATCCAGCGGGCTCACGAAGTCCTCCAGTATGTGGGCCTTGGCGAGGCCCGCTATCGCGTGTTGGATACCTATTCGACCGGCATGAAACAGCGACTCAAACTGGCACAAGCACTCGTCCACGACCCGGAACTCGTTCTACTCGATGAGCCCACGAACGGTATGGATCCCCCTGGCCGTCTGCGGATGCTGGATCTCATCCGTGATATATCCTACGACAAAGGGATTCATACGATCCTCTCGTCCCATCTCTTGCCGGATGTGGAATACGTCTGTCAGGAGGTCATCGTGATCCACCAGGGCCGGGTGGTCATGCAGAGCGAGATGGCAGAACTCAAGCAGAACACCCAAAAGCGATTTGATGTCAAGGTGCGTGGACCTCATGAACGTTTTACACACATCCTGGACGAATACGGCTATGAATGGCGTCCTCTCAAGGATGAAATCCTGCGCATTGCACTGCCGGAAAATATATCGCCACGAGTTTTCTTTGAAATCGCTGTACGGAACAACATGCAGATCCGATACCTCAGACGGATGGAACATTCACTGGAAGATATCTTTGCACAAGCCGTTGGGGAGACATAATCATGCCAGAGCAGGCAACCATCCACGATCAGACCTATCGCCACTGGAACGGTTCGTTGCGTTCCTCCACCATGCGTTGGTGGACGATCTCCTGGGCAGGCATCAAGCTCATCGTACAGCGCAAACTCCTTTTGCTTCTGGTACTTGGCCCGCCAACCATCCACTTTGTAGCGCAGGGAATACGAATCTATGCTTTCCACCTTCTGCGTTTTGCACCACTCGGCCCCATCAATCCCGTGCTATTCCACAATTTTCTCCTGGGGCAGAGTTTCTTCCTCGTTATCTTCTGTGTTTTCGTCGGCTCGGGACTGATCGCCCGTGATCTCAGGGATCATGCATTGCAGTTCTATCTCTCCAAGCCGATCACACGCCTGGATTATGTGTTGGGCAAAATGGGCATTGTCCTGGTATTCTTGAGCCTGATCACTCTCCTTCCCGGACTGCTGCTTTTCCTGCTGGAACTTGCATTCGGTGATGCCGGTGATTTTCTTAGCCGGTACTACTGGCTTCCTGGCTCGATCATAGCCTTTTCCTTTCTGCTCACAATACCCACGGGACTTCTTATCCTCGCGCTATCTTCTTTAACACATAATGGCCGCTATGCCGCGATTGGTTTCGCCGCCATCGGCATTTTCTCTCCTGTTGTCTACGAAATTCTGCATGGTATCTTCCGCACGACCAGGGTGGCATTTGTCTCTCTGTGGGCGAATATGGAGCAGATCGGCGCTCTCCTATTCGATTTCAGTCCACGTTATCAGTTGCATTGGGGATGGTCCTTGTTGACATTGAGTCTCTGGATGGGGGTATCCATATGGATCCTGCGTCGGCGTATTCAGGGGATTGAGGTTGTGGAATGAGTGTTCTCCAGACAGAACAACTCTCCAAATGGTACGGTCAGGTCATAGGGGTCAACGATATTAACCTTCAAATCGGAGAAGGTGTCACGGGTCTCCTCGGCCCCAACGGCGCGGGAAAATCGACGCTCCTCCACCTGATGACAGGTCAACTCAAACCGAGCCAGGGCAAAGTGCTCCTATTTGGAGAACCGATCTGGAACCACCCCGCCCTCAATGAACAGATCGGGTTTTGCCCCGATCAGGATCAGTTCTATGAGTCGATGACAGGTCTGCGATTTGTGAGTAGCCTTGTGCAATTGAACGGTTATGATGCTGTCGCAGCCAGGAAGCTGGCCCTTGAAGCGATCCAGACGGTTGGATTGATGGAAGCCAGGGACAAGCGTATTGCAGCGTACAGCAAGGGGATGCGCCAGCGCATCAAGTTAGCACAATCGCTAGTTCATCAGCCGAGAGTGCTATTTCTTGACGAACCGCTCGCTGGAATGGATCCACTCGGTCGCCGGCATATCATCGGTTTGATCCGCAAATTAGGGAAAGAGGGGCGCACGATCATTGTTTCCAGCCACATTCTACATGAGGTTGAGATGATGACCAACCGCATCTTGCTGATGAATCATGGACGAGTTCTGGCCGAGGGCAATATCCATCGCATCCGGGAATTGATCGATGCGCATCCCCACAATGTCTCCATCCGCACCGATCAAGCACGTCTCCTCGCGTCCATCCTGGCCCGATGGCCTGATGTCGTGAGTATACGGTTTGAAAGTGATGATCAGACCTGTGTTGTGGAGACCGCCCATCCTGATGAATTCTACACACGTTTGACGGAGGTCGTCCTGGAACAGAACCTTGAAATTGCGGATCTTTACTCACCTGACGACAATCTGGAAGCAGTGTTTCGGTATCTCGTTGAATAGTGGACACACAGAATTTTGAGGTTGCTCTCAGATTTCCTCACATCTTTGTTGAATTGAATACACAGATTGCCTGCAACCGCCGCTGTGAAGGAGACAATGGCTTATGGCTGATAGCTTATGGCTTATGGCCGGTAACTGATGACTGATAGCCATTGGCACACGATTTGCTTTTAGACGTGATACCTGTCTGGCAACCCGATGCCAAACAACTCGAGATACGAAGGAGAACACACGATGACCCGTCTTCTCAAGGGATTACCATTATTGAGCTTATTATGGATCTTAGCCGTGATCGGCTGTGGCGACAACATCACCCTTGCTCCTTCTGCACAATGGGCCGAGGGGATTCAGGTGACAGGAACCGGTTCTGCATTCGGCAAACCGGATCTCGCGATCCTGGATATGGGGGTTGCCGCAGAGGAAACCACCGTGGAGGAAGCACGGGCTGAGGCTGCGGATGCGATGCAACGGATCATCGACTCACTCATGAAAAACGGGGTGACGGAAGATGATGTCCGGACGCAACGATTCAGTATCCAACCCCAATACAACTATGTTCAGGGGAAACAGATATTACGCGGATATCTGGTGATGAATACCGTGTCGGTCAAGATACGAGATATGGATAAGGTTGGACAGGTGATCGACGACGCCGCAGCGGCTGGTGGTGACGTCCTGCGGATCAATTCCATTCAGTTCACGATTGATGATCCAGGTCCATTGCAGGCAGAAGCTCGCATCGAAGCGATGAAAGATGCGCAGGCGAAAGCAGAGACACTTGCTGAAGAGGGAAGTGTGACGCTGGGGAAACCGATCTCAATCTCTGAAACAGTCGGATCCTCTCCTCCTGTCTACTATGACAATGAGCGTGCCGTGGCGGAGCCTGGTTTCCAGACGCCTATTGAATCCGGTTTGCTCGAAGTACGAGTAACCGTGGCAGTTATTTATGAAATTGAGTGAGTTCGGAGGCTGAGCAGCCTTGAAAAGGAAGAACCAATGAATTTGTACAAACTCTCGATGCTATCGTTTGCCATGTTGCTTTCAATCGTGACGTGGTTCGGATGTAGTCAAGATACCATCCTCAATCCAGCAGATTCACAGACGGAATGGCAGATTACCGACGCGGACGGAACACCGCTCGGAGACCTCGAAGTCGCCCTGGCTTCACCTGGTATGGTAACCACAACGGATGCCGAAGGACGCTATGGTTTTGAGCAGCCCGTCGAGGAAGAACAGGAAGCAACACTCCGACACCGGGGAAGATTGATGGCTCGTTTCTTCCATCCTGCCATGTTTGCGGACGTTCCTCATGGAACCGGTGTGCTTGAAGGGCTGGTCACGGATGCTAACGGAACAGCCATCGCAGATGCACGCATCGTCCTGGCGGGTGGCTGGCGAATTCAGATAACAGCCACAGACGCCGAAGGTTATTACATCTTCCCACAGGCACCAGCGCAAACCTCGCGGCTTTCGGTTTTCAAGTTTGGTTACATCCCCGTTCACGAACAGGTTTTCGTCGAAGAAGATCAGGTGAACACATTCGATGTCCACCTGGCGGAATTGCCACCAGCGAGTGAAGTGACGGGGCAAGTCAAAACAAGCGATGGCGAACCCATCGATCGGGCTTTGGTCAGTTTGATGCCTCAGCGTATGGCCGATGAACGCATGGACGATGAACATATGGCCGACGAACGCATGGCCGATAGACGAATGTACGGCATGATGCAATACCGTCGGCTGTTCGCTTTCAGCGATGTCGATGGCCGCTTCCTGATCTCGGATGTGCCTGCTGGTGATTATACATTGCATGTTGTTAAGCCGCCCTATCCTCCCACTCAGCAACCGGTTTCTGTATCTGCGGATCAACCCCTTGATGTCGAGGCAATACTGCTGACTCCTGATGAAGCACTCCAAAACCAAGAATATCTCAAGATGAATGTCACCGGGGGATTTGCCGGTATCAACCGCACGATCCTTATTGGAGTGTATCCGAATCACATTCTACTCACCGATAGAGTAGGTCGATTCAAAAAATCCACCCGTCGGGTTGTTTCACAGCAGGAATACGAGGCTCTCTGGGAAACTCTGGAAGCCAACGACATCTTTGACCTACCAACAAATGTCGATATGCTTGAAACCGTCGCGGATGCTTTTTCCAGTGAGATCGTGTTGAGCCGTCAAGGTCAGCAGCATCGTTTCACAGTTTACGCACCGGAGTTCCTTGCAGAGGAAA
>JAJRTO010000127.1 GCA_024278235.1 Candidatus Poribacteria bacterium
CACAACGACACTCAAACATGGGGACCGACCTCGTTTGCCCACCCGTAGTCTGCCTGACTGTCTCATCACCACGCCGGAATCGCTGGACTCTCTCCTCTGCCGTCGCTCGCAAGTGTTTGCCCATTTGCGAACGATGATCCTAGATGAGATTCATCTGCTGGACAACACCTATCGAGGGGATCAGTTACGACTCCTTCTCTGGAGACTGCGCAGGCAGGTGCTCGACAACAGTTTTGCCGTGCATCTATTATCGGCAACCCTATCCGAACCTCGCCAGATCGCTGAGCGTTATATCTCTGAGCCGGAGGTTGTTACGGTGGAGGGGCAACGGGAGATAAAGCCCTATTTCGTCGATTCTTACCCGGAAGTTCATCACCTGGCACGTGAACAGAACTGGAAGAAGCTGCTCGTCTTCTGCAATTTGCGTGAGTCCGTTGAAACGGTCGCATCGGAGCTTGCCCCGTCATGGCATCCCTATCCTGTCGTCACGCATCATGGGAGCCTCAGTCGACGTATCCGGGAAGAGACCGAAACGGTCATGAAGGAAACGAACATTGCCGTTTGTGTGGCAACTTCCACCCTGGAGATCGGTATCGATATTGGTGACATCGATGCTGTCATACTCGCAGAAGTTCCCTGGAGTATCTCAGCACTCCTTCAGCGCATCGGTCGGGGAAATCGCCGTTCCGGTTGCATCCATGCGGTCGCCATCGTGCGCTCTGAAGCGGAGCGGTCTCTGCTGAACGCGATGTTCCGGACGGCGACCGCGGGAACACTCCCGATGGATGAATACAAGCCGGATCTGTCCGTCGCTGTTCAACAGATCTTCTCCTATATGTATCAGCATCGTGCAGGCGTGCGAGAAACGGACCTTCGAGAGATGCTTTCACTGTTGTCCTCCCCGGAAGAAACGGACCATATCCTGGAGCATCTGCAACAGCACGGCTGGATCGAACGACGCCAGGGACGTTGGTTTGCGTCATCCATGCTCATGGATAGGGGGGAGAAGGGCCTGATTCACTCCAACATCCCCGATTCGCAGACCTACAGCGTCATCGATGTGCACTCAGGGCAGCAGATAGGAACCATCACCGGGGTGTTCGACAAATTGTTTGTCCTTGCGCGGAGAACCTGGCGGGTTGTTTCAGAGAGAGGCGATCTGATCTATGCGGAACAGTTCTCAGGGAAGGCGGCGGCTCCCTGGTTTCAAAGGCACAAGGGCGTCGGCGGTTTCTATGAGTTCTTGCCTGCTGGTCTGCAGACGGTCCGGGGATGCTCTAGCCCTTTATCGCCCCCGCGGCCAATCCACTGATGAATTCCTTTTGCAGCAGGAAGAAGAGGATCACCACCGGGAGCACCGAAAGGAGCGTACCTGCCATCAGCGCACCGTACTCCTGGGCATAGAGGCCGACCATCTGATTCAGGCCGATGGTGAGTGTGAATCGCTCCTGGGTGTGCAGGATGATCTGCGGCCAGAGAAAACTGTTCCATGACCCCATGAAAGAGATGAGACAGAACGCGCCGATCATAGGGCGTGAGATAGGGATGGCAATGTTCCAGTAAAGTCGGAACTCATTGCATCCATCGATCCGACCCGCTTGCAGCAGATCATCCGGGATCTGCAACATCGATTGGCGAAACAGGAACATACCGAACACGCTCACAGCGCCGGGCACGATCAGCCCCAGATAAGAGTCCACCAGTCGCATGCGGTAGATCAGTTCATAAAGAGGTGCCATCAGCACCTGCACCGGAATCATCATCGTGGCGAGCATGACGATCATGATGATTTTCTTGCCACGGAATTCATACTTGGCGAGAGCAAAGCCGCCGAGGGATGAGAAGAACAGTTGGACCAGCACGGTGGTACCAGCAACGAAGACGCTGTTCATAAGGAAGCGTAGGAAGGGAATATCGCTGAACAGTTGACGGAAATTGTGGAGAGAAAGGCGGGGAGCGAAGAAGATATAATGGAACAGATCATCGGGCCCTTTCATACTGGCCGCTATCAGCCAGACCATCGGCGTGAGCATCACGATGGTGCAGGCGATCAGAGCGGTATAGAGCGCAACCTGGAGGAGTTGCTTCTTTACGCTGTTTGTAGGCATGGAATAGCGCTCACTTTCACTCTTCCCGTTTCCACGTACCTGTAAACCGCATCTGCACAAGCGATATGAGAAGCACGCCCAGAGCGAGCGACCAACCGATGGCAGAGGCGTATCCCAGATCTCCGGACACAAAGCCGTTGTTGTAGAGATACATCACAACCGTGAGCCCTGCCCCCTCGGGCCCCGAGCTATTCCCCAGCATCACATAAGGCAATTCAAATAGTTGGAAAGAACCTATCGTGCTCAACACCATCACGAACACGGCAACCGGGCGGATCCCTGGGATTGTCACATGGAGAAACTGCTGGAAGGCACTCGCTCCATCCACCTGGGCGGCATCGTACAGTTCCCTGTCCACAGCCTGGAGAGCAGCTAGAAAGTAGATCATGTTGAAGCCCACATACATCCAGAGAGATGTGAGTATGAGTGCGGGCATCACCAGGCTCGGATTGGTCAGCCATTTGGTGTCCAAAGCCAAACCAGTGACGGCATGCAATACCCGGTTCAGCAGGCCAAATTGAGGGATGAAGATAACGGAGAAAAGCACGGCTACGAATACCTGACCCACGAGGTGCGGCGAGAAGAAGCTGAATCGGAAGAAGTCACGGCCTTTGACCAGCTCACGGTTGAGCAGTAATGCGAGACCGAGGCTGAGAGGCAACTGCAAGAAAACGGAGAAAAACGCAAAGACCGTTGTGTTCCGGACGGCTTTATGAAAATCTGGATCCGAAAGTAGAAATCGGAAGTTCTCCAGCCCGACAAACAGATGCGATTTTGGGCCGCTCGTGATATAAGTAGCCAACACCAGGCTCTTGATGAGCGGATAAACGCCGAAGAGGAGGAATAGAACGATGAAGGGCGTCACAAACAGATAAGGGGCATATTTGCGCTGTAGTCGAAAGAGAGCCATCCTCTGCATCGTCAATTGAAATCCCTCCTCATATACGTGCGCACCTCTTCTGCCGCTTGCTTCAAACGAGTTCTCACATACGTTTCAAAGTCCTTGTCACCATGTGCCCGATAATAGGCGGCACAGGCTGAGATCACCTCACTCATTTTGTCTTTGGCTGTTGCGATAAAAGGACTGGTGTATTGGGAGGGCACCTGATCTGCCAACTCCGCGTAGAGCGTCCCTATCGGTTGATTCGACCAATAGGGACGCGGTTCTTTGAATGCCTCATGATCCCAGGCATCGCGCAAAGGAGGGAGAATATTGGTATCTCGAAATCGCTGGGCGAGTTCCTCGGGATCCAGATACATATGCTTGGCGAGCTCCCAGGCGAGATCTTTGTTCTCACACCGTTTTGTGATACCGAGCATCGTACCGCCCCACGTGCTGGTACGACGGGCCCCGGGCTCAACGGCGGGTAGAGGCATCAAGGCCATCTTGCCAGCCATACGTGGCACATCCACTTCTGCAATTTTGCTGCGCCAATCAGGGCAGATGAACGAAAGAAAATAGCCCTGTTCAATCGCCTGGGTAAAAACACGTCCGGAGCCGAGATCGCTTCCGATACGGTTCGGCCCTGCAACGAGAGGGATGTACCATGTGACGGTCTTCACGGCGGTTTCATCATCCATGATGAGATTTCCATCCGCGTCGAAATACCCACCATCCCGCTGAAACAGGAACATCTCCAGGTTACTCGCTCCACTATCCGATAGTTCGATCATGTAGCGTTCATTGAGTCGTGTCAATCGCCGGCCTTCCCGGATAAAATCATCCCACGTCTCGATCTTTGAGACATCGACCCCTTCAGCCTCAAAGATGTCACGTCGATAGGCCAACATGACCGGGTGAACGTCATGGGGCATACCGAAGATATGCCCCCGGTTGGAGTAAGGTGCAAAGCGGGTTTGCACGATCCTATCGTAATAGCCGGACTCCTTCAGCCAGGAGGTCAGATCGACGAATCCGACATCATCGATAGGCCCACGGAAGAAACTCCCTGCTGAACTGATTTCAACCTCAACCAGATCAGGCACATCCAGGTCTGCCCAGAAAGCGGACCGCAGACGTGTGGTCACAGCATCTCCGTGTACCAGTTGAATGTCGAGTTTGGTACCCGGATACTTTGCTTCAAACACAGGTGCGATCTGTTGATAGGCGTTATAATGCGTCTTGGCGAACGTCCAGAAGCGTAGCGTGGCCACATTCTCTGGGATGGGGTGGAACAGGAGCCATCCACCCGCAAAGAGCGTAACAACCAGCAGAATAAAGGGGGCCTTTCCAAATGGGAAGCTATCTATGATGGATTTCAGGTGCATGATTCAGGAACCAATTCTCCCCACCAAAGTCTCATCACAAGCACGAGTTTTTCAGTGAGCCCCGTAGAGCGTGCAGCTTGCTCGTTCCGGCACGAAACCATCCTCACAAACAAGCTGGCAGCATGTTCTACTTTGCCCGTAAGTGAAAAACTCGTATCACAAGCACTTTCGGACAACCAGGATACATCTATTGTGGCATAGCGAAGGGGGTGAGTCAACCGAAAAACGGGGAGGTCGGAGCCTGGAACTGTCTCATGAAAGGTTAGGCGCGTATTGAATTTCGTCGATGAGAACGGGTGGTGGGAATCGTTGAAGGAATAGCACCGGATCGTCATTGGCCAAAAGGCGAATCGTCAGGTCATCCAGTGTGACGTAGCGTCGTTCTGTTCCACAGAGGTGCTGCAACAGGGTGGTCTTGCCGACCTGACGTGGGCCCGTGACGAGAATCACAGGAAACTGGTCGGAAGCTCGTAGCACCGCATCTTCCAGCGTACGGTTGTAATACATGGGGGCCTCGGCTGATTTGGAGTTCAGGTATATTATAGCCGAGAAGTGCGAGAAAAGCGAGATTTAACCTTACACGCGAACCACAACGATAGTCACCCCATCCTGCTCCATCTCCTCTACCTCACCCCGGTCCTCGAACGGAACCTCCGACTTCCGGTCGAAGAGGACCAGATACCCCACATCCCGACCAAGACGCCTGGCATAACGAACCACCTGTGCCAGGCCACGTTCCAGGGACTTGTAGGCGTGTGCCATCTTCAGCTCGATGACATCACGACGACCGCCGTATTCCACCATTAGGTCTGCGCGACCTGTACCGACCGCGAACTCTCGTGTGATATGTCCCCCTGCGTTCACAATGCGCTGCAAGTACGCCATGAACACCAGATGCGGGGCAGCTTCCTGATACGGCATCCCACGTAGTAATATCTCGCCATGTTCTCGCCAGAACTCCAGGAAACCCTCGATGAGCTTGCGCATATCCAGCGTGCCATCCTCGGACACATACCAGGCAGGGGTCTCCGCGATGGACGTCTGAAGCGAGTAGGTCAGCACCCGGGGGATGATTTCCTGATAGATGGGATTGGCGATGGCCTTGACCCCGTCTCGAACTGTGACCAATCCCAGGTCCCGCACATAGGCGAAATCATCATCGTAGGTGGGGTCGGCGGAGAGTTCTCCTGTCAGAATCGGTTCGATGACACGCCGCACTCGGTCCTCCCGCAGACGTGCCACCAGACTGTCCAGATGCGTGTCCCTCCGTTCGATGAGAATCTCCCGCGCTTCGAGAACCTTCCCGCGAGTCACGGAGACGCTTCGGTCTGGCACCAGTGCATCGTAGCTGGTGGTGAGTTGGGATGCG
>JAJRTO010000128.1 GCA_024278235.1 Candidatus Poribacteria bacterium
CCCAACGGATGGTTGCATCCGGAGCAAAATCCAACACGACATGCCCACTGTCCGTGTTCCACGGTGACTCGATCGTGCAGATGGCATAACTCTCTGCATCGCAGGCCAGCGAACCGTCGGCGTTGAAAGCAGGATCTCCCTTCAACCGCGTCAGTCTGGAAGAATCCAGAAGCTGTTCCGGCGTTCCATGAAATTCAAATGTGATTCCTGTGGAAGTCGGCTGATCGGCAGCCAGTACCTCGCGCTGCCGCTGCCACCATCGGAGCATGTACGCCATCGTTGCCCCGCTGGTGCGACCTGCCATCCCGATCTCCTTACCTCCGGTGGTTTCAAATACCGTCCACAGACCACCATAGGCTGCTTGGAGCGTCAGTTGGCGGAAGCTCTCATCGCCGCTCAATTCATAAGCATAAGCGAGTCCACGCGTCACCAGCAGGTTGATGTGATGGGGATAGAGGACTCGATGTGCACGGTTGTAGGCGTTGAGTTCGTAAAGGAACGCTCCCGTGATCGGTTCCCACATCACATCGCGTAGAAAACGCGCGATCGCCAACAGTGCCTCACGTGCGGCGGGAGAATGACTCAGCCGGTGGTATCGTTCCAATCCCTCCATCAATACACCCAGCATGAACGGCTTGCTGCCATCGAGAGCGGCACAACGCCACCATTGGATAGGATGCCCTCCGATAGTCTCGATCCCCTCGAACTCTATGTCGGGATCGCGCATGTATTCCGCCACGTAGCGGCTCATCTGCTCCAGTGTCTCTAACGTTGCCGGGTCGCTTTCTACTTCCATCGTCGCACACATCGCCACCATCGGCCATCCAACAGCACGTTCGGAACCTGTGAAGTGGCGTCGGATGGCATCTTCGTCTTCCCCGGTAAAATCCTCGCGTAGCTTGTGCGTGAGTGCCAGTGCAGCTTCCCTGGCAAACGGATCTCCGAATAGAAAATGGAGGCACCAGTAGCCATCTGCCCACACATGTCCCAGCTCGCCCCCGGTCACCCGAGCGGCCTGGTGATCCTCCGCCTGCGCATGGTAGCCGTGGAAGCGCATATCTCCTCTGTGCGCCAGGAAATCCACATCGGTCATATGGATCGCGCTGTGTCGGGCAAGCTCTAGGATCTCCCACTGCCCCGTGCGTGCGAACTGCTGGAATAGCGCGTAGGGAACATCATACTCGTTGTCGCAGTACATCCGCTCCGCGCCGCCGTAACTTCCGAGGCGCATCGGCCAATCACCGTAGTGCTGGAGGCCGAAGAACTCCACATCGTGCGTGGTCTCGTCAGCCAGATCCCCTGGAGGGCCGAGTGTCGCATCGCCCGGTTTGTCGAGTCGGATGGGACGACACTGTTCGATCCCCACCTGAAACGCGCGGTCGAACCCCGGAAAGAGTCGGCGCACCTCCTCACTACGGGGAGCAAGTGGACCGAACGCCTCCGTTGCCGCAATGGCCCCGCTGTCGTAGGACCAACGCACCTGGGAATGTCCTATTTGTGCGGCCTGCTTCCCGATTGCCACGCGAACATCGTGTCGGAAGCTGGTTCCCTGAAGCACGGCAAGCGGATTTGCGGACTCGGGATAGAAGGAAACAATCCCCCGATTCCCCTCGACATCCAGACCGAACGGTGCACGCTGCCAGCCTTTTTCCATCCAGACAAGAACCTGATCGGACACCAACCGTGCATCCGGATGCCCGACCACCTCTGGAAAATCATCTACCTGCATCCGATGAGGCACATGCACCTGTAGGCTATGATGCCCTTCCAGGTCTCCGATGTGCCACTCGCCCTCGGAAAGCCGAAACGTGGCAGACATCGCACGCAGGTCGTAACGCGGCCCGGAGAGCAATGTCACACGGCGCGTCCAGTAGATGATGTTATGCTGCGGATCTATGCGGAACAGCGATTCATATCGCAGGCCCTCGGTCACAGGATGAACGAGGCGGATGAGTGGAGCGATGGGGGAAGGGTCCACCAACTCGAAGTGAACCTGAGACAGATCCTGGACGAGCGTGGGTTCAAACTGAGCGGGTGTGTCCTGAACGTCTACCCGGATGTCACCTGAAGCGAGTGTCCAGCGATCCTGTTGGACGGCAAATCGCAGAGCCTCAGACTGGAAGACCACCTCCTGAGATCGAATCGTCAGCGGCAGATCGGACGGCGGAAGGAGGTGGGTGGAAGGTCGCAGTTGGAGGGAGAACTCTCCCGCCGGCACCCGGGCATGCAGCCAGATCCACTTCAGCGAACCATCCGGCCAGCAGGCACGTGGTGTCCACCAGATGGGGCATGACTCCCCGGCCCCCGTGATCAGAGTAAAGTTTTGTTCTGGCGCATACTGTCCTTCCCTAAAAGGGATCCCGATCAGCAGAAGTCCTTCTTCGATAGGACTGAACGTCTGAATTTGCATGAGTTCTCCTCCTACGGTAGTTTCCGGTTCTACCAGGGAAATTTGACATGGAGTCTTTCTGCCACACTTCGTAAATTGCAGTTCGTTCCTTTGGGGAGATATCAGGTTTAGGGCTCATCTGGCCGGTATCTACTAGCTCGACGTACCACGGAATCCGCAGTACACCGTGAAAATCTACCCCTCGTGGATTTGCCCATACGAGCACATCGCATATAATTGTTAGTGCGGCAGCAACCAGCGATACTTCACCGTGGATTTCACACCGTAAGCCCGTCGTAGGCGACTTCGTAGCCGTGCCGTGCGGCAAAGTCCGCCAGTTCCGGATGGACAGGATTGCCTTCGTGGGCTATATGCGTTGCGAAGGCACAACTCCGGTCGGTAAACAAGCCCTCCTCACGCATGCGTGCTATGTGCTCAATGAACTGCCGGGCACTCAGATGATCACTGCCCGGCTCGTCAGGGCCATAGGTGTGATCGAGAACCACCACGTCAAATCGCATCTCGTGCCGATGAAAAGCTTGCCAGGTTTCCTCTGATAGCGTCGCCGTATCAGTACCATAGAATATGCTGCGTCCGCCCCCTTCAACGGCATAAAGCAGCGAGTCCACCGTGGGATCATGGTTCGCCGGGAACGCCGTCACTTGGTAGGAACCGACGGTGAAGGACTGCAGCGCCTCAATCTGATGGATTTGCAGGTTCAGTCGCTCGCCGACCTGGGAGTCGAGGAGGTTGGCGCCATCGAGATCCCTCTCAAAGGCCCGCGCGGCCCGTTGCACCGTGCCAGGCGAGGCGTAGAAGTGCAGACAAGGTGCACCGACCACACCGAACTCTGGGCTGCGCGAGAGGAAGTGAGGATGTCCATTGACAAGCGGGGAATGCTTTCCTATAATGGGTTCATCAGGATTCAGTGTGGACGCAGGATGTTCACCCATTTCCAGAACAGGATGACCGTATGCAGCTCGTAACAGCAGAAGAAATGCAGCGTATCGATAAAACCACCATCGAGGAAATTGGTATCCCCGGGATGGTCCTGATGGAGAATGCGGGGAGGGCTGTTGCAGAAAAGATTATGGATCTTGTACCTGAGCCCACATCTCAAGTGTGGATCTTCTCCGGGAAGGGCAATAACGGGGGAGATGGATTTGTCATCGCACGTTATCTCAGTGAATCGGGGTATCCAGTGCGGGTCTGGCTACTTGCAGAACCAGGGGGATTTATGGGAGATGCAGCAATTCACCTGCATGTTATCCAGAACCTCGGCCTGTGCATACAGCACATCCAGGATATACAGGAGCTTGACTCTCTACCGTGGGAAGAAGCCGATCTGATGGTCGATGCTGTGTTCGGCACAGGATTGCGGGGCCCGGTTCGTGGTTTTGCCGTGGATGTGATCGAGTCTATCAATCGCTGTTCATGTCCTGTCATCGCGGTTGATATCCCTTCGGGGTTGAACGCCGATACGGGTGTTGCCGAGGGATCATGTATCCACGCTACCCATACGATCACCATTGGACTCCCAAAACGAGGGCTCCTGTTCTCTCCTTACGTGGGGAGATGGGAGGTTGTGGATATTGGGTTTCCCGATGCCGTTGTCCAACAGCAAGGAATCCAGGTGCGTTTGATCGAATCGAAGGATGTGAGGGACTACCTGCCCGCAAGACCTGCTCATGCCCATAAAGGTACGTTCGGACGTGTCCTGGTGATTGCGGGGTCGGCGGGACTCACGGGTGCTGCGGCGCTGTGCAGTGAGGCCACACTTCGGGCGGGAGCCGGTCTTGTCACTTTAGGGACACCTGCAACGTTGAATCCCATACTAGAAACCAAGCTCACCGAAGTGATGACACTTCCATTGTCTGAAACGGACAAAGGGACGCTGAGTATGGACGCGGAACAGGTTATTCGAGAGTTCTCAGCACGTGTGGATGTGCTTGCGATTGGTCCGGGGCTTTCGGTTCATCCGGAAACGGCGATGCTGATACAGAAACTTTGTACGACAATGGAGAAGCCTTGCGTGATCGATGCAGATGGGCTGAATGCCCTCTCTCAGAAGCGCGAACTATTGGAACTGCTCTCTCCTCAGACAGTACTGACACCACATATGGGCGAAATGGCGCGTCTGCTTGGAACCGATATTGCGGAAGTGCGGCGAGATCCGATTGCGTTGGTCCAGGAGTTTGCACAAAAGTATGAGATCACCCTTGTACTCAAGGGGGCGCCGACGGTTATCGCCTGCGCTGATAGAAGCGTATGGGTAAACCCTTCGGGCAATCCGGGTATGGCAACGGCTGGTACGGGAGATGTGTTAACGGGAATGATTGCCGGATTGATGGCACAGGGGCTGGAACCGAAGGATGCGGCGATTCTAGGTGTCTATCTGCATGGGTATGCCGGGGATATCGCTGCCCGGAAACTGGGGATGCACGCGATGCTCGCAGGGGATCTACTTGCAGCGATCCCGGATGCCTGGCGGGATCTGAATGATCCATGTGCCCTCAGTAATATGTAATCTCCCGGTATATCACTTCTGAAGGCTGACGAGATGATTTTCCCATCCGGTTCATCCATTCCGTGATGTGCTTTTCAATCCAATTCCCTGCGGGATCATACTTATACTTGTAAACATACCGATAGATATTCTGCTCATCAAGTTTTCCATCTGCCCTATATCGAGCGGATTCCGTTAGATTTTCCCTGTCATCGTAACTGGAAACCCACTTGAAGTCGAGCATACCGTCGGCACCGTACGCGGATGGCTGGGCTTTAGAGATCCGGAACAAGGTGGCTCCAAGTCTTCTTCTTGCTCCCAGTACGTATCTATGGTATGCTTTGCTTTACGGTGTACTGCCAATGTCGAGGGCCATTCGATGGCACATCTCATATGAATTCCATGCGTCTGTTGTCTATCTACGTCCACAGATTCCTCCCGATATCGTTAGCCCTGAGCATCTCCCTCCTCGTGGGAGGATTGTTGGCGTTCGTCGCCGGCGAATCCCCCATAGTGGTCTTCCGCACACTGCTGCTGGACACGCTCGGAAGTCTGGATAGCATTGCGTATGTGTTGTTCAATGCAACGCCTCTCATCTTCACAGGATTGGCAGTTGCCATTGGATTCCGCGCAGGTCTCTTCAATATCGGCTGTGAGGGCCAACTCTATGTCGGTGCCTTTGCCACAGCGTGGACCGCTCTGGCATTCTCGTGGCTCCCTGCCCCGCTACTGATGCTGGTGACCATCGTGAGCGCGATGTTGGCCGGGGGAATCTGGGGGGCCATCCCGGGGTGGCTCAAGGCCCGCTTTGGTGCGCATGAAGTCATCAACACGATCATGATGAACTTCATCGCTGTCGCATCTGTAGACTACCTGGTATTGAACTTCTTGAAGGAACCCGGGCAGATGATCTCCCAGACGGCCAAGATCCCCGAAGGAATTCGTTTCCCTCGTCTTTCCTCCTTTCTGGATTTCCTGCCACAGAGCCATCCTCTGGAGATCAGTTTCATCCTGGCGTTGCTCGTAGCGTGCCTTCTCTTTCTCTTCCTGAATCGAAGCGTGTGGGGCTATGAGATCCGCATGATGGGACTCAACCCTGAAGCTGCCATCCGCGCGGGTATTTCAGAATCTCGTACACTGGTATTCAGCATGGGCTTGAGTGGGGCTATCGCCGCGCTGGTGGGAGTATGGGATGTGCTCGGGTATCACTATCGCTTCGTAAGTGGATTTACCTCTGGCTGGGGATTTCTGGGAATCGCGGTCGCCCTGCTCGCCAAGAATCATCCACTCGGTGTGATATTTGCTGCATGTTTCTTTGGTCTGTTGAGCAAAGGTGCGCTCGATTTAGAACTGTTTACCGCTGTTCCACGAGAAATTGTGCTGATCATTGAATCCCTTGCAATTCTGTTCTTGATCGTGAGTGAACGAGTGTTACTCAGAGATAGGGAGACAAGGGGATAAAACTGGAGAGTATTGGGAAATGACCGAACTGATTGCTGCCAACATTCGCATTGCAACCCCTCTTGTGTTTGCTGCAATGGGAGGTATTTTCTCTGAGCGTTCTGGTGTCGTCAACATTGCGCTGGAAGGGATGATGCTTGTCGGGGCCTACACTGTCGCAGCAGGAACCTACTGGACGGGTCAGCCGGTGGTTGGGTTACTGATGAGCATCATCGTGGGAATCCTGTTCGCCGGGATCCATGCGGTCGCCTGCGTTCAGTTTGAGGCGGATGCGATTGTAAGTGGAGTTGCTCTCAATCTGCTGGCATTAGGTGTGACTGAATTTGGTGTTGTGTCTACCTTCGGCCATGTCGCTACATCCGAACAGATCCCAGGTTTTCAGGAGTGGTCGTTGGGACCGCTTGGCTCCTATTCCCCGCTTGTCTTTCTTGGATTACTCATCGTTGGAGTGAGCTACCTGGTGCTGTTCCATACGGCTTTTGGCCTACGGCTTCGTGCCTGTGGGGAACATCCGAAAGCGGTGCGCGCCACGGGTCTGAGTGTGCGGCGTTTGAGATACGCCGGTGTTCTTATCAGCGGAGCGCTCGCAGCCATCGGTGGCGCATTCCTCGTCCTCGACACTCACTATTTTACCCGATCCATGACCGCAGGCCGTGGCTATATTGCCCTCGCTGCTGTGATCTTCGGCAAATGGAAACCCTTCCACAGCGCAGGCGCATGCTTGTTATTCGGGTTTGCAGGGGTGCTTCAAGGGCGGTTACAGGGTTGGCGGATCCCATCTCAGCTTGTTGAAATCATCCCGTACGTACTCACGATGATTGTCCTCGCAGGAGCGATCGGACGAGCGACACCTCCCGCCGCACTGGGAAGACAAGAGTGATGCCCGTTTCAGCTTGTGATAGCGGTGAATTCTATTGATCCCGGAGTCCCTTTCCTGGTAAGATTAAAAAAAGCTCGACAGACTTCCTATTGAGTAGACGTTCGCCCCTCGGTTAGGAGGATATAACCCTCATGAACTCGTCTCAACCGGAGCCGCTGAGTGATCCCGAGCAATGGGTTGATCTGCATGGCGATGCGCTCTATCGATTTGCTCTATTACGTGTCCGTGACGTGCACATCGCGGAAGAACTGGTACAGGAAACGTTCTGTGCGGCCCTGGAAGCCAAAAAGAGCTACTCGGGGCGATCTTCCGAACGAACCTGGCTGATAGGTATCTTGAAACATAAGACGATGGACCACTTCCGACGATCAACAAGGGAACGTCCGCACGATGATCCGGATCTACAAGATGCTATCGAGGAAAACTACTTCGATGCGAAAGGACGCTGGAAAGTTCAACTCGGTGAGTGGAACGAGTCCCCGGAGAAAGTGCTTGAGCGCAAAGAGTTCTGGAGTGTACTGCACCGCTGCATGGATCGCCTGCCCAGTCGGATCGGACAAGCCTTTGCCTTGCGGGAGATCGACGGGACTGAAGGCAGTGAAGTTTGTAAGATGTTGGGGATCTCATCGACCAATCTATGGGTGATGATGCACCGGGCCCGTACCCAACTGCGTCAATGCCTGGAAAACAATTGGTTTGAAGCCGGAGGAAACCAGCCATGATGATGCTAAACTGCCGTGAAGCATCCCAGTTGACTTCAGAATCACTGGATCATCCACTGTCGTGGAGTAAACGATTTGCGCTGAGATTTCATCTGAGCATGTGCAAGTACTGTAAGCGATACGCCCGACAGGTTCGCTTTATCCATCAGATCGTGGACCTGGGACGAGACGAACTGGAGGAAGCCTGGGATGCTTCAGGGATTCAGATGCCGGAAGACGCGAAAAAACGCATCCGGGAAGCACTCCATTGAGATTGACCACTTGCAGTTCAGTAGGTAACACTTTTGTAAACAGGTACCGAAATCACAGAAGGCGGGAAGGCGGGAAGGCGTGCCAATTCCAGTTTTCTCACTTTCTCACTTTCTCATCTTCCCGTCTTCATGTCGTCGTTGAAGGGATTTGAAAAAACGTTAGCTACTGAACCACTTGCCGTATTGGTATCGCATGAGATGCATATCTTCTA
>JAJRTO010000129.1 GCA_024278235.1 Candidatus Poribacteria bacterium
CTTGAACTATTCGTGGAGATGCAGCCGCAAGATGCGTGTGAGTTTGGGGTCATGGTGCGGCGTTCCCCCGATGGATCCGAGCAAACCGTGATAACGTATGATTCTGAATCTAAATTGTTGAGGATCGATATCTGCAAATCTACCCTGGACACCCGCATCCATTACTGGACGTTCTGCATGATGGGTGGAGAGAATCCCAGAGTGCAGGCTCAGGAAGCTCCGCTTGAGCTGCGGCAGGGAGAACCATTGAAGCTGCGCATTTTTCTGGACCGGTCCATCCTGGAAGTCTTTGCCAATGGCCGGCAGTGCATGACGCAGCGGATCTATCCCACACAGCGCGATAGTCTGGCGGTAGCTCTCTTGAGCCGTAAGGGAAGCACAAATGTGAAAACTATTGATGCCTGGGATATGGCCCCGGCGAACCCGTGGTAAGCTTGCTCAAGCAGGCCCAATCTATTCAAACTGGGTGTTGTACTCATTGACGATATCCCCCACGATTCGGATCCGTTCGATGTCTCCTGTGGAGGATATCTCGTCTGAGATACCGAGAACCAACCTGGGGGCAAACAGATCTATCAGTTGGTAGGTGCACTCTATCAGAACGTCGACCGAATAGGTGTCATCGAAGTACACAGCGGGGATCCCATCCAGAAGAAACATCTCGTCTCCAAGCGCAGTTCTGATCTCCTCAAGCGTTACATCGCCCTGAGGTTTGGGAGTGATAGCCTCGATACCATCGAGCCCGGTTTCTTTCGCAAATGGCAGCAGCGGTTTGCAATCTCCATCCCAGTGAGAGCAGACAAACTTTCCCGCCGCATGTAGCCTTTCGCAACGCTGCTGGCAGGTGGGAAGATGGTATCTGGTGAAGATCTCCGGGGACAGCGTGCTTGCATGGACGTTCTCACCGAAGTTGATGATGTTCACGGGAGAAGCGTTTACCACGTCTATTAGCCGGTCATGGCTCTCGTCCAGTGCCCGGAAATACGCTTCCGTGGTGTCCTGCCAGTCGTGGATCGCATAGATGCCGTTCATGACCCCCATCTTTTCGATATACAGGTTTTGCACATTCATGCGGGGCAGATACATCGTCGGCGCACCGAGGTCACCGATCTCCTGTTGGCTCTTGTCAAACAGATCCGGATCCCACTCCCAGGTTGTGTTCTCTTCCCTCCAGGCGGCAACTTTGAGTTCTTCTTCTGATTCGACCTCCCATTTGACGTGGATGATATGGTTGTTGTTGGGGGAGCGACGGTGTATCGCCACTTGCTTGCCGACAGGCGTTTCAATGGTGACCTGAGTGTCCGTCTCGTTCAACGGCTTCTGCACCCATTTCACCGATGGATGCTCGATGCGTCGGAAGCAACGGTTGTACCAGCCGTAAAGCCTGTCCGAGCAGCCCAATGCACGAAAGATGTCGGGGATGGTCATATCGGTGTAGGGTGGAGGCAATGGTTCCCCTGCAAATTTCTTGTCATTGTACCAACAACCGATGCGGGGTTGCCAGATAATCTGTCCCTTTGTCCTTCCGAATACGACATCTTCGTGAAGTTTGGCAAGGTCTGTCATGAATTCTCCTTCTCTAACCAAGTACACCGAGTTGATCCACGAACGGTTGAGGGATGAGCCCATTCTTCTGGATCGGCACTTCCCATGTGACCACACCGCCCTGGCGGTTGATATAGTGTGTGTAGCCCACGACCAGTTCGTCGGGGAATCGAGGTGTATCGCCACCTCCCCAGGTGGTGCCAAGATAGCTGAGAAGATGGTATTGTGCCCGATGCCCATTACGTTCGACCCATCGGCCTGGACAGGTCGGCAACGCTTCGGATATCTCGCCTGCTGTGTAATCCTCATATTCGCTGTGGCAGATTATGGGAACTCGAACCCCGGGATTGAAGGCGATCATCGCATCAGGATTGCCGGCCCTGAGAGCGCTTGCAAAACTTGCAAAGTTCGGTTCATCATCGAAGCGATACATATCGTCCGCGAAGTAGCAGCCATCGATCCACCAACCATGCACATGGTTTCCCCAGCGCAGGGACCACTCTCGGATCACAACTTCCCAGTGTCGCTGAAACTCAGCCAGGCGTTCGCCTCGTGTCGGCCCGCCATGTGCCCTGGGCCACTCTCCCAGGTAACCCCAGCTCCATTTCAACTTTTCCACGGCCACCGGATCGGCCGCTGGGGCACCACTGGGAAGATAGACGAGCAAGCGGATGCCATGCGGTTCGAAGGCTTCATAGAGATCTGCAATGAGATCACGCCGCGAGCATTTGCTGGGCTGGATGCCGACCATCTGGTCGTAGGTCTCGTTGGGCGAGCAGTAGTGCCCTGAATTCTGCCCAATCGTGATCAGGAAATATCTTGTGTTGATGGATCGGAGTTGTTGCACCAATCCCTGAACATCGAACGCATCGATCTGGACGTTCCACATTTCTGCCGTGAGTTCCACGCCGCCTGGGGAGCTGGGCGCAGCTCCCAGATAGTGGACCATAACGCCCCAATGGGCCTGGTAAAACCAATCCGTCCGCGTATTTGCCATGATCTATTCCTCCGTATTTTCTTCTATTCTAATCTGCCTGCCCAGGTAATACAAGCGGAAAACGGATCAGGGAGAACACAAAACCACTTTGAATGCCACCATCACGAGTTTTTCAGTGAGTCCCGTAGAGCGTGCAGCCTGCTCGTTCCGATGCGAAACC
>JAJRTO010000130.1 GCA_024278235.1 Candidatus Poribacteria bacterium
ACATTGTCGACTTCCCCGGGATCCACCATATCGAGGTAGGTGTTTGTCCGCTGCCACAGGATCTCGCCATCACTGGCTCGGACACATACCAACGTTGTTGGCTCTGCACAGACAAATATCCGATCCCCCACAACGACCGGTGTGGCATTACTCCAGTCCGGCATGCGAGTCTTCCAGATGATATGATCCTCTGTGGACCATTTTGTAGGGGGAGTGGCATCCGCGTAGATCCCTGTACCATCGGTCCGCCATCCAACTGTCTGCTGTGCAAGCAGACCAGAAGAACCAAGTAAACATACGAGAACAGTAAGGCAGATCAATCTTGTTTTCATCACATCTCCTCAATATTGCAGTGAAATTTCGAGAAGTAGAACAGAATTTCTCTCTCTTTAGAATATGGCTCACGGCCGGTGACTCCTCAGTCCGATACTCTACTTCGCCCGGACATCCAAACATACCATCTGAGTCAAATCACGTGCGATCAGCCGACCACCGACAATCGCCATCGGCCCCCAGGAATCATGTCCTGTGAGAACCTGTGCCTGAGCCAGTTGCGTGTAGTTTGACGAGCCGGCCTTCGTCAGGGTGAGCAACCCTGAATCATCCATGACATAGATGAGGCCATTGGCTATCAAAAAAGGACCGAGCCCGAAAGAATGAGCGGCTCCACTAGCCCACAAAACCTTACCATTGGTATCCAGGCAGACCAATTGACCATCGGGCCGAACTCCATATATGTGATCCTCAAAGAGGATCGGCGTGTGCTGAGTGGCACCGAATACCTCCGCTTCCAATCGGAAAACGGGCTCTGCTATAATCGTACCATTATCCTCCCTCAATTGCAACATCATACTACCTGCATTGTATCCCCCTGAAAGGAAGATGCGCCCTTCATCCATAATCAGAGCCGATGGCACCGTAGCGATACTGATACGCCACTCACTTGTTTCCCACAGGAGTGTGCCATCCTCGGCAGAGATACCAACGACGCCGCCGCTGGCACAATAGACGTACATACGTTTGCCGGCAAAGACCATCGGCATGATGGAGGCATGCGTCATTTTCCAGCGGCGTGGATTGGGGGTTTCCCAGACAACCTCCCCCGTTTCAATATCAACGGCGATCATGAGCATCTCGCCACCGGGGGCCAGAATAACACGCCCACCATCGATCAGCGGACACTGCCCCGCATACCAGAGAGGAACCGTGGTGCCAAAATCCCTTACGAGGTCGATCCCCCAACGAAATTCACCCGTGATCGAATCCAGACAGATGACATGGCATTTCGGTCCAAGCCCAACCACATGCTCATCCGTGACCGCCGGAACCGTGCGTGACATCCCATGATTCCTTTTGGTCTTCACAGGGTATGAGTAGCGCCAGATCTCTTTTCCATCGGCAAGCGAGAGACATCGGAGGGCATCCGCCTTTTGTTCCATATCATAATCGAGCAGATAGACTCGACCGTTTCGTACAGCCGCACCTGCATATCCTTCGCCGACATCGACGCTCCAGAGGACCTTCGGTTCTCCTTCCGCCCACGCCTCTGCGAGAGCGACATCCTCAGCACTGATACCATCGAAGTTCGTCCCCCGGAATCTCGGCCAGGAACCGGGGATCTCCGCTGGAATTCCATCGGACTGGATCAACTCACCACGCAAGATCGCCGATATTCCCTCATCGACACTTGGGGGATGCAGATCTATCTGGCTTGGAACCCGCTCTTGCCATTCCCCCTCCGGCTCGCTCGTCATCCATAACCATAGGATGATCAAACTAACCAGGGCGAGGGCTGCCGCTGCCATATAAGTCATATTGGGAATCGTGAGCTTGAGTCGAGAAAGTGCTTTCATCAGTTCCTATTCATTGCGAAGGGCGTTCAACAGTGGCCCTCGGAGCACCAGTCGCGTCGTCCCCCATATCCACCATAGGCCGCTGACCACAATGATCACCAGGGTCAAGATGAGTGAACGGTAAGGCACGTTTGCACCAGGGGAGCGCAACGCCGGTAAGACCGCCACCAATGCCGATGTCACTCCACAGAGCAACCCCAGCAGAAACAATGCCCAGTGCTCGGAGAGAACCAACCACTGGACAGAGCGACGTTCAAAACCGAGAGCGCGCAAGAGAGCCAACTCACTTCTGCGTTCGAGGATGTTCCGAAGCACAACGATGCCGAGACCAATCGTACCGAGGAGCAGTCCCAGACCGCCAAGAGCCTGGAATATGGAAAGATACGTATTCTCCACGATGCTAAACATAGCCAACCGTTCTCCTGCCAATGTCAGTTCGAGGCCGATGTCCTGTAGCGCACGCGAGAGCATCTGTGAGACAGAATCTATCCGCTGCGAGGGTGCATCGATGAGGAACATCTGGTATCCACTGCCGGATGGGAAACGGTTCAGAAAGTTATCCTCAGAGATGACGAGGTTGCCTTGCAGGACCGAGTTGGCCAGAACGCCGACCAGTCGGATCGGGAAAGTGTTTCCACGCTCATCGGTGTAGAGCAGCGTATCCCCCACAGATTTACCGAGTGCCCAGGTGATCGTCGCCTGATCTCCTATGGCAGGAACCGTTTTTCCATCCAGTTGCCGATTGAGTAACAACCAGGGATCGTCCGCCGGGAGATCCTCCATGATCTTGACGAAGGTAAATGCCTCGCGTGATCCCAGCAATTCGGGCTTCACCCCCAACAATTGAGGGGTCTGAGCGCGATTCAAATTCAAGCAACTGGCATCATCGCCCGCATGGACACGCAACGGTACGAACTCAACACCCTGAAGCTCCACTGAATCCAGACCGTAAGCATCGCGGCCTTCCGGCGTATTTAGATCGTGGAAAACGGGGAGCGCGGATTCACCAAAGAGTGCAAATCCGCCGGTGCCGGATGATCGCTGTTCGATGCCTTCGAGTGGATCATGACGATTGGCACTGATAGCAATCATAAGGAAGCTGCCACAGGCCAGCAAGGCTATGATAGCGAGGCTGCGGCCACGTCGTCGAATGGCGTTCCGCAATCCCATGCCGGCGAGTGTCATGGAGGAGCCATCCGTTCCAGATCTGAATGACGTGAGCAACGTGCGACTCCACGCAATGCTGCCGACCAGCAACAGGCTACCCGAAGCGAAAAAGATCCCTGCGGCTCCCCTGTCTTTGCTTGCCCCAACGAGACCCACGAGGAGTAACGCTGCGGCAATCGCGGCGGCCCCTACCCAGAAACTTATCTGGCGGATCGCAGGCGTTGGTATCAGTGGGTTTTCATCCGACCGATAGCTCCCCGTGAGCAACTTCACAGCAGAGAGCCTGGTTTGCCGGCGGATGTGGATCATCATCACCAACAGCGCGGCGAGAGTCCCCAGAGTCCCACCTAGCAGAAGGGTCATCGGTTCTGCATGGAAACGAAGGACTGACCCCGCAACAGCTCCTCTCCAGACAGTTGATAGGCCATATAGCACCAGTTTCGTGTATAGGATACCTCCCACGACACCGGCGGCTCCACCGATGATCGCCAACACACTCCCCTCCCAGAGGAAGAGGTGGCGTGCCCGTGAGGAAGGAAAACCGATTGCCAGTAACGTCCCCATCTCCTCGGATCGCTGTTCCACCGTCAGTACAAATAGCAACCCCGTGAGTAGTAAGGCCGAGATAATCAGAAAGAAGCTCAATCCCAGGAACAGTTGACCGAAATCCAGAGATTGGGTACTGGCAGCCAGAGCACGTTCACGAAGGGGCTGGAAAAAGAGACCAACAGAGGCGGGATGGAGCTGATGCTGTAAAGTCTCTACGACGGTTTTCCGCGTATCCGCAGTGAGGGGAAAACGCAGTGCGGTCAGATTGCCAAAGCGATTTTCCCACATGGACTGTCCCGCACGTAAGGTAATAAACGCTTTGGGTGTTCCACGGTAGCTATCCCAGTACTCTTCATCTTTGTCCCGGATGTTGTCGAGGTCGATGGGGATGCCGGGTTCCCAGTCACGGCAGTTTTCGACATCGGATAACCCGGGGAACGCCGGCATCCAACCAGGCTCCGAAAGCGGATCATCCATGGAGAGAATCCCATAAACCCGGAACTGACGAACTTGTTCCTCCAGTTTACGCATAGGCCCGACCACGTAATAGGTCAGTTGCAGGAGATCTCCCTCTTTCGCCTGAAGATCCTCCGCCAACCAGGTGTTGATCAACATCGCGTCATCCGGCATATCTTCCGGAGGAATACGTAAGCCTTCGCTCGATAGTGTGGACCCGGCCACACCATCCTCCGTGGCATTCAGAAGCCCCAGGGCCGTTACCATTGAGTAGGGCGCCGCCCGATCCCGCACACGGAGTTCATTGACGAAGTAGGTCAACACACCGAGCGTATTGGGTACGATGTCCGTGGCCACAGCGGCAACAGCGGGATCCAGGAAAATGCGGCGACTGCTGAGTTCAAGCACGCCCTGCTGTGGGAGTTCGCGCAGATCGATTTCTGCATCTGCAAGCTGCCAATGTCTTCGGATGGCCTCGTCAACATCCTCTTGTGTCAGATTCTGTGCCGCGTTTTCACCAACAAGAAGGGCATTCGCTCGACCGGGGAGTTCTATCCTCTGCTGGAGCCAGGCCAATGGTACGAAGGCATTGAACGGAGGGATCTGATTGGCCCGAAGGCTGAAATTGCCAAAACCGGTGTCAGAAATGATCGAGCTTACCGTCAACTGCATTGCAACGGCCGCATCTGAATCCGTTGCCAGAGGAGCATCCCGTGGCATGAGTCCGGGCTTCTCGACACGCAGGAGGACATTGTCGCCCGCAGCCACACCGAGATGCTTCGCCAAAGATTCGTTCAAAATCACCGCATCGTCGGATCCATCAGCGAACGGCACATCCGCATGCCCCAACACCCAGAACCGCTCATCAACACCAACGATCTGAGCCTGATTCGCACGGGTTGCACTGGCACTGTGGATGACGATCCCCTGTAGCATGAGTATGGGTGCGACAGCCGTCCGGAGCGACGCCTGCAACTCATCACCGAGTTGGGAGCGGAAGTAGCGATCTTGAGGGATCAGCGCGAATTGAGTATCCCCCAGACGGGAAAGAGCGATGGATCGCAGACTGTATCGGACGGAGTCTCCAACGATGAGTGCCCCCACGAGAACTGCCGTACTCACAGCAACTCCCAGTATGACACCCAGATGAGTGCGCCAGTAGAAATGCAAGCTATGCTTGATCAGGTTCCAGAGAGTCATTCTTCTCAGTTTTCTTCTGTCTGCAAGGGGATGAGTCGCCCATCGACCAACTCGAACACACGATCCATGCGCCTTGCGAGATGTTGAGCATGGGTCACGACTATCAACGCGATCCCTTCCTCCCGCTTCAGTTCCACGAGGAGTTGTGCCAGGTTTTCGGATGCCTCTTTGTCCAGTGAGCCGGTGGGTTCATCTGCCAATAGCAGTTTCGGTTGATTGATCAACGCCCGCACCACGGCAACTCGTTGGCGTTCCCCTCCTGAAAGCTGGCCTGGTCGATGCATCAGTCGATGCCCCATCCCAACGCGTTCGAGCAATCTCCTCGCCCGGCCCTCGGTTTTATCCCTGGGAATGGCCGTGGATCCTGCCAGTGTGGGCACAAGCACGTTCTCCAGAACTGTGCACTGAGGGAGAAGGTGGTGGAGTTGAAATACAAAACCGATCTCGCGGTTGCGGATGGTCGCCAACTGCTTTTCGTCGAGTTCGGTGAGATCGCGACCTTCAAGACTCACACAGCCGGATGTGGCATGGTCCAACGAACCGATGATATTGAGCAGTGTGCTTTTTCCTGAACCAGACGGTCCGAGGATCGCAACTGAATCACCTGATGCAACCTGGAGGGTGACCCCCTTGAGCACCGTTAAGGGTTCTGCCTCGCCAGGGGAGTCGTATCGCTTACAGACATCGGTCAATTCCAGCAAGATTCCATGTGACATCAGTAGCGTCCCTTCGATACAATTTCCTTGAGAACGTGCCCCACCTCTTCCGCCATCCGTTCGACACCGAAATTTGCAAGTACAGCCTCGCGCCCTTGTGTGCCCAATTGCCGTAATCGAGCGGGGTCCAGCAACAGGCTCTCAATAGTCATCGCAAGGGACTCGGCGTTATTGGGTTCGAAGAGGAGCCCGCCCTCTGTGATTTCCAGCAGTTCCGGGAAGGCTCCCTGTTTGGGTTGAACGACCGGAACCCCTGCTGCCAGTGCCTCGATCACATACAGTCCGAACGCCTCCTTATGCACCGCCGGGACGGACATCACGGAAAGCCCCTGCAAAAACGTGAGTTTATCTTCTCGGCTGAGGTTCGGCAGGAACTCGACATCGCTATCCAGTTGACTTTCAGACAACCTTCGGTGGATCTCCTCGATGTAGGCGTCATCATCGGCGGTCTTGCCACCGGTAATCCGCAGACGAAGCCCCGGGATGTTCCCTCGTTTCTTGAGGATAATGAAGGCGTCTACCAGCACGTGCAGCCCCTTCTCATAGCACTGACGTTCAAGATATCCGATCACCGGTGGCTCAGAAGATGAAGTTGCCGGATGGTATTCTTCGAGACGAACTCCCGTATAGATCACGTGGATACGCTCCTCAGGGATCTTAAGCGACTCACACATAAACCGTTTGAAGTAATGGCTCACCGAGATAAACGCATCCACATCAGTCGCTCGTTCGGCGAGCGTGTCCCACACCAACTGGCGTTGCGGTTCGGGCAACAGATCCACAAAGATGTCTTCGTCCTGAAGTGTGCAGGTCACAGGGACATCCAGTTCCTGTTTGATCCGATGCGCCATACCCGCCAGGAGGACATTGGAGAGATGAACGACATCCGGTTTCTCTTCAGCGGCTAACCATCGGACCAGCCGATCCAACTCCTTGGCCTGGCGGCCATCTTCTCCGTGAAGCATGGATAGTGTGGTCTCAGCCAAGTCCGTTGCTCTGGTCATGCCCGCCTTGCTTGCTGCCCATCTCAGGAGAGCCGGCGCGTCAAAGAGGCGGTCGATCCAGCGAGGCGTTTTCCGGAAAAGGGCCAGCTTCTGTTGCAGATAGACATTGATCCCACCAAAGAAGACCGGCGTTTGAGAACTCGCCTCATCTGTTGTGATCGGCAGATAGAGTGGCACCATGATGGCATCATGTCCCAGTTGACGCAATGCCTTCACAAGTCCCATATCGCGCAAGCAGTTTTCACAGTAGAAGCTGTTCCCGGCACCCGGCAGCAATTGGATGATTTTCATTGGTATTCCCTATCGCTTTGGTCCAAACGCATAAAGCACCCCATCATAGGAGCCAACCACAACGGTATTTCCAGATATTGCAGGCGAACTGGTGACGGATTCTCCGATCTCGTAGGACCAGATCTCGTCGCCATCTGCAAGTGCCAGCATATAGAGCCGTCCATCGTCTGAGCCAACGATGACCTTATCACCACAGATGACAGGGGAACTGTCCACCTGTCCTCGTGTCAGAAACGTCCAGACTTGACTGCCATCTTCCCGGCGAACACAATGGACTCGTTTATCGCGTGAGCCAAAAACGACATAGGTATCGTTGACAGCGGGCGATGAGAAGATGGGGGATTTTCTGTCCGAATTCTCCCAGACAACAGAGCCGGTAAGCATATCGGCACAAATGATCTGTCCTTCGTAGTTTGCGGCGTAAGCGTATCTATCAAACACAGCCGCTGAACCCGCAATATAGGCGGATGTCTCGATGGCGGCAATCTTCTTACCATCGGCCTTCGACACAATGTGGAGGATCGCATCACACCCACCAAAAGCGATTCCATTTTCTGCTACAGCCGGAGCGCCGTTGATGTAACTTCCCGTTTCGTAGCTCCAGACAAGTTTGCCGGTCGACGTGTCCACACAGTGAAGTATGTTGTCATAACTTCCCACCAGAACCCGGAAACCATCCGATTCAGCGAAACGCACCCAATTTGCAGAGCCGAGGATTTTTGCTCCTGTCTCATATTTCCACTGAAGAGCACCATCGGAAGCGTCGAGGGCATAGAGAAACGAATCGGAAGATCCGATGAACACGGAACCATTGAGGACACAGGGAGACGCTTCAATGGAGTCCCCCGTCTGGAAAGACCAGATCTCTTCTCCGTTCATCAGATCAATGGCATAGACGTTTCCATCTTCAGAGCCGATATAGACCATCCCATCTGCGATCGCTGCCGAGGATGTAATGGGGTCTTTTGTTTTGAATCGCCAGTAAAGCTCAAGCCTGTCCGGAAGATTACCTGCTGCCACCCCGGATAGCGAAGGCCCTCCCCGAAACATCGGCCAATGAGTTACCTGTTCTATCGATGCGAATCCGGCATCTTGTCCCGCAACGGGGCCTTTGACAGCCTGGACAGCGGTCCTGTTTCGTTCCGTAGTCGTTAGGAGGATGTATCCCATACCGATGATGAGGATGATCAGACCTATGATTCCGATGAAACGTATGTGCATCAGGTGTCATCTTTCAGCATGAGCGCGCCCGTGGGACACGCGGCGACACACTCCGTTGCGACAATCCTGAGCCCTTCTGCAATGGATCGGTTGAAGGGCACCCCGACCTTCACATCAAATCCCCGACCGATGAAAGAGAGCCCGAGTTCTTCACCTGATCTGGATGCGATCTGGATGCAAAGCCCACAACTGATGCATTTACCGGGCTCGAAAATCACCTCCGGGTGTTGGTCCTGGTGCTCATAAATCCTGCGCACCCCACGATAGCGGTTGGGATTGGCTTCATAGATCTCCGCATATTGCCTCAACTTACAACCGTTGGCCTTTCGACAATCACACTGAAGACAGCGTTGGGCTTCCGCACGTGCCTCCTGGACAGACAATCCATGCTCGATCCCACCCATTGGTGTCACCCGTTGTTCGTTACTGGCACGCACCACGAATTTCTCAAGCTCACCTTCCACCAACTTGCCGATGCGACAGTGGAAGGATCGGGGGGTGCCGATCAAAGGAAGTCCGGAGCAATGCTGATCGATGGAGATCGCAGCGGCCTTACCATCTGCCGCAGAGCGTACTGCGAGCTTGTTCCGTCGGCGGATCGCATTGCCGGCGGCAAAGATGCCTTCAACTGTGGTCTGGTACGTATTCGGATCCACCTGGATCCCACGCGACGAGGTGTGGAGCCCCAACGTTTCCGCTCCGCTGGCTTCCAGTTCACCCGTGGCTATCAGAAGAGCGTCGTATTCTTCCTTCAACGCCTTCAGCGTGAGATCTAGCCCGATGCGTGTCTGCATACGGAATTTGGCACCGAGTTGGCCGATGATCCCGATCTCCGCATCCAGAACATCGTGAGGGAGCCTATCCTCCGGGACAGCGTACCGAAGCATGCCCCCGGGCCTTTCATGGTCATCAAAGAGAGTGCAGTCATAGCCTTTCTGGAGCAGATAGTAGGCGGCTGACAATCCCGTTGGGCCGGTCCCCACAATCCCGATGCTCCTACCATTTCCAGGTGAGCGGGATGGTATATAGATCTCCTCCGATGCAAGGTCTATCTCAGCAACATGGCGTTTCAGGAGACATATCGAGGCGGGGCTATCATAGGCACGCCGCCGGCACGCGCCTTCGCAGGGGGCGGTGCAGATATATCCCAGAACCGCTGGGAGCGCGATATCTTCCTTCACCGTAACGAGTGCCTCATGGAGTTCCCCAACGCGGATATGGCGGAGCATGCGTGGGATATCCATCTGAGCCGGGCATGCGTTGTGACAGGGAGCGATGCAATCACCCACGTGATCGCTCAACAACAGTTCCAATGCCGTTCTTCGAGCTTCGTGGACCTCCTCGGTATCATTTTCGACCTGCATGCCCTCCTCCGCAACCGTCGCACAGGAAGGGACGAATTTACCCCGGTCTTTTATCTTGACCACGCACACCATGCAGGATGTAGATGGCTGAAATCCCTCACGGAAACAGAGCGTCGGGATGTCGAGCCCCAGTTGTCGTGCAGCATCGAGGATGGTGTCCCCCGGCTCGACTTCAATGTCACGATTATCGATGATAAGTTTTGGCATAATTGGTATGTATCCTGAAAACAGTCAAATAATCTCAATTGCATCCACGGGGCATATCTCCCGACAGACATCGCAGTGAGTGCACGTATCCGGATCGATTTCATGCTTCTGATACGGTGCCATCGGGATCGCATCGACGGGGCAATGCTGCGCACACCGGGTGCATCCAATACACTCGTCTGTCACGGTATATCGGATCAGTTCCTTGCACTTGCCGGCCGGGCAACGCCCCTCCAAATGAGCCTCATACTCCCCTCGGAAATAGTGTAGGGTCGAAAGCACCGGATTGGGGGCTGTTTTTCCGAGTCCACAGATGCTTCCCTGATGCACAATCCGCGCAAGATGCTCCAATTCATCAAGATCCTTTTCCTTGCCCCGGCCGGCGCAAATCCGTTCCAGAATATCCAGCATGCGTCGTGTGCCGACGCGGCAATAAGTGCACTTGCCACAGGATTGATCCTGCGTGAACTCCAGGAAGTACCGGGCGATGTCTACCATGCAATCAGCCTCATCCAGTACGACCAGCCCGCCGGAACCCATGATGGCTCCCACGGCCGTTAATTCCTCATAGTCCACCGGCGTATGCGCCAGTTCCGCAGGGATGCATCCCCCCGAAGGCCCACCGACCTGGACCGCCTTGAATCGCTTCCCGCCTGCGATGCCTCCCCCGATCTCCTCCACAATCTCACGAAGGGTCATCCCCATCGGCACTTCGATGAGTCCACCTCGCGCTACTTTGCCGGCCAGCGCAAACACCTTGGTGCCCTTGCTCTTCTCAGTGCCAAAAGCGGCAAAAGCGTCTGCACCATTCTGCATGATCCAGGGAACGAGAGCATAGGTCTCGACGTTGTTGATCAGAGTGGGTTTCCCCCACAGTCCACTATCCGCAGGATAGGGAGGCCGCAAGCGGGGCATGCCACGCCGACCCTCAATCGAAGCGAGCAGGGCCGTTTCCTCACCACATACAAAAGCACCGGCACCCTCCATAATCTGGAGGTGGAGGTTCCACCGGCTACCGGCGATGTTCTCACCGAGAAATCCCTGAGTTTCACATTGCTGAATCGCTTCCCTGATACGTCTCACCGCAAGCGGATATTCAGCACGGATGTAAAAATAGCCTTCCTGAGCACCGACCGCATAGGCAGCAATTGCAATTCCTTCAATGATGCGATACGGATACGACTCCAACAGCATTCGATCCATGAAGGCTCCCGGATCCCCTTCATCGCCATTGCAGATGATATATTTCAGTTCCCCTTTTGCCTCCCGGACCTTTGACCATTTGAATCCTGTTGGGAAGCCAGCACCTCCTCGGCCGCGTAAGCCGCTTTGCTGTACCTCCTCTATCACCTGTTCCGGAGTGAGTTCCTCGACGCAATGACGAAGGGCCTTGAATCCACCACGCTGAAGGTATTCCCCGAGATCGGTCGGATGGATCTGCCCTGAAAACTCCGTTGCGAGATGTTTCTGTTTGCCGAGGAACGCAGCTATCACAGGGTCACGTTTATTTGCTGAATGACGGGAGATGGCTTCTTGCTTCTCTTCCTCCCACAACAGATCGAGGGATGTTGAAATCGCGTGGCGGAGCCTCCGGATCATCCCCTTAGGCTTGAAATGATGTTGAACGATTGCTTTTGCATCCTGTGGCATCACCTTGGTATAAATCGCTGGCGCCTTGCCGGGAGAAATCACCTCAACCAGTGGTGTCTGGTGACACATCCCGACACATCCGACCGGCTTCACTGCAACCTTGACACCCGTTCCCATGAGGGACTGGCTCAGGACATCACACACTTGCCCACTCCCCCTGGCAACACAACAGGAACCCAGACCAATGCGTATCTCCGATTCTCCGTCAAGAGGGATTTCTGCTGGAGTCGGCTGCTCCTCCCCATACTTTTCACGGTGCTGTTCATGCTCCAGGAAGTCGCTGAGCATCCTGGGAACCATGTCTGGAGTCAGATTCCCATAAGTCACCTGATCGATCTGAACAACGGGCGCCAGGGTGCAACATCCCAGGCATGCGACCTTCTGGACGGTGAACAGCCCATCCGCATCGGTGTCATCGTTATCAGGGATATTGAGATGACGGTAGAGCGCGTCCTGGATCAGCCCGGCGCCTTTCACATGACAGGCGGTTCCATGACATATGTGAACGATGTGCTGGCCCACAGGACGATGCCGGAACTGGGAATAGAAACTCGATACGCCGGCGATCTGCATCGGCGTGATCTCGGTCGTCTCGCACACCCGCTGCAACGCTTCTTCAGGGAGATAGCGATAGTGTTCCTGGATGGCCTGCAGGATGGGAATAATGACCTCCGCTCCCCGGCCGTTTTTCTCGATAACTTCATCTACAAATGACAGATCTAGCATTCGCCTGTCCGTCCATGAATCTGGTATTCTGCAGGGAATTCCAGGAATCTTGTCTGAACGTAATGCCCTTTGTCATTCCCAATGACTTCTGTTTCATAGTTCATCACCAGAGCCTCCAGCATAGGCTTTCGATTGGATTCCTTCGCACCAACATGGTAGAAATGCTCTCTGGTTACAACATGGAATACCGACCAAAGTCGTTCGAGATACGGGTTTTGTCTGTGTTCGTTGCTATGCCATGTAGACAGGAGGAACCTGCATCCACAACTCTGAAGCCGTTCGAACATTTCAACTTCGTTAGCATCTCCCCACGTGTTGAAATAGCCCGTATGCCTTCCCACATAGGGGGGATCACAGTACACGAAATCTTCATCCTTGACCACGGATAACGTCTCCCGGAAGTCTTGGCAGAGGAACTCCCACTCGTTCAACTGGCATAGTTGGTGAACGGTTTTTACCTGATTGACAATTTTTGTGATATAGGATTTCGAGAAACGCTCCGGTTTATGACCAAAAGGTACGTTGAATTCCCCCTTGCTGTTAAATCGAATCACACCGTTAAAGCAGGAACGATTCAGGAACAGAAAATCCAGCGGATCATGATGCTCATTAAAACGATCTCGGACCTGATAGTAGTAATCCTTTCCATATTGTGAGAGATGTTTCCCCTCCTCTTCCAGAAAACTTCGTACATCCCCAGGAGTAATGTTGTCCAAATTGATCTGGGTGTAGAAAGCAATGATATGCGGGTTGTTATCGCAGAAAAGAGCCCTCTTGGGGCCAACATTGAACCCGACGACACCCGAACCTGAGAATGGCTCAATCCACCTTCCTTTTTCATCCCAGTCTATATATTCCTTGATCCAGGGCACTAACTTGCTCTTGATACCCTGGCACTTGATGGGAGGAATCAATACATTAGCCATTGTTCCTCTGCTTCCTTGCCCTTCGTTTTCTGGACTTTGGTACAATCAGATTTGGATCTCCGCCTCGGTATGCGATAAAATCTATGAGGCTGGTTATCGGCTTCGTACTGCCAGTCTTGGTTGTCATCGTTATCTTGCCATAGTTCATCCAGTAGTCATCAAACCATGGTTCATCCAGTCTACTGAACATCCCATTGCCACTGAGAATATCGGATATTCTGTAAATACTACCGATGTTCGCTGTATTACCACTTCCACTCCTATCACTCGCGAGCCGCCACTTTTCAGTGACAAAGAACTGTAGGTCATGAATAACAGAAGTAATGGAGCGCAGTTGTGTTATTTGATAGGAACTCACCTCATCCATAGATGCCGGATCGGTTCGGGAATAGATGATGCCCAAGCAAAAATGAGCAACATAATCCTTGTAAGGAAATTGGATGTTCTTGGTACTGTTTCTGTTGATGAAGTATTCTCCATGTGAGCCAAGCGTGAATCCATTACAAAAACCCGGGTAGTCTGGAAGTCTATAGGTCGTTTTCAAATCAACTGCAAACTTAATCCGTTCATCCTGAATACTGACAAACGATAGGTCCGGATAATAATTTTGATGCTCCGGCAACACGATTGCATAATCGTTATTTTGCGCAAACTCCAGTATTTTAGGGAAGAGGTGTATCTCAAGTATCTTCGATAACACTTTCGTATCTGCTGAAATCGTGTAGATATTCCGGTAAATGTCAATGAACCCCTTGATGGTCCATTGCCTGTCTTGAGTGGAAACGTATGAATTAAGCGACTTTACAAAATCTTTCAGCCTCTGGCAAAAGTCTATTTTCGCTTGTTTGATAGAGATCATGACTTCTTCCGATTAGGTAGTGAACCATAGGTTGATGATTCTCCCCGCCCAATACAATACAGATGCGTCTCTCCACGAACGTAAATACGACCATCCAGAAAAGCAGGAGAACTGCGGACTGCCTCACCGAGTTCTGCTGTGCCGACCAGTCGGTATTCCCTCTCCGCCGCTATGATGAACATGACACCGTCATCGCTCATCAGATAGATGCGGTCTCCTACCAGGCTTGGAGAGGATTGGAACGAGGCATCGATCTCTTCCTCCCAGACTTTCTCTCCGCTCTTTGCATCGTAGCAGGTGAGTGTACCGTAACTATCGACTAACAATACCAGTTCACCGTTGCTCAGAGGACTACAGATATCCGGCAATCCCTCATCGGCCGTCCAGGCGACATGGGTTTCACTGACATCACCTGTACCGCCGGGACGGATGGCGGCTAGAAGCGCGTAGTCATTCGCTACGAACACCAGTCCATCTGCAAAGACAGGAGATGGGGCAACATCTCCACCCAGGCAGTCCACACGCCAGAGTTCTGTGCCGGTACGGGGATCATAGGCGATCACCCAGGGATCTGCACAGGTGATGAGTTCTTTATGCGTTCCCAGATCGATGACGATGGGTGAGGCCCAGGAGTTGGGGACGGGGCGATCTGTCTCCCACACCAGTTTCCCTGAGTCAAAATCAAACGCCATGAGACTGGACAATCCGTCCTCTGCTGAAGCCTGATCATACAGTACCAGGATTAAATTCTCAAACATCGTTAGCGATGATGCATAACCATACATACTATCGGGTATACCCAGGTTCTGGGCCCAAATCTGCCTTCCATTGAAATCATAACACACGAAGTCGCCATTGGCAAATATGGCGGCGACGTACCGACCATTGGTAACAGCGGTCGGCGCCGCGAATCCTGTATCCTCCATCACTTCGGGTGTTTCCAAAGGGCTCCCGGGTACGTTGGCGACAGATCCCTGCCAGAGGAGTTTACCTGAATTCACATCGAAGCAATACACTCCGCGTTCATCTTCAGTGGCTCCTGTCACAAACAGTCGATCTCCCCAGACTATCGGTGAATTTTCACCGGGAAGGGGCACTTCTGTCTTCCATAAGATCCCTTCACCTGTGGCGCCATCCCAGGAATCCGGAATATTCTCATAGGCTGATATACCGAGACCACCGGGGCCTCGAAAACGCGGCCAATTCTTGAGAATATCTTCCGCTGACGGATAGCTGACCAGATCTTCTATCGCGTCCAGAGACTCTCTCGTCAGGATACGGTCTGAACTTAGCCCGGCGATCAGGATGCC
>JAJRTO010000131.1 GCA_024278235.1 Candidatus Poribacteria bacterium
CGCGCTGTATCTTCATCAGATGGCGCAGCACTTCAACCACATCTTCTTTTTGCAGAATGCGGAGATCTTCAGGATCATCCCTACCGAATTTCTGATTCAGCTTATATCGGCCTACCGGCGAAAGATCGTACCGATCACGGTAGAAGAACATCTTCTCCACTCTGGAACGAGCGCTGTCAGGTGTTGGTGGATCTCCGGGCTGAATCCTGCGGAAGATCTCGATCAGAGCTTCCTTTTGCGTTCGCACTTGATCCTTGCGCAGCGTGTTCAGCAGGAATTCAATCTCAAGAGCATCTTCCTCGTCGATAAGTTCTACTGTCTGAATGCCTTCACTTGCAAAGACCCTCAGCAGCTCCACATCCACCAGAGTGCATGATTCTGCCAATATCTCGCCCGTCTCCATATCAATGACTGGCGACGCCACGATGCGCCCAATGATCCCTTCGGGTAGGCTGTCATCGATCACAGGCACTTCTGTCACACCTGAACGGCGCATCCGCTCAAGCAGATGTTCCGTGACCTGTTCATCCATCTTTAGGATCACTTCCCCTGTCATAGGGGACTTTACGTTGGAGTAGACGCGTCTGCCAACGATCTTTTCCGATTCTTCAATAGGGATGACAATATCGCTATCATGCCACTGAGGCAGTTCAACTGTCTCGGTACGGGCGAAGAGGCGAATAATATCTTCATCTTTCTCCCAACCCAGGGCTCGGAGAAAAATTGTGGCGAGCATTTTCTTGCGTCGATCAAGGCGTACATGGATGATATCGTACACATCGTATTCGAACTCAATCCATGCCCCTCGGTATGGTATGATCTCACCCTTGAACAGTTTTCTACCGCTTGCATGTGTGTCTGTCTTAAAGATAACCCCAGGTGAACGATGAAGCTGACTGACAACGACACGTTCAGCACCATTGATAACAAAGGTTCCTCGTTCAGTCATGAGAGGAAGTTCACCCATATAAACTTCTGATTCTTTAATATCGATGATCCGTTTCTCACCCGTGTCTTTATCCTTCTCACGGAGGATCAAACGTACCAGAATCTTCATCGGTACAGCATAGGTCATTCCACGTTCTTGGCATTCTGTGACATCATATTTGGGTTTGCCGAGTGAATAACTGACAAACTCAATAGAGGAGGTATCACTGAAATCAGTAATAGGGAAGATTTCCTTAAAGACAGCCTGCAACCCTATATCGCTTCTCTCTTCGGGAGGCACGCTGCGTTGCAGAAATTCTTCGTAGGAAGCCTTTTGTACCTCAATGAGATCCGGTAAGTCCATGATTTCCGGGATTCGAGCGTAGGACACACGTTCACGTTTCCCAAGTTTCACATTATGGGGCATCGCTTCCACCTTGTTTTTGAATTAGGTTGTTAGAGTGAATTCATGCAGCGCATAGGAGCTTTGCATTGAGACGCAAACTAAGATTATACTGAATCGAAGTTACTGTTGTCAAGTGGAATTTGTGCGACATTTCTATGTGCGACATTTCTATGTGCGACATCACTTGGTCGACTCAATGCCATGCGCGGGAATCTCGCTCCTATAATTTCTGTCTTAGCCTGTAGACCTCTACCATGTTGATTTGTGATTTCCTCCTCGATTTGTGTGCTGCTTCCCGTCATGATTGAGCGTTCACAAACAGGATTGGCGGGAGAGGGTGGGAGTCGAACCCACCACCGACGTTGACGCCGGTAGCTGGATTTGAAGTCCAGTAGGGCCACCGGACCCTATCCTCCCCCGTTATTCAGGGATGTTGGCAGGTTGGTTTAATCTCTTAGCCGACGATAGTTACCATCGCGTATCGTGATGCCATGGCTATCACAGTGTTCCAGGAAAGGTACTATGAATTTCCGACTGCTCTGCGTTATCTCGCGAAATTCCGCAACAGTCACTTGCCCATTCTTCTCAAGGTATCCTACGAGAAGATCCGTATATTTATCGACGACATCTTTATGCAGATAGAACGGATCCGTGATTTTTATGAGCACTCCTAACTTGACCAGGGCATAAAATGTCTCTTGAACGGCACCTGGCTCATAGGAACCAAGCCCACGCCAGACATCCTCGTACGCTGGCGGCATAAAGTCATACGCCCGGTAAGCGGATTCAAGCTCCGTGCGGATCTGCTGTGTTTCCTCGGAAAAGGTGATTCGATGGGTTGGAAGACGCAAAAGTACGCCCTCTTTGACGAGTTTGCCCATCTGTACCAATCGGTTGATGAGAAGCTCAAAGGCGTTTTCGTCGATATTCAGTAGTTGACGAGCTTTAGAGGCATTTTGTCCTGCAACATGCGGACTCTTTCTGTGGAACGATTCCAGGGAGCACAGGAGATCTGATTCGGCTTCAGCGACTCGCTGGGCAGACGAGAAAAGGGAGGCAGCTCCTTTCCATCGTACGATCATACCTTCGCGTTCTAGCTGATCCATGAATTTGCTGAGGGTTTTGTCTGTGTAGGGCAAGTAGTATCGAAGGAGATTCTCGGATAAGCAAAGTGATGGATGCGTTTCTAGCACAAGACCCACCGTCTCAACTTCTCCG
Source organism: Candidatus Poribacteria bacterium (assembly GCA_024278235.1). GTDB lineage: Bacteria > Poribacteria > WGA-4E > JAJRTO01 > JAJRTO01 > JAJRTO01. The sequence goes on from JAJRTO010000131.1 coordinate 2,552, forward strand.
GCCACCAGCCAGCGTTCCATTAAGGTCGCTGTTTCCTTCGCCATACGCTTATGTTTGTTGGCAAAGGGATCGATAACGTATCCACCTCCCAAAGTATACCGGGATGTAAAATCGCGTAGGACGAATCGATCCCCACGGAATGAAGTGATCGGCTCCTCCAAACGCAACTGGACCGCCACCTCATCCTCAGGTAGCAACGCCTCTTCGTTGAGAAGTACAATGCGACAGAAAACTTCCATTGTGCCGAGGTAAAGACGGGCGCGATGCCAATGCTCGACCATACGCGGTATGGACGGCAGCACCTTGAGCATCACGTCCATGTTCATGGTTGTGTCAACAATATCGACGGGACAAACGACATTGCCTCGCTGAACTTCCCGTTTACTGATACCAGCAAGGTTCAGTGCGGTTCTCTGGCCCGGATACGCTCGATCTACTTGTACGTTGTGCGTCTGGATCCCCCGGATTCTTGTGGGAAGTTTCGTAGGTAATATATGCACCCGTTGATCTTGGTTCAATTCTCCACCATGTAGCGTGCCTGTGGTCACGACACCAAAACCTTCCATAGTGAAGACACGATCAATATACAGTCTTGGTACTCCTGTCGCTGATCGTTGGGAACTCAGTTTGTTGACCCGACTCACGATGGTTTGCTTGAGTTCTTCAATTCCTTCGCCTGTCATGGCGGAAACACAAGTAACGGGCGCGTCCTCCAGACTTGTTCCCTCGACAAGCAGCTTCATCTCTTCCACAGCTTCTTCTCGTTGATCTGAATTCACCAAGTCTGTTTTGGTGACCACCAGAATCCCCGTAGAAATACCCAATAGATCAAGGATATCCAGATGTTCTTGAGTCTGAGGCTGAATGCCTTCCCGAGCATCCATCACCAGTAAGACGACATCCATACCATAAGCTCCGGAGAGCATATTTCGGATGAACTTCTCATGACCTGGCACATCGACGATACCTGCACGGGAACCATCAGGAAGATCGAAATAAGCAAAGCCGAGTTCGATAGAGAGACCGCGGCGTTTTTCTTCCTCCAATCGATCCGTCTCAATCCCGGTAAGAGCCCGAATCAAGGCGGTCTTTCCATGATCGACATGCCCTGCAGTACCGATAATTACATGACGCATGGTGGGTTCCCTACTGACTGTGCCACATGTTGAGCAGCATGACGTATTTCCTCAATATCTTCACAACGCGCTGTACGTAAATCGAAGTAGAGTCGTTGATCCTGAATTCTCCCGAGGATGGGTATACGCCAGCTTCTGAAAGCCGCCGCCAAAGATTCCAATGAGACCTTTACCGGTTTGAATACCACAGCGGCACTCGGCAAGAGATGAACGGGCAAAGATCCACTTCCAATCTGAGCATGCGTGTCTTCCACCTCGACCTCGACGCAGCCATGAAAGGTTGATTTCAGATCTCTGGCCAGTTCAGATGCACTCTGACGCAACTCTTTCGCATCACGCAGATAGAACTTGAGCATTGGCAGCGATTGAACTGTCTGTTCTATAGGTTTGAGGTAGCAGCGGAGTGTCCCTTACAACGCGCTGAGAGTCAGCTTCCCGACACGAAGGGCACGCATCAGTGGGTTCCGGCGTATCCGGGCAATGAGTGATTCTCTGCCAACAATGATTCCCGCTTGTGGTCCGCCAAGCAGTTTATCACCGCTGAAAGTCACCATATCGACGCCTGCTGCAATACGTTCGCGTACCACCGGTTCATAGGGAAGTCCAAACTGTCTCAGATCGATCAGGGCGCCACTTCCTAGATCCTCCATCGTTGGAATCCCATGTTCTTGTCCAAGTGCAACGATACTATCGATTGGAGGCGTATTGGAGAAGCCTTCTATCTTGTAATTGCTCGGATGTACTTTCAGCAAGAGGGCAGTGTTTTCATTGATCGCCTGTGCATAGTCACGAACGTAGGTGCGATTGGTCGTTCCTACCTCACGCAAGATAGCACCGCTCGCCGCCATCACCTCAGGGATGCGAAATGCGCCGCCAATCTCAATCAACTCCCCACGAGAAACGATCACCTCACGACCCTGGGCAAAGGTGTTCAGCACTAGCAACACGGCAGCCGCATTATTGTTGACAATGGTGGACGCCTCACAGCCGGTGAACTCCTGCAAGTAGGATTCCGTGATGGTATCCCGGTGTCCACGTTTGCCTGTCTGTAAATCGAACTCCAGGTTGATATAATGGCTGGCAATCTGCGAAAGGTGTTGACAAGCTTCTGCACTTAATAGGGCTCGTCCTAGATTTGTATGAGTGATGGTTCCCGTTACATTGATCACACGCCGTAAACCGGCACTGAAACGCGCTGTCAATCTCTCTGCTACGAGATAGATCAATGTCTCGACGGGAAAATCCACACTCTTTCCCGATCGTATGGATTGACGTGCACTGTCCAGTACCTCGCGGATCTCCGTGATCACATACTCACGTGCATACTGAGATACTTGAGACTGCATGCAAGGATGGGAAAGAAGGGCTTCGACCGCAGGAAGCTGACGTAAAGCTTTACGCTGATCCTCTGTCAATAGGTTGGATTCCATATATTCACTTGAATGCATTCTGTAAACGACACACATTATACAATACGATCTCGCTTGTCGTCAAGCATAATCAGGTGCACTACCGAAATTGATATAAGATTAGCATCCAGTTTTGAATTGCTATACGATTGAGAATCAATGTAAAATAGAAAAAATGAACCCGTAGAAAGGAACGACGTATGTCCAACAGAAAAGTACGTGTCGGACTCGCGCAGGAAGACACGAGACGAGGCAATGTGTTGGCTGCCATGCAGAATGTGCATGATGATCTGCTAACCAAACTTGGCGAGCAAATCCTGATTAAGCCCAACTTCTTTTCGAGTAGCAATCAACTGACGGCAACGCACGTGGATGCTGTCCGCGGTGTGCTCGATTTCCTCGTATTCCATGATGTTCATCCTGGGGAGGTGCTCATCGCAGAGGGGGGCGGCGAGAACGAATCTGGAGAGGCTTATCGAAATTACGGTTACTCCGCTTTAGAAAATGAATACGATTTCCCTGTCCGATGGCTCGATCTGCACCTGGAGACCGACTGGGTGCAGGAGGAGGTAAGGCTGGCTGATGGATCCGTCGATGAAGTGAGTATGCCAAAGACTGTGCTCGATCATCCATGTACCATCTCCGTTGCTGTTGCGAAAACCCATGATGCAGGCGTCGTTACGCTTGCGGTCAAGAACATGATCATGGGGAGTTTGCGACAAGAGGATCGCATTAAGATCCATGGTTATCATAGCCACAGGGAACGAACACTTCCCCATGAAGCCGCGGTTATCAATGCGAATCTCTTCCGTATCAGTCGTTATCTCACCCCTGAGATCGCTGTGATTGACGGAACGGTTGGGATCCAGGGAAATGGTCCAGGAGGTAAAGACACCATTGAACTTGGCGTTGCTGTTGCCAGTGGTGATGCTTTCGCTGCGGACGCCGTTATGACACGGGCAATGGGATTTCAACCAGAAGATGTCGGCCTCTTAGTGTATGCTCAACAATTTGGTCTTGGTATAACGGATTTACAGGAAATCGAAGTCATAGGGCCGCCTTTAGCATCAGTGATCCGCTCTTTTAAGCCTCACGACACGCACCGTCTGCAGGTTCAGTGGCAAAATGATGCAATCGCATCACAACTTGCGTCATCCATTTAACATAAAGTGACAATGGGGGTAACCATACGTTCCTCTGCCGACGCTACTCACAGATTCCATGTGTGCTCAGCATATTACCCGTATTACCAGGGCATAGTGAATCCAGAGAACAGCCCTTGCAGTTGCGACCTTATTATCATCTACAGGGGCTGCTTAGATGCCAGCAGAATAGCCTACAGATTCACTCGCCCAACGGCACAGAAGCAGTAACGATCCACCGTACAATCCTCGGGACTCACAAATCGGTCATCAGATCCAACCTCACGCATGGTGTGGATGCACCAATACTGCGCAGTAGGTGATGATTCCCGTAGGTAGTCTGAATCACG
>JAJRTO010000132.1 GCA_024278235.1 Candidatus Poribacteria bacterium
ATATTTCGGAGTCTGAACCAGTAGTGTGGGCACGTAGTTGACTTCTGTCCGATAATACAGATTCGCATCGCCGACCAGAAGTACATAGGTGGGAGCTGGCGGTTGCCAGTTTTCATAAGCGTATGCCAGAAAATCTCGGATGGCGGTGGGATTAAAGATCCCATCGTTGAACTCGTCATAGATATCCTGAGTGGTCACCACTTTGACGCGCAACCCTTGCTGCTCACGCCATTCCACCAGGGGCTGCGTGCCACCTGCGAGCGATTCATGAGCGATGATCAGATAATCTGCACCATTGGCTGAGGAACGCAGTTCAGATGGTTCGTCCATCTGGATCCAGTTGGGTTCCATGAATCTGTCTCTGGTAAGCGCGACATACTGAACGCCGGGATCCTGCGGATCACGTGCTTGTGGCACTCCGATAAAGCGTAGCAGGTAAGTTCCTGGGTTCCGCTCATCTTCCAGGACAAGATTATCCACGTAGAGGGAGCCATCCACACCGAAGATCTCTATATCGGGGGAAGAAAAATTTGAGAGAATCACCCGGAAAGGCTGTGTATCCATCGCAGGGATCGAAAATTCAAGAACATCCTCTTCCGCTTCAAAGCTCCGCCAGTATTCGATCTCAAACCAGTTAAACAACACCTGATCGATATCCTGTGCCTCGGTGTCTCCGGGGCTCATCACAATGAGTCGATTCTGTCCGGGGCGGAGGAAATCCTGGGAAAGTTCTGTCGTCTCAAAGTAGTGGGGGACTTGCCCATCCCACGTCGCGTCGTGTAGTTGCCGTTCCCCGTTGATCCACAAAACGGTGTGGTGATCCGGGGAGGCAGGGTGCGAAGTCAATCCATGAATCATCACGCGGATGGCAGCACTCAGGGAAGTCTCCGCGACACCGGGCAGATCTATCATATATTCCCGTACGCTTGAGTGCGGGATGCTATCCCAGAACCAACTATCTTGTGGCAAGCCGGGGAGGGCCAGTCCACCGCCCTGTCGACGCTCGAAGACCCCCCCGCGAATCGGTATGTAGACAGCACCGGATGCATCATTGACTTCCCCCAGCCGAGTGAAGTTGTTTTCCTCCTCGGCATGTACCAGAAATCGGTACTTGGAGTAACGACGGGTCTGCTCTACAGGAACTTCCAGGTTTCTCTTGGCCATCCGTCTTCCAGGTCTTCCTCCCCACGTCAACCAGTAGATGTTCTCGAAGGTATAGGGATCATAATAGGTATCCTCTCCGCGAAGACGTTGTCCATAAAACAGGATCTCATCCTGTTCATCAAACCGTTGATCGTATTCTCCTCGCACGAAGATAGGGACCTGATGCCCCCGGTAATACATCTTGAATGTGCGTGGATCGACTCCCTTGAGCATGGCTCCCGCTACTTTTAACTCATCATAGGTCAAATGGTACATGCCCTCTTTCGTGATAGCGATCTTTATCGCTTCTTGCCCGGCAACAGAGGGATTCAAGGGAGCTGCAAGGGGAATAGAACGGCGTGATTGACGCCATGCACGCGCTTCGCTATAGTTCAATACCATCTTACTGAGCAGCTTTTCATAGGGTGGAGATTCTATTCCTGTCGGCCGGCGCAGTCTGCTCTGCCCAAGAACGGGTGCTGCTGATGTACGCTGAAACACAACTTGCACCAGGATCTCCTGATGCACACGAAGGAGGTTCTGGCGTGTATCATATTGCACTGGATAGAAGTGGATCTGGAGGACGCGCTGATCTCGGATAAACCCGATCTTTCCCGGTTTGGCAACCGTGGATGGATAGAGAGGTGGCACTTGCTTTCGGCGATAGGATCGGACATCGGCTATCAGATTTCCCTGAGCATCCTTTCCCAGGACGCGTTGGGGCACGGTCTCAAGCCGACTCACCTGTTGCTGTGTAGCCTGAGTTTCTATCACGCGTAGAGCAATCTCCACATCCGTGGGAATACCGACGAGTACACTGCGCATAGGTAGACGTGGCAACCCCTCCTCTGTCGTATAGGCACACTCTTTGAAAGAAACCCTCTGCAGAAGTTCACCATCTTGCTCAATCTTCTGAACCTCAAGATCGGACAAACGAAATCGCAGGTTGATGCCATTTTCTGAGGTTGACACAACCTGAATATCTGCGTGAACGGATGCCATTCCCAGGATCATGAAAAGCAATACGAGGGACACCAAAGCTCGATGATTCATTCGCGGTACTCCAGTACGATTCCAAGCGGGTTCAAGGTCAGTGTTCAGAGCGAATATCAACTCATTTTATGAACGATATAACAGCCGAAAGGTAACACGTCTCCACGGATTATCCCAGTGCGATGAGATCCATGGTCAGTGCAACAAGCCAATGGATCAGGAAGGCGTACCAGAATGAACGGGTACGTAGCCCAACGAACCCTAACAGAACCCCTGTGAAGACAGCTCCCATCGCTTCAGGGAATGGCTTTCCATAATGCATGATTGCAAACGGGATCGTCTGGATGAAGACCGTATAATTGCCGAAATAGGGTTCGAGTCCATAGAGCATAAATCCCCGGAAGAAGAACTCCCATGATATGAAATAGAAGCCATAGGCCAACTCATAAGCGACAAGAAGCAGGTAGCGAGTTTCTGAGGGGAGTTGACTCATATCATAGTAGCGCTGAAAAAGGGGATACTTATGCTGGAAGCTGGGTAATTGCGCCACGATGAGTAACACCGGGAGCATCAGGATATAAGCGATGGCAACGAATCTCAAGCCCCAACGGATATCACCTAGTTGCATCCCATACATCGAGAGTCGTTCGCGAAAAAGCCACCGGATCAGTATCATGGGGATCAGCAGCAGAGGCACTGAGGCAACCAGATACCAGGCAAAAAAGGGTATGAGAGAACCAAATGGTATATGGAGGAGATGTTCTCCCAATAGCCCACGGAAAAACGGACGCCGACCATAGTAACGATAGATCGTCAGCAGGATGGCGGAACCAAGAAGCAAGACCGTGGGTTTGAGTTCAAACGTCTGCCGGGGCTGGAAGATAGGGTTCCCTATCGAGAATGATCGGCGCATTTCACAGGGTCTAAGCAAGTTCCATTAGCGGATATGAGCAAACTTCCTTTTGAAGCTCTCCACATCCATATTCGCTGCTTCAGCAAGACGCTTGACGTGCGCTTCATCTTCGATATCAGAACGCTCCAGACGAATCATGTACTTGCGTGCAACCTCATAAGACTCTGTATGGATGTTCACGAGGCGTACTTTGGTACGATCTGTTTCAGGGTCGCGCAGTTGGGCGAATGAAATGGGCCTGAGTTGACCGCCATCCAAGCACACCAATGCGCCCAGTTCGGTGCCTTCCGGATTATCATTTGAGAGCAGGTAACGTACGGCTCCGTATCCCAGATCACGGACATATTCACAATCGAAGGGAATCGGTGGAGCACAACGTAGTTCATAGCCGATATTGACATCCACAATGGTAAGCTTGATACCATGTTCTTTGAGCCGCTGCCCAACAAGAGTCTTCAGAACACTGGCAAATGGAATCTCCGCGAGCCGCAAATGCCCGTGATCATCGTGTTGCACATTGACTCCTGGAATCTGAGTGAGTTGGCTTTCATCTATTTTCTCGATGACTCCCTCAGCGATCACAGCAATGCCATCCTCGCGTCCCGATGCGAGACGTTTGATGATAGCTCCCTCAAGTATGTCAACGACTTCATCGAGCGAAACAGGTCTGTCCCCAAATTCCTCTCCGATGATCGTCAAGGTTGCCCCAGCCGCTTTGCCGATGCCGAGCGCAAGGTGTCCTGCCTTGCGTCCCATTGCTACCACAAAATACCATCGCCCCGTGGTCCGTGAATCAACCATCAGGTTGCGCACCAAACCGACACCAACATGCCTGGCAGTCTGGAACCCAAAGGTCGGCATATTACCCGGTAACGGCAGATCATTGTCGATGGTCTTCGGTACATGGGCAACCCGAATGTTACCGTGCGCCGCCTGGCACACTTCGCGTGCGCTGAAAGCGGTATCATCACCACCAATCGTGACCAGGGACTGAATATTGAGTTCCTTCAATGCCTTGATCGTATTCTCAAGACCATTGGGTTCCCTCACAGGATTCGTCCGCGATGTGCCTAGAATCGATCCGCCCTCGAAGTGAATGCGTGATACCGCAGGCGTCTCCAACAACTGTACATGAGATGTATCCCCTTTGACCAACCAGCGAAAACCATCTTCAATCCCGATGACCGTGATACCATTACGATTTGCTTCGATGGTAGCAGCTCCAATGACTCCATTGATGCCCGGTGCCGGACCGCCACCGACAAGGATACCCAGACGACCTCGCTGCGACTCATGCGTCTTCAACACAGATAGTAACCTCCATTATAAACGATTATCCATAAGGGACTCATATGGGAATCCAGGTGAAATGCGAAAGGATAGGTTTCAACACATATCCCAGGATGTAAGGGCCATCTCCCGTGGTTGTCCCTGGGCATGATTGTACATTACAGCACACGAAATGTCAACGCCGCGCATGAAATGTCAATTTTCACATTTTTCTGTTGTGTAGAAGGCGGATAGCTGGTAAAATAGTTTTTATGTTGATTCGACTCTCACATACGCTCAATAGAGGTGGGCCTGCATTTGGGCGTGTCTCCGATCTGTCGCTTGACCAGCGCGCATCCATCGCACGAGGGGATTCCCATCATGGTTTCATGATGCACATCTA
>JAJRTO010000133.1 GCA_024278235.1 Candidatus Poribacteria bacterium
AAAGTGTCTGTATTTTCCTTCCCAACCTCATACCAGGAATACTTTATGCTGTGTGTCATTTCACCTCCCCAATCACAGTGCTTACGTTCACATCGTCAAAGACGAACAGGTTCAGTAGATCACATATGGTAGGAGTGGCCTCCCGGCCACGATGATCGCGTCCAGGAAGACGCTCCTACGGCGAAAATGTGAGGTACTGAGGTTACCACTTCACCTTCATCAAGTAGGAGAGCTTCACGAACAAGATCCGCTCTTGACTTTCCTCCTGAGTATGTCTATCCTTCTCGCGATTATCTGTGTAGACAAGGAAGAAGTGGCTCTCCGGTTGGAATTCATATCCATAGACGGCAAAGATGCGCCGATCCCCTTCTTTGGTGAACTCAGCGCTTCCCTTGATATGCATACGCTGTGTAAATTGGTAGCTCATCGAGAAACGGCGTGTCAAATAGACCAACTTGTCTTCTTCGACAAGCCGTTGGATATTCAACTCAAGTCCCAGCCGCTCCGTTGGTCTCACGGAGAACCCAGGCCCCCAGAAAAAGCTTCGTTTGCCATCTCGTTTGCCAATCGAAATCCGTGATCGTATCGAAGCCCACTTTGGCGGGAACCAGCCAGCAAACAGGTCCAATGTCTGATCGGTAAATCGCTCACCATGAGGGGTCACATGAAAGTACTGTCCCGGTCCAAAGAAGGTGAAGAAATCCTTGTACCCGACATTGAATTCCAGTCTCACTTGCTCGTTCATCAGTCGTCCACGGTGATCCCATAGTTGCTCTCCTTCTACCCCCGTGTAGAGACGTCGCCATGCGCTGCTTTCGAGGGGGTATCGGTATCCCATAGATGCCCGGTAGCCACGCCGGTCCGTGCGTGGGATAAATCCCGTGTCCACATTGAAATTTTCGCCGGCATCAAATGCAGTTGCACGAAATCGCAGGGTGTTCGTGCGCCGAGATAGATTGCCGATCAGTGCGTATGAATTTGGACGTTCCCGATTCCAGTTGAGAGCCGCCTGTCCGGAAACGCTGAAATCCGATGGAAGTTCAAGACGGATGTCAGTACTGGCAGCACGGTCGTAGTAACCGGCTGACTGCTTGTTCACCAGCAGAAGTCCCACGGAGGAACGTGCGCCGATGTCCCGGATCAGACGTGCAACCGCATAATTGGATTCCGTGGGATCTTCTTCATCCTCCGGTCGCGCCTGCGCATCGATCACTGCCAGACTATAAGGTCCCAGTTTCCCCACCATTTTGCCCCCATACATCAGATCCTCTATCCGACGGCTATAGAAAAGCTCGACGGGCATCTGGAACAGTTCAGCTCCTTCTTGAAAATAGGGCCGTTTTTCAGGGAAACGCAGGGGAATGTCGGTCAGGTTCACCCGGTCAGGATCCGCCTCGATCTGTGCAAAATCCGGATTGAGGGTGAAATCCAGCGTAAGATTGGTGAAAGGATAACGGATGTCGAGACCCGCATCCGTTTCCCTGTCAATGGATTCCTGATCATCAGAAGATTGTGGCTTGATGATGGTTCCGTAGGGTTTGAGTTCAAGTGGACGACGTGTATTGAGATCTTGTGTGCTGAGTCCCACGAGATGTCCAAAGCGCGATACGGCCCAGTTCTTGTTACCCAGATCGGACCAGCAGGTTTCTTCCTCTAGGGATTCATCGTTTCTACGAAAGTTGATCCCCCAGATGGCCTGTTCTGCCTTCGGGAACCGCAATTCAGCAAAAGGGATGGCAAACTCCGCGCTCCAACGATCGGATGCCCTCCAGGCTCGCCCCTGCCAATCGCAATCCCATGCATACGCACTACTATTATGTCCCATGCCGCTTCCCTCATTGGCCACACGTCCATCCACCTGCGTCCCCAGGGCATTCAGCGCAAACACATAACAGTTACGGTGATCATGATAGGTATCCAGTTCGACCTGTACAAAATCGTCACTGAACATACGAGAATCACGGCGTGTTGCTGTGATAGCAAGCGACTGCATGTCCGACTTCATTGCAACGATTCCTACGTACAGATAGGTGTCATCGTACAACACATAAGCGAAGGTCTCGTGTGTTGCAGGTTGCCCTTGCAGGGGTTCCAATTGAATGAAATCTGTCGCAGGCGAGGCAAACTTCCATGCAGACTCGTCCAATTTCCCATCGATGATGGGCGGATTCTCCACGCGCAACGCTTCTATCTCTTGTCCTGCAAGGCAAGGTGATATGAATGAACCAGTCAGAAGAAACAAGATAATCAGAACGGGCATAAAAACACTCCTCGATTTCCAGAGCAGAAGAACCACTCCAGTATAACTTTCATGAATGTTAGCATAGGGAATAACAGGTGTGAAGTTAAAAAAGAACCACAAAGTCAAGACGAGTGTTTGCGTGCTACGAAATTGATCCGATCTGAATGCCGATGCCATCGGTTAAAGGTAAACGCATCGTAAGCTGCAAGCATCTTGAACCCTTTTTTATGCAGTAACTTCTTGACTTCGTCTACTTCAAAGATCTTCTGGATGTGAATTTCCTCGTATTTCCTGTAGAAATTGCCATCTGGTTCACGCAGGAAGAAAGTAAGGAAAGTTCGACAGATCTTATCTCGGTGGGAGTAGATATTCTTCCAAATATAGGAAAAACTCTCTTCGTTTTCAGCAAACGTCTGAAAATGGAAATTCTGTACGATGTTCCGCTCTGTTGTGATATCAAAGATAAAGAGACCTTCCGGCACGAGAGCATCAAAAACACGCTCGAACACCTGCTCCAGCTCGGTCAGACCCACGGCATAGTTGATACTATCGTAGAGACACAAGATGGCATCGAAGGTTGCAGGTAAGACGAAATCACGCATATCGCCCTGAGCAAAATGGATGTGTTCCCCGATTCTCTCTGCTTTTTTCTTGGCTTGCTCCATCATCTCGACAGCGCGATCGAGGCCCCACATCTCATAACCACGTTGCGCAAGAGGAACTGTGATAGAACCCGTACCACAGGCCAGATCCAGGATTTTTCGTGGCTTATAGTCGTAGAAGTCGAATAGATCCTCCATATAGTTTGTCCAGCGATGATAATCGACATTCTCCATGATCTTATCATACGCTGCAGCAAAACGAGAATAGGGACTGGCAAAATCCATCAATTTCTCTCTTTCTGTCCCCCCAAGGCGGTATTCATCATATCAAGGAGCGTTTCGACTTCGTCGGCTGTCCAACCGCCATTCCTGGCTCGTTGAGCATAAGTTGCAGCATGCCGTGCTTTGCCGAAGTTCACCTTGCGTTTTGGCACGGCTTCCCTGACTCGCTCGAATGTCGCTCTGACTTCCGCAGGATCCACTCCATCAGGAATCTCACGGAGAACTTCCGCCTCTACGAGATCCACTGCTGTTTTTACTAACTCCATGATAAACAGAAGCTGAAGTATATAAAGGACGACCATCACCGTTAATGCGACCGCCAGGATGACCGTTACTACGGGCAATATCTTTCTGGATCGACCACTTTCCTTGGTTGCTTCCATAATCCCTCTATGGTTATGAGCCAAGACACAGCAATTCCTTTTGAATGCAGGTAATACTATACCATTGGGGGTATGCCTTGTCAAGATGCAGACTGGCCATAGTCACACCCATCCACCACACCCGGACGAAGCTTACCAGAGCGTACGGGACACTTGCTCAAACCCTGGTTACGACCCAGGAGATACAACCACTATATTGACACGGAGGCGACACCAGAAACAAGAATACCATAACCTGAGGAATTTCTAACGGACGTTGTTATGTAACAATCAAAGTGTTAGCTACTGAAGTCTTGCTACAAAGAAACGACACCTTTCAACTCCTTCAGAAAAATCCTGGCTGCCAACGATAGCTTCCGCTCATGGTGCACCACAGTGCCGATCTGCCGGGACGGGAGATCCTCGATGCGAAGTGTTGTGAGCACTTCCGCTTCCTCCTGAATGGCGAATTCAGGCACAATGGCCACTCCCAACCCAATGCGTGCGAACGACTTGAGCACCTTGATACTCCCTAACTCCATGATTTTTCCAGGTAAAACGCCAGCAGCTTCAAATGCCCGATCGAGCAGTTGACGGCTCATGCTACCAGGTTCCAGCAAGAGCAATCTGTGCTGCGCCAACATCTGCAGGTCTGCCGAACTTGACTTTGCCAATGGGTGCTCCGGCAAACAAATGGCCCTGTCTTCACACTC
>JAJRTO010000134.1 GCA_024278235.1 Candidatus Poribacteria bacterium
AACCCCGGAGCTGTTTCCAGAGTGCGCAGATACGTCTTTGAATCTGCCTATGCGAACCTTTTTCAGTGGCTGCGTTCGAGTCGCCTCAGCGGAATACTACCGGCATCTCCCAGATTAGCACTCGGATTTGATTGGAGCCAGGATAGCCTGAGTGATGCGGAAATCGATTTTTCACGAGACATGCTGAAGCTGGCGTACAGCTTTGCGCCGTGGGATTCGTTCTCTCTTGGCGTCAATCTGAAGTACTTGGCACTTCGACTGAACACCGATGGAACGGATGCCTGGAATGCCGCGGGATGGGGCACTGATTGGGGGCTCTGGTGGCGTCCGGGCGACCGTTGGACTATCGGAATGGTTGCGTACAATGGTCTCAGCATCCGGGATGGTGCACCGAGAACGGGAACCTCTATCCGCTTTGACACGACAGGCACTGTGGAGGAAGTTCTGCCCTTTCGGTACTCACTCGGAGTCTCTTTTCAGCCCGGCAACCGCTGGCGTATCCTCACGGAATTGAATGACCGGTGGCACCTGGGCGTTGAATATCAACCTTTGGAAAACGTGCGTCTACAGATGGGAGTACACCAGGGCTTTGAACGGCAGCGTCCGACTCTCTCGGTCGGAGCCCAACTGGATATGTACTGGCTATCCCTCAACTATGCCTATGTGGATGCCCCCATATTGGAAGCAACCTCTCTGTTTGCACTCTCCGCGAAATTCGATTTTCAGCCGCCTTCCGTGGAGATCGAGATGGTGCGTTTTCGTCCCCTGTATCCGGTCCTGATGCACTACTACGCACGCCCCAATCACACACCACCTGTTTTACCTCTCGATGATTATGTTCCTGTGCTTTACTCCGATGATGACGTGGCGCGTGCCTATCCATTCCATCCCGATGATCCTATTGGCCGAATCTGGCTCCGGAATCTTACCAGTCGGAGCATAAGCGTCAAAGTCGTTGTGTCCCTGGAAAGTTACACGAGTTCTCGAGGTAGCGAGGCGATTGCGATAGCCCAATTAGCACCTCACCAGCGCGTTTCACTGCCTTTTCGTCGCATCGCTTTTACCCCGAACGTGTTAGAACTCACCACAACCCGAATCCTTGAGCCACGGATAGAAGTGCGTGACATCAGTGATGAGACGAGACGCCGAACGTCCCGGACAGCCACCCTTGAACTCCGCAGCCGAAATCAGGTACGATTGGATGATATTGGTCAGTTAGCAGCTTTTGTCTCTCCGACAAACAAACGTGTGCGGCACTTTGTTCGCCAGGTTCTGGAAGATCGCGCTCAACAGATCCGGGAAACTCCCCTGATGCGCAATCTGTTTGTGGCCAGGTTGTTGTTTGACGCCTTGCGTGGCATCTCTTATGCATCTGATCCGAACATCCCGGGAGGGCGAGGCGTTCTGGATGAAGTACGGTTTCCCCAGGAGTTGTTGGGCGCGCTCACAGATCCCAGGAACCGAGGACGAACCCTGGGCGATTGTGATGATAGTACCGTCCTGATCTGTGCAGTGCTCGAAGCCGCGGGAATTCCCACGGCATTCATCCAACTCCCGGGTCATGTTCTCATGGCATTCGATGTGGGACAGATGTCGCTGGAAGATGCAGAAGCCAGAGCGATTCCGGCCGTTTATGCCCCAATTGACGGATATGTGTGGATTCCATTGGAGACCACCTTGATCCGACAGGGGTTTAGCGCAGCCTGGCGTGCCGGTGTCGAACAGATACGGGCGGGCATCCACGATAGCATTACCTTGCGGGAGGCATGGAAGAAATATCCACCCGTCGATATTCCGGCGGAACCATTGGAGTTTATCCCAAGTGTTCAACCGGATACAGAAGAACTGTGGTACCAGTATTTCCTGGATGCATCTAAATGAGAAGACTTACCGGAGGCAAATCTGATGACTTACGCGAAATGGTTATTTGTGGTACTATTGTGTTGTGCTTTGATAGTTCCCGTACCAGCCGAGGCGGTCGAGGCCACTTACTGTTTTGGCAAAGTGGAATTGTTGCGCCAGGGAAATCAGGAATGGGAATTCTTGAAGAGAGGAACGAGTCTAAACAGCGGGGATCGACTTCGGACCCCCCCGGTTTCTATCCTGAGACTGATGACGACAGAAGGTATCTCATTGCCGACGTTTACGGGGGCCCGGGAGGCCACAGTAGCTCAACTATTGCAGGAAGGTCACAAAAAACTGGAGCAACTTCGTCGTTATCGGATGGAACCGTCTCCTCAAGGCGAAGCAGCCATCGATGTACTCCCGACGGGTTCTCCCTCACGAGTGGCAGAGAATGCGATGAAGGCGGAAAGAGCCTTTTTGGTCGATTCGCAGACATTTCAGCAGTTACTCGTCGAGCTACCCCAGGTGCCTCCGCATCTTGACCGGCAAGCGCGGGAATGGCTCTCTCAAGTAGAGGATCGGCATTACGCTTCCAGAACGATGCAGATCGTGCCCCTCTTCCATGACCGTTTTCTTGGGGATCTCGAGAGTCCACTCACAGCCTCGGGGATACGAGACTACCTTCATCTGCTTGTGGCGGCGGGTGTCGAGGTCAAGCCGGAGCACACAGCGCAAGGTGAACTGCTCCTCTTGATAAATACTCAAGTGCCTGCTCAGGCATCCAGGACACTGACTGTAAACCGGGAGCTGGTATATTCGGCTGATTCTCAGGTTTGGATTCCGCTCCAGATAAGCACTCAGCCTCAGAGCTTTATCTCAGCATGGTATCATGGGGCCAGGATTCTCCATGCAACACAAGTGGAAGATTGAAAAAGGGAACCTGAAGCGGGCTTTTAGCATCGTGCTGATCAGCCTGATTCCTTTTCTGCTCATTGGCATCGCACGTTACTTTCAGCTTCTGGAGATTATTGAACTCAAAACACTTGATAAGCGTTGGCAACTTGCGGATCTCTACCAACCTCCTTCGCAATCGGATCTTGTGCTTGTCACCATCGATTCTGAGACAGAAGAACTGCTTGGAAGCCGATTCTTCTGGTCTCCGCGTGACTATCGACCGTTCATTGCAACCCTCCAACAAGCGAATCCAGCGGCGATCCTCTTGATGATCTGGCTTAACCGCGAATGGCCCGAAGACCAGGAGATTCTGCCAGGTAAATCTCTGATGGTTCTCCGCCCATACTACACCAGCTCAAGCCACTGGAGGCGTAGCCGCATTTTACAGGTTGCCAAGTGGGCTCCTGTTATCAGCAATCTTGCAGATGCAGAGGTCAAGAGCTTCAGCAACTTCCCTCTGGATGCTTCGGATGGAATCTATCGTACGGCTCAACTGGTGGTGAAGTCACGCTCGGGCCTGGACTATCACAAGAGCCTCGAACTGCACGCTGTGCTCAGGAAGTGGGGGATCCCCGCAGAAACACTTCAGCTTCGTAGGAGCTTCTGGTTTGGCTGGCAGCTCCGGTCAACCCTCTCGGACGGATCGATCAAGATTCCACTGGACGACCGGGGAAGGATGTGGATCCGCTATACTGACAAACGAGATGCTTTTGAAACGATCTCAGCCGTAGACATGCTCTCACTCTATGAGCAGGCGGGGGAAGCTGCGTTCCGCGAAAAATTCGCTGACAAGATCATATTGGTCGGTGTGACCACTGGAAACACCCGTCCCGCACTAACACCTCGCGGACGTCTGGATGCTCTTGAAATGCGGGCAAATGCGATCAATACTTTGCTGAACAGGGATTTCATCACGCGCTACCGTGTCACAGCAGATCTCGCCTACCTTCTCCTCTGCGCTGCCATCGTGACGGCTATCGCAGAGTTCGCTTACATCAGAGGGAAAGGGACGGCATGGATCCTCACACGGAATGGATTCGTATTGGGGATGCATATCCTGTGGACGCTTGTGGCATTTGTGTTCTGGCATTGGTGGATCGATCTCACAGGTCCGACGTTGGCTATTGCCACTTCGGCGGGAATAACAGCGCTCCATCTCGGATACCTGCGACTCGGACGCCTCTTCCGGGAGCTACGCTCGACGCAACAGCAACTCGTCCGTTCCGAGAAGGAAGCCGCCTATGGCGCCATGGCTGCCCAGGTACGTCATGAGATTCGCAATATCCTGAATGCGATTCGATCACCGGCGGAGATGGTACGCAACAACTTCGAGCGAGATGATCCGCTCCAACTCGGACAACATCCTGAGGAGATTGTTGCTGAGATGAATGTGATCATCGAACGTGTGACCAAGCTGAATGAGATGATAGAAAACGAGTTGAGTTTCTTCCAGAATTCGCATTTTCGCTTTGAATTCCAGGAATTGGATGCTATCATTCAAGACAGCATTGAGATGGCACGGGATGTCATTCAAGCTTCCCACATCCAGGTGGATAAGCATATCTCGCCGGAACACCCTCACATAGAGGTAGATGCGGATAAACTCAAGATCGCGTTGCTGAATCTGATCCGAAATGCCTGTGAGGCAATGTCTGAAGAAGGCACACTTGGAGTCCATGCGAAACAAGAGGGAACGAATTGTGTCATTCAAGTGAGTGATACGGGGCGTGGGATCTCGCCATCGGATTTGGAACAGATCTTTGAACCGTTCTTCACCACCAAAGCACGGGGATTAGGGTTGGGCCTGGCGAACGTGAGAAACATCGTGGAGGGGCATGGTGGTACCATTCACGTGGAATCTTTGCCGGGAATGGGTACCACCTTCATCCTGCAGATTCCCATGCGCCAGGCTGCAGACTGGAGACCAGGAGAGGCTGATGCTACGGATCCTCATAGCGGATGACGATACAGACACCTGCCGTTATATCCAGCGGCATCTGTCGATGGAAGCAGATCTCAGCACGAAGATAGAGCAAGTCGATGTCGCTCATGATCGCGATACGGCACTGGAACTGATGCAACAGAATCCTTACGCGCTCCTCATCCTGGATCTCTGGATGCCAGACCACGATGGAAATGTTGATAGAGAAGCCGGGATGAAGATCCTGGAGGAGGCACGTAACCTTGTGCCTCAACCGGAGACCATATTGATCACAGGTCATTCCTCTCTCGATTCCGTGTTGCGTGCCAGTGGGCTCGGCATTCTCGATTATGTGCTACGACCGATCGATTACGGACACCTGATCAGCATCGTGCGTCAGGGATTGGAAAAGTTCGCATTCCATACCGAAATAGAAACTCACGATATTACATTTGATGCTGATGCCTTTATCGGCGTGAGTGAATCGATGATGCAACTGATGAAGGAAGTAGGACAGATTGCCCATACGAATGCGGATGTGCTGTTATTCGGTGAAAGCGGCACAGGCAAAGATATGCTTGCCAGGGCAATTCACCGCAACAGCCCGCGCAAAGGGAAACCATTCGTTCCCGTGAACTGTAGCGCCATCCCGGCGGAGCTGATCGAGTCGGAGCTTTTCGGTATCGAGGGGCGCGTTGCAACAGCAGTCGACGCACGTGCAGGAAAATTCATGGAAGCGGATGGAGGAACCCTCTTTCTTGACGAGATCGGCGAATTGAGCCTGACAGTTCAACCTAAACTGCTCCGTGCCCTTGACACCAAAGAGATTCAACGAGTTGGTGGCGGAACGAAACAGGTCGATGTCCGCATCATCGCGGCAACCAATCGCGATCTGCGTATGGCTGTGGGTGAGAAAGTTTTCCGAGCGGATCTCTATTTCCGGCTGAGTGGTGTGTCCATCCATCTGCCTCCTCTGAGAGAACGGCGAGAGGATATTCCGCCATTGGCGGACCACTTCCTGAACCGCTACCGCCAGGAATTCAAGAAACGTTTCATTGCGGGCTTTGCTCAGGATGTCTGGGATCTGTTGAATAGCCATCTCTGGCCGGGGAACGTGCGAGAACTCGAACGGGTGATCAAATATGCTGTGACAACATGTAACCGCCGACAGATCACACGTGGGAACCTTCCGATGGACTTTTCAGATGCTTCCCAGGCGGTCTCCTCCAAAGATCCGACGATCGCTCAGTTACTACAGATCGCCGACCTGAGGAAATCTGTGGCCCAGTTTGAGCGGATCTTCATCGAGCATCATCTCCAGAAGAACGATTGGAATGTCAAGCAGACGGCGGCTCAGCTTGGTATCGCTCGCCAGGTTCTCCACCGTAAGATCAAACATTACGGGCTTCACCGCCACAGTGTCACCAATAGATGACACTGAAATCTCAAGGTGACAGGATTTCCGGACGGTCATCCTATCTCCAACACATGTTGGTTTCGTAACGGCATGGCACGAGCATTCGAGGGAGAGATAGGGGGAAACGCGCACACGCATGACCGGCATGAACCTTGCTTCTTGTGCCTGGTGTCTTTCCAGATTCTCTGAACTCTTCACTGACAGAAAGTGATGGCAAGGATGCGATCAGACACCAAGCAGAATGTTTTCCGCACAGCTCCCGCCGATACAGATCCCCATATATGGGAACAACGCGCAACGATGAATTCGAGCAGTGGAGAAGGGATGCTCATGGATATCTATCTCCGGCAGATCGGGCAGATTTCCATGATGTCGCATCCTCAGGAAAAGGAGATCTTTACACAGATCGAGAAATGTTCCCACAAATTGGAATCGCTTGTCGAAAAACTGAGGTTCTTTCTTGGGGAACTGAATATAGATTGTCTCGAATCTGTACAAAAACGTATTGCAGAGGTCCCTGAAACCGATCGCCCGACCGTTTCTGAACATCTGGAACGAGCGCTCCATTACAAAGAGCTCATCCATCAGCTACGTCATCGCATCGTGAAAGCCAATCTCCGCCTTGCCGTCTGTGTTGCAAAGAAATATCAGAATCAGGGGCTATCGCTGCTTGACCTTGTACAAGAGGCAAATACGGGGCTTATGAATGCCGTTGAGAAGTTCGACTACCATCGAGGGGTCAAATTCGGCGCGTATGCCTCGTGGTGGATTCAGCAGGCAATCGTCCATGCGTTAGCCAATCAAGGGCGAACGATTCGCATACCCGCCTATATGGTCGAGACCCTTCGCCGCGTGAATCGAATCAGAGAGACATTAGTCCAGACCAATGAACGCGAACCGAATGCTGAAGAACTGGTCGAACTGGCTGATATTACACCCGCGTTAAGCGGTAAGCTGCCCTATCTGGCGACTCATGTATTTTCTCTGGATATGTCGGTGGAAGGGAATCCTCGCCATACACTTGCCCAGACACTCGTCGATCAGAATACACCCTCCCCCGAAGACCAAGTGATCGGGCACAATATGACTCGTGAGATCGCTCAAGCTCTTGAGATATTGCCGGAACGTGAAGCTCAGATCCTGCGTCTCCGCTATGGGTTCGAGGATGGGATCAGCTATAGTCTACAGGAGATCGGGGAAATCCTGAATCTGTCACGAGAGAGGATCCGTCAACTCGAGAAGAAAGCCCTGGATACATTACGCCATCCCATGCGTTCTGCCCGCCTGCGAGAATATCTCGAACTTTGCTCTTGAGACTTGTTATTGGCTTACCGCTTGATCCTTCCCCAGAGTGTTGTGAGTTTGCTGCGTGGTTCTACGGTCAGAGTTTGATCAGACAGGATAAGGGTCTTCATCTCTTCAGGATTCTTGCCAAAGACGATGGTGTGGCTCCCCCAGCCAACCCAGCCGGTTTGTCCGGGAGCATCTTTGTCACTGTCGTTTACAATAATAGCAAAAGCGATTTCCATACCAGCCTCAAACACAGTGCCTTTGTCCGCCATGATTTCTGCGGGCATACGCCATTCAAACAAACTTTGGCCCAGGGCATCATCGCGTTCCATGACGATTTCCGCTTCCCCTTTGAAATTACCGTTCTCCATCTGCCATCCATCCTTGATGGAGAAGTTATAAAGATGGGTTGATCCTGTCAGACCTGGCGGGATCTCTCCTCCGGAGACATCAATCGCCATCTGAATTCCATCATTACTCCAGGGGTTGCCACCCTCGGCAAGGTATTCATCGTCCGTCACCCGGAGCGCGAAGTAGAGGTTCTCTGTATCCCAGACGATCTGTAACCTTACTGTAAGATCCTCAGCGTTTTTCCATGTGCCTCCCTGGAAAGGCTCCCATGTGTCCTTACCCATGACAAGCACGTCACGAGCAAACCGCCAATCATCGAACCGGGCATCAATGGTGATTTCTTGCCCATCACGATTCAATACGGTGTAGGTTTCCGCCTCAGCCGCATTGATCTCATCCGCGCTTACATTTGAGAGAAGTAGAAGAGGAACCATACTAACCAGCACCCATAAACTGAAGCGTTTCATATCATATCTCCTTATATAATATGTTGAGTTGAGAGTTGCGTTTTGGCCCGAACCCATCTATAATCAAGTCAGCTACCACGTTCCAGGATTGGCTCTGACAGAGAAAACACTCGGCAAAGTCTTGAGTTTGGCCGCTACGATGTTCGGCAAGAGCCTCAGCAGCCAATTTGGATAATACATCTTGAGAATCAGCAAATAGCTTATCCCATCGTCTTTCAGATTCACGTTCAGCAAGCAACCAATCTGCGACTGCACCTTGTTCAGTTGGTGGGAGTTTTGATACTTCAGCGAATGCTTACTCAAGTCATGTTGTCATAATAACTATGGTTACCCCCATTGTCAAGACCATTTTTCAGCCAACCTAAGGTGGATCATCGGTGCCTCCGATCCGCCCACGGCTCGGTATAAACTTGCGCTGGTGTTTTGTCATCCAGACTCTGATGAGGTCTTTTGTGATTGTAGAGCTGAAAGTAGCGGGAGAGCCCTTCTTCCAGCTCTGGAACTTGAGTATATCGGTTCAGGTAGATGTCCTCATACTTGACACTACCATATCCGTTAGAATCAAACGCGCCCTAACGACAGCCTTCGCACAGTACTACCGCACCACAAAACCGAACTCCTCGAATCCGGCTTGCGTGGCAGAGCGTCGTATGCTCAACAGCAGTTCGCTTGGCAGGCTTTCATCGGCTGCGACCAGGAGTCCTGTGCGAACTCGCCTGCCTGGCCGCGAGTTGCATGCCCTTCTCTGAGTGGATCGGGCGTATGGTAGAACCGGATTCCGTCCCCGTTTCGAGAAACAGCGTACAAAGAAGATCGCTCCGGTGATAGGTTTGGGGGATTCAAAGAAAGTGGCAAAAAATCTGTTGAGTCCTGTGGATCGACATGATATAATGCTTGTTACAGCAGGCGCAGCTAGATCCTGTTGTTCATAGTTCTACACGGCCTAAATGCGATCCGTATGGATACGGCGACGACAATGACTGAACCTTACCTTTCCTCATGGGAGTTCTACTCGATCCTGGCCATCGCTGCATTGACATCGGTTGTGATCGTCGGTGTATGGAAACACTTCCGAAATCCGCCAGCAAATGCTGAATGGTTTATCACCTCCGGGCGAAATCTCCAGACAGGCATTACCTCCGCATCGCTGGTCGCCTTCTGGACAGGGATAAGTTCAACGCTTATTGTTACGAAGTTAGGCTACGAACTGGGTTTATCGGCAGTCTACGGATATGCCGTTGGGATGGCGGCCCCACTTCTACTGCTCATTCCCTTCAGCCTGCGTCTCAAGAAAGACACGCCTCTTGCGCATACTTTGCCAGAATGGATCCGCTGGCGATTTGATGCACGCACGCACAAATTGGTCACCGTTTTATCCCTGTTACTCACACTGTGGTACGCCTTATTTGCTCTACTGCTTAGTATACACCTGATACAGGGTTTCACAGGTTTGGATCCCTATCTTCTTCTATTTCTGCTTGTTGCCGTCTTTACGATTTACACAGCGATGGGGGGCCTACATGGTTCCATTCTAACAGGTTACGTGCAATGCAGTATCATCGTGGTTATCGCCCTTTCTTTGGCTGTTTTCTTCTGTAATCGCTATGGTGATATCGGTATCTACGAGAAGCTGAGCATGCGCCAGGAATCTCTAGGTCTGCAAATGCGTGTCAGCCCGTCAACAATCATCATGGTTGGTGCATTTAGTATACTTCTCCACCTGGGACTGACCTTCGTCCATCAGCCTGTATGGCAGAGATGCATTGCCACAACACCACGCTCTCATATCCAGGTTCTGTTGGTTGCCGGCTTTGCCAGCTTTGCAATCTCCATTGCTTTGGGAACGGTGTTCGGTTTAGGCGGACAGGCACTTGGCATCCCGTCAGACCAATCAAGTGGGATCATGGCTGTTGTACTCAATGAATCGCTGGGGCATAATGCCCTACTCCTGTTCATTCTGATCATTGTCATGGCGACCTTCGCCATAGGTTCCGCTGAACTGGTTGGCGGAGTGTCTATCCTGGTGACAGACCTGTATAAACACTACTGGGCAAGGAATACTTCAGATGAGCATTTGTTGTCGTATGCCCGTACTTGGATGATATTGCTGGGGATCGGATTGGCAATCCTCGGCTCCTATCTTATATCCAAGGATCTGCCGGTTCAATGGTTCTATTTTACCGGTAGCCTACCGGTCATTAGTGTGGTGCCACCGATCCTGTTGGGGATGTTCTGGCAGCGTATGCATGGTAAGGGAGCGTTCTGGGGTGTGCTCTTAGGTCTCTTTGCAGCGATCTCCGGCTGGATAGTCGCTGCACAGCGAGAACATGGGGCAGTGAACGCTGAGGCTCTGTTTGATATGTCCGTGTTAACCATTGGGAACCTGGCTGGTTTCGCCGTCAGTGTATTATTTACAGTTGTGCTTTCCTTGATGACCCGTCCTCCCAAGCGTCGGCCTGTCATTATTGATTCATTCCTTTCATCCAAAGACATCCGTGAGCAAGATATCAGGCTCCGCTTCTCATTTCATTCTTATATTCGCTATATCCATCGCGTCACGGATCCCATTGCATCGTTCGTGTTATACTTCATACTCGCGGTAAGTTTCATCTGGATCGTTCTTATTCCTCTGTTGATCTACCTTTGGCATCCCAGATTAGAACATGGAATGTTCGTGATGTGGCTGATCGGTGCGCTCGTCTGCTTCTTGCTCACCGGTGGTTACCTACTTCTCGCACCCATTATCGATGTGTTTCAGGGAGAAGATCCGATCGTTCTGGCATTTCAATCGGATGAGGAGGAAGAGCATGTTTCGGAACCTGAGGATTAGTACCAAACTGTTCAGTGCCCTGTTCTTCATCATCGGCTTGCTGGGGACCGTTGCCATTGTCGCACTGGTCAAGATGGGATCGATCAACTACCTGGATGACAGGATCACCCATGAGGTACAGCCTCTTCTTGACACCGCTCGGGACTTGCAGCACAATGTGGAGTTGTATACCCGTATCCTGCAGCGCCCAAACATGGTCGCTTCGCAAGGATCCAATCGTGAACTGTTCAAATACTATGTTCGGTTGCGGCGACAACTTGCCAACATTGTCCGCCTTGCAGAGGACTATTCCCAGCCAAACAAACAGCTTCTGTCAGAGCGAGCGAAGTATGCAGAAGCCCAGTTGATCCATCCGGATGACGCCGACAGTGAATCCCCCGAAAACATAAAGATGCGATGCGATTCCCTACAAGGACTGGTACATCAGATAGGGATTACCAGTGAAGTCATCCGCCAGGATGCGCGCCACAAAGCGGCACGCGCCAGTCGTGCTGCTACGATATTCACAGTTGTTTCCTTCTTGGTTGCAGCGATCATAGGAACCATGTTAGGGACAGGAATCGGTCAGTCCATTGCAAGTCCCTTGCTCCGTATTACCCGCGCTGCAAGAAACGTCGAAGCCGGCGACTTCTCACAGAAAGTGGAATGGGAGTCCTCGGATGAAATTGGTGTCCTTGCGGCTTCATTCAACCAGATGGTATCCAAGATTGAGGCCCGCATCGCACTCGATGAAGTCACGATGAACATGCTTTCCAGTCTGGAATTGGACGAGGTGTCGAGTGTACTATGTGAAGCACTGGTGGAGGCTTTCGATGCGGAATTTGCACGTATCTGGCTCATGGGCGAAGGCGATCTGTGTGAAGAATGCCTCTATGCCGATGTTTGCGGAGATAGAACTCAGTGCTTACACTTGAAGGTAAGCCGGGGAGCCTATGCACAGAATCTCGATTACTTGAGAATTCCCATCGGCGGTCTCCGCGTAGGACGTATGGTTGAAAATAGACAGCCGATCCTCATCAATGATGTCGAACATGACCCGATCCTCCATAATCGAGACTGGCATTACCAGAAAGGTATCACCTGCTTTGCAGGATATCCCTTGATCTACGGTGATGAGGTGATCGGCGCCATCGCCCTCTTCCGTAGGAAAACCATGAATCCGAACGAATTTGATATGCTGGCGGCATTTGCCTATCAAGGCACGATTGCGATCCAAAATGCAAGCCTGCTTCAGGAGATACGAGCCCTCAACGAGACACTCGAACACAAAGTTCATCAACGCACAGCGGAACTGGAGATCGCCAATCAGCAGCTTCAGCGTGCGGATCGCCTGAAATCAGAATTTCTGGCAACGATGTCTCACGAACTGCGCACGCCGTTGAATTCGGTTATCGGATTTGCGGAGATCCTCCAGGATGAAATCTGCGGGGAACTCAACGAAGAGCAGAAGGAATTCGTACAGGATATTCAGGATAGTGGACAGCATCTCCTGACGATGATCAACGATATTCTTGATCTCTCCAAGATTGAAGCAGGACGGATGGAACTGAACTTCGAAGAGTTCTCTATACATCAAGCCTTGCAGGAGGTGCATGCTATCATTATGGGGATGGCCAACAAGAAGAGGATTCATCCCCGGTTTGAGGTCGTTCCACGTGAATTTGATATCGTAGCCGATAAAGTCAAATTCAAGCAGATCATGTACAACCTGCTGTCAAATGCGGTTAAATTTACACCGGAAGGTGGAAATATCACAACACGCGCAGAGATTCTACCGACAGAAGTTCAGGTAAGTGTGCGTGACACAGGAATCGGTATTCGTCCAGAAGATCGAGACACCTTGTTCCAGAGTTTCCAGCAGTTAGATTCGTCCTACTCTCGTGAATATCAAGGGACAGGGCTTGGATTGGCCCTGACGAAGCGTCTCGTAGAACTGCATAACGGAACGATCTGGCTGGAAAGCGAGCATGGTAAGGGAAGCAGGTTCACTTTCTCCTTGCCGATTCAGGTTGCTGAACGGCAGTCTCAGGATGCCCGGATGGAGCAGGTCGCTCTCCAGGTGAATTCAGATCAGTCGGCGGAGAAGCAGACAATCCTGGTGGCGGAGGACAATCCCCAGGCAGCTCGTCTACTTGCTGTATATCTGCGGGAAGCCGGCTACAATACCGTTCTCGCCCGAGATGGCAAGGAAGCGATCCTGATGGCCCAGTCAGTTCAACCATTTGCCATCACGCTGGATATTATGCTCCCTGAAAAGGACGGTTGGGAAGTCTTGAAAGAATTGAAGACGATCCCGGATCTCGACACGATCCCTGTTATTATCATCTCAATTGTGGATGAACAAGAAATCGGTCTGGGATTGGGTGCTGTCGACTACCTGGTCAAACCAATTCAAAAAGAGGATCTGATAGAGGCCCTGGATAGACTGCATTTGCAGTCGTCCTCCCATACGCCTCCAGGACGCATTCTGGTTGTCGATGATCAGCCGAAGACGGTCAAGTGGATGCAAACCGTGCTGGAAGCAGAAGGATATGAGGTCATCCCCGCATTTGACGGTGAGGAAGGCATCCTGCATATCCAGCACGAACCTCCGGATCTCATCATCCTGGACCTGATGATGCCCAAAGTGAGTGGGTTTGATGTCATCGATTTTCTGAAAGGAGACCCTCAATACTCGGCCATCCCGGTTATCATATGCACAGCTAAGGACTTGACACCGCAGGACAAACAACTTCTGAACGGAAACATCCAATCGATTATCCGCAAGAGCGGTGATATCCGTACCGAACTGCTTGATACAATTCATCATATTGGATCGTCCATAGCTGGAAATCAGTAGCCGATTCCGGATTAGGGAGAGTAGAATGCCTGGAGAAACCATCCTGGTTGTTGAGGACAATGAAAGGAACCGTAAGTTGATTCGGGTGCTTTTGCGGGTGCATAGATATCGAATTCTGGAGGCCTCGACAGCCGACGAGGCACTGACCATCCTGGAGAACA
The DNA here is from genome assembly GCA_024278235.1 of Candidatus Poribacteria bacterium. Lineage (GTDB taxonomy): Bacteria > Poribacteria > WGA-4E > JAJRTO01 > JAJRTO01 > JAJRTO01. Next base: position 14,076 of record JAJRTO010000134.1, read on the forward strand.
CATGCCCGGATCTGATACTGATGGACATCCAATTGCCAGAGATGGATGGCCTCACATTGACCCGGATCATCAGGGAGCAGCATGAACTCAAGGATGTTCCCATCATTGCCTTGACAGCCTATGCGATGAAGGGGGATCAAGAGAAGTTCCTGGTGTCTGGATGCAATGGATATATCAGCAAACCGATTGACACCCGTGAATTTCCACACGTCATTGAACAATTTCTTACCAGGAGTTCTGAGGATGTCTGAGCCCATAATTCGTCGCTCTAAGATCCTTATCGCGGATGACGAGCCGAGAAATATCCGCATGTTGCAGGTTCGATTGAGATTAGAAGGATACGATGTCATCATGGCAGAAGATGGCATCGAAGCGATGCAGAAGATAGTTGACCAGAAGCCGGATCTGATCCTCCTCGATGTCATGATGCCGGGAAAGACGGGGTATGAGGTGTGCGAGGAATTACGAGCACATGAAGACACACGTTTCATACCTGTGATCATGGTAACCGCGCTCGACCAACAGGAGGCCAAGATAAAGGGATTGGAGGCCGGTGCCGACGATTTCATCACGAAACCACCTGACAGTGTCGAGCTGATCACACGGGTGCGTTCCTTGCTGCGCATCAAGCACTTTCAGGATGATCTGACCCGTCTAAATAGTGAACTGGAATTTCGTAATGAACTGATGGCTCAGGATCTTCGGATGGCAAGGGAGGTCCAACAGCAGTTGCTTCCACAGGATGTTTCGAGCATTCCCGGCTTCAACGTGGTCTATCGCTATATCCCTGAATCGCAAGTGGGAGGTGATTTCGTCGAGATCAGCCTCCTCTCTGAAAACCACCTTGGCATCTTTCTGGCGGATGCGATGGGACATGGTGCACAGGCCGCGCTGGTCACTGTGTTACTGAAGACCGTGCTGTCTGAAATTCTGGGTACCACTCAGCGGCCTGACCAGATTCTAAACTATTTGAACAATCGTTTCGTCAAGCTGCTGAGCGGCAAGATCATAACCTATGCCAGTGGGTGTTACCTGATTATAGATCGGGAACAAAGACGGCTCGTCTACTCCAATGCGGGACACCCATTTCCGCTGCTCCTGAACCGTCAGACAGGAGAATGCGTGGAGTTGGATGGCGCCGGTAACGGTACGGGCCTCGGACTATTGCCGCACGCTCGATATCTCGTAGCGGATCATCCGTTCGATGAGAATCACACACTGCTCTTGTTTACGGATGGTATCTATGAGGCCATGGACATGGATGGAATGATGTATGGTGTCGAACGGGTTCGGAAGCGGATGATTGAGCAGCGAGATCATGAACTCGACGGGTTCATCCCTATCCTCCTTGCCGATGTGGAGAATTTTGTGGGTGGTGTGCCTCTCCCGGACGATATTACGGTTGTGGGAGTCGAGCTTGGGTGAGAATGGAGGTGGCCCATGCGTGTGCCCATGTTGTTTCGCTTTTCACTCTATGGATTCCTCAAGAATCAGCAGTACTACGATCCTTTCCTGATACTGGCATTTCGACAGAAAGGTCTCTCTTTCTTTCTCATCGGCATCCTGATAGGTTTCCGAGAGATATGCGTGAACCTCTTTGAAATCCCTAGCGGCGCAGTTGCAGACCTGTATGGGCGGCGACGTGCGATGATCTTGTCGTTCAGCGCCTATATCGTGTCCTTCGCTATGTTTGCGCTCAGTCGTTCCTTGATGCCACTCTTTGCTGCGATGTTCTTCTTTGCTATTGGTGATGCGTTCCGGACCGGGACACACAAGGCCATGATCTTCGATTGGCTACGAATCCAGGGCCGGAGCAACGAGAAAACAAAAATCTATGGTTATACGCGGTCCTGGTCCAAGATGGGGTCGGCTGTTTCTGTGCTGATCGCCGCCGCACTGGTATTCTACAGCAGCAACACGACAGTTGGACCCGGGGATGGTGGAAGCTCCGTCAATTACAGCAATATCTTCTGGTTTTCGATTATCCCCTACATGCTCAATATCATCAATTTCCTGGGCTATCCGGCAGCCCTGGATGGCGACAGAAAAAGTGGATTTTCGATGAAAGCGGTTACAGTATTGCTCGGTAAGGCACTGAGGCAAGCTGCTCAGCATCCACCGCTACGCAGGCTGATCGTGGAATCGATGGGGTTTGAAGGGATGTTCAAGGCGAGCAAGGATTATCTTCAGCCGATCCTGAAGCAGACAGCCATCGCTCTACCGTTGCTTTTGACAATCGAGGGTGAGAGGCGTGCTGCGCTACTGGTAGGGGTCGTTTACTTTGTACTCTATCTGCTATCGAGCACGGCTTCGCGTCATGCCCATAGGTTGGCCGATTGGAAAGGTGGCGAAGAAACGGCAGCTCGCTTCATCTGGCGTCTCAACTGGTTGCTGTTCGCGTGCCTGGTACCACTGCTCTGGCTCAGGTGGTACCCTCTGATCATCGTTGGTTTTGTGGCGCTGGCAATCCTGCAGAACTTCTGGCGGCCAGTGTTGATCAGCCGTGTCAATGCCCATTCGACTGCCGAGATGGGAGCGACGGTGCTCTCTATCGAATCTCAGGCAAAATCCTTTGCGACGATGTTGCTCGCCCCGATCCTGGGATGGAGCGTCGATCTGGCGGGCGCATTTTGGCCTGTAGCGGTCGTCGGGACACTGATCACAACCGGGATCATCGTCTCGGAAAAGTGGGTGGACAGACGATTCTGACACAAGTGATGGGCCACTGAGTCCGGAAATAAGGGGAAATGCAATGCAGATGATGAAACTGGGAGATCACCAGATCAGCAGACTGATCTGTGCGGGTAATCCCTTTGGTGGATATGCACATGGTGGTGAACTCAAATACCTGGGGCGGCTGTTCCGGGCGTATTTCACAGACGAGAAAATCGCTGCGACGCTGCAACTGTGTTCGGCCAGCGGCGTCAATACGACTCTGATAGAAACAGAAGACAACATCCTGAGGGCCCTCGACCTGTATGAAAAGCGGATGGGGCATCGAATACAGTGGATCTGCCAGATTCCTCCCAGCAGGAAAGGGGTGGAGAGGATACAGCATATGAGGCAGCAGATCCAGATCGCAGCGGAGCACCAGGCGATCGCGGCTTTCATTCAGGGCCAGGCAGCAGAGAGGATGTTCGCTGACGATCAGGCGAACGAACTCCGCGAACTGCTCGCCCTGATGAAAGAAAAAGGCATGATCGCCGGCCTCTGTTCCCATCATCCGGCTATCATCGAGAAGGCAGAGGAACTGGAACTAGGCGCGGAGTTCTATATGATGACGCTGAACCGAGTCGGATACTGTTGTGACGATCCTGAAGCTGCCAAGCGAGTGATGGGACATATCGATGTTCCATTTATCAACTTCAAAGTGCTCGGAGCTGGCAGGGACGATCCGGAGTCCGGTTTCAGGAATGCTTTCGATGCAGGAGCGCGTTTCATTGCGGTGGGCATGTTCGATTTCCAGGTCAAAGAGAATGCGGATTTGGTCACGAAGATTCTGAAGGAGCAAGGTTAAGGTTCCATCGGCTGAACATCCCCTTCCTCATAATAGACATCCTCCAGGCGCGTTGCGATCAGAGAGCCAAGAATTCCCATCCCCACAGAGATCGTAAAAACGCCCTCATAATGGATGAATTGGACCAGTTTGCCAGCGACCACAGACATAAAGCTGAACGGAAAGAGCACCGTGTTCATGAAGCCAAGATAGGTCGGACGGATCAGGGGTGGAGCCAGATTGAGCATATAAGACATGAAGCCTACCATGGTCCCACTCATAGCTGCACCACTGAGCGCGAAAACGAGAAAGAAGTAGGTTCCCTGCCAGTTCAGTGGCATATATCGCACGGAGATCGCCACCATAGGCGCCATAAAAGCGAATGCCGAGCCGCCTATCAGAATCCACCGCACTCCACATCTCTCGCCGAGATACCCCCACAACGCATTTGAAACAACGCCGCTCAATGCTGTGACTGTAATGAAGGAGCCGATGCTCGAGTCTGGCACACCCAACCTCAGTAGTGCGTAAGGGACATAGAAGGGGATGCACATTCCCGCAGCACGTGTGTAAAATCGGAAGAAAAGAAACAAGCGGTAATTCCGATCGGTTCGGAGGAAATGCGGCCCCAGCTTCAGATGCTGCCAGAACGAACGACGGACGTTCTGAACAGGATGGATGGGCTCGCGGATTCTCAAAAAGATTGCGAACGAAATACCAACAGTGACCGTTGCACATCCGAACAATAGGGCATAGTTATTGGGAAAAACCAGCCCCGACTGTTCGCCCAGGATATACCGAACAAGAAAACCGATGAAGATACCGAAGATCCCTCCAGTGAAATTGCGCAGACTGAAAAAACGGGCTCGCCTCTGCGGTTCAATAGATTTCGAGATAATATCCATGTATGGAATGGTCGAAACACCCATGGCCGAAGCTGCAATGAAATAAAGACTGAGAAAGCTTGCAGCAAGTAGGCCGTCGTTGTGAGAACCGATCAGGAGTGTGCACAGAATGATCGCAAGCCATGCGACCATGCGGATGCTCATGCCAAGCACATAAAAGGGCATCTTGCGCGAACGATGCTCCAGTAGATTCGAGATCAACAGTTGTGGCCACATCCAACCCGCTGGCATGATCGAGCCTGCCAAACCAACAAAAGTGTTGGAACCTGTGAGCCTATAGATAAAAGCGGCAAGAACTGTTGTTGAATCCACAAGAGCAAAGGAGATCCGCATGAACGTGCCCTGCAGCAGGGCGATCCAGAAGTTACGGTCTTGCTCCCCGTTTGCTTCTCTTTTCTTCTGACTTCCCCGCTGGCATGTACCTGTCGAAGCTATTTTCATACCAATTTCCAGTGGCTTGGCCACTTGTAGTGTTCGTTGATATCTTCCATATTCGCCATCGGCGCATTGGACTCAATGGAGAGCAATGCCTCTAACACTTCCATCGCCTGATCATAAGAACGTGTCTGGTGATTATCGAGAATGCCATATAATAGCATGGACTTATCGCCCTGTTTAAGGGCCTCCAACGTTCGCTCCATGCGTAGCCAGTCGGGATAAATGCACTCTAACATGATCTTGTGCGGCAGTGGCTGGACGCGCAACGGCTGGATGCCCTTCTTATTGACAATCGCTGGAACTTCGACCGCCACGTTATCCGGAATACCGGCCAACGCCCCATCGTTACGTACGTTCACCTGGAACTGTCCCTCATTGTCGTTCACCAATCCGTCGATGATAGGAATGTGCTGTTCGGAGGTCTTCTTGTCGCCGAAGAGGGCGATAGGCCGGAGTTCAGGATCATAGGCAGCTTCTTTCATCTGCTCGAAACGCTTTTCTTTGCCCTTGAGTATCCGGTCACGCCCCTCCGGGGTATCTCCTCCGCCGATGGGACCACCGTACCAGCGTTTGCGCGTCTCCAGATCCGTATGATACCACCATCCGCCGCGTCTTGGCGTGTCGCCGACGGGCATCAGGCCATACATCTGATACTGGTGGATAGCCGCTGGCGACATCTGTGCGGGGATCCCCTCCTCCTTCTGTTTGTCCTTCCAGTAGGATTCGATGTTGTCCTCGATCCATGCATCCAGGATGGGGTAGGCGTCTTGGCTCTGGTGGTAGAAGTGTGTCAGCCAGATATTGTGATTCAGCCCGGGAGCCTGCCAGGTGATCTGGTCGGGATCCAGGCCAATGGTCTGCGCGATGTTCCGGTAACCATAATGTCCATGACATAATCCGCAGACCTTGATGCTCGTCTCTCTGGTCATCAACGTCGTACCATCAAAAACAGGATTTCCTGCCTGGAGCACCCATGCGTCGGGACAGATCCGTTCCATATCCTTCACAACATCCAGCATGAGTTGCAGATTGTGATATTCAGGCATACCTGTGCGCCCGTAGAAATAGCCATACCTGGCGGTCAGCTCGCGCCGGCGTTTCATAAAATACTCGTTGTGCGTAGCCGTGGCAGCATTGATCACAAAATCTGCATCTTGCAGCGATTCCTCGCGGTTGAGTGAACTTTCGAACTGGAGATCTGAACCCAGGTCCTCGGCATATTTCACGCTCAACTTGTGGACGATGTCCAACCGCTCCTCATTGATGTCCATGAAGCAGACCTTGCTGCCTTTCAATCCCTCCATCAGACACAGATCCTTGACCAGTCCCAGCGAGAAGACGACGCTTCCCGCACCGATGATAGTGACTTTAACTGACATCTGACGAACTCCTTTTCTGCCTGAGAGCAAAAGTGTCTGTATTTTCCTTCCCAACCTCATACCAGGAATACTTTATGCTGTGTGTCATTTCACCTCCCCAATCACAGTGCTTACGTTCACATCGTCAAAGACGAACAGGTTCAGTAGATCCCATATGGTAGGAGTGGCCTCCCGGCCACGATGATCGCGTCCAGGAAGACGCTCCTACGGCGAAAATGTGAGGTACTGAGGTTACCACTTCACCTTCATCAAGTAGG
>JAJRTO010000135.1 GCA_024278235.1 Candidatus Poribacteria bacterium
GCAGCAGGGGATACGGATGCCGACGGGTACACCGAATTCGTCGTCGGGGCGCAGTCCAAGAACGACAAGTTCAGTTTAACCCGGGAACACTGGATATACAGTGTGTTTCATCGATCCGGGAATGACCGATACCGGTCCGTCTGGAAACAGATCATCATGCAGGTACGCCCCGGCGGGAATGGTATGGCGATTGATTCGATAGACAATCGACCTGGGGAAGATATCCTCGTGGTGGCCTGGCCCAATGCTTACGTGTTTCAGTTTGATGGCACTACCTACGAGCCGATCTGGCATCATGAATCGAGTAGCACTTTCCAACCGATCATCATGGATGTGGACACCGATGGGAGAGTGGAGCTTCTGTTCAATGTGGAGGATTCCCTGAGCATCTTTGAATGGAGTGAAGGGATCGAGGCTCTCATTCCCTGGAATCTGATCGCGATCCCTCTCGATGAAAATCGGGTGAGGCTCACATGGGAATACGCTACGGGTTCCACCGGCTATTCGGTGTACCGTGGCGCAGATGCGAATCGCCTCGAACGAATTGCCACAGAAGTGACGGATATACCATTTGTGGACACGAAGCTCGAGACCGGCCGGACTTACTGGTATGCCGTGAGTGCCTTTAGGGCGGATGGTGTCGAAACAGCACGTTCGGATCCCGTGGAAGTGACACCAGGCCCCGTCCCCACAGTTGAAGAAGTGCGCTATCTTCCGCCATCGCGCATCGAAGTCCGGTTTGATCGTGCCATGCATTCCGTGACTCAGGACGCTCACAATTACCGTCTGTCGGTCGTAGGGTCAGCGGACTGGACTTATCCGGATTCGGCTCTGCTGACTTACTCGGAACAGCGTGTATTGCTCAACTTCCCTATAACGGCGTTCACTCCCGGGCAGGATCATCAACTTCGCATCGAGTGGGTGTATTCCGCCGAGAAAGTGCTGATCCAACCCAATCCCACAAAGCAAATACTGAGCATCCCGGCACCAGGAGCAGACGTATGGCAAGATCTGAACCATGTCCTGGTATACCCCAATCCGGTCCGTCCTTCACAGAATCAACCGGGCTGGGTAACCTTTGCCAACTTGCCAACGGACACCGTGATTCGCATTTACACGGTGAGTGGCGAGCTGATCTCACAAATGGCAGTGATGCCTTCAGACCGTTACCGAAAACGGTGGATGTTGGATAATGGCCAGCAGTATGTTGCCAGTGGCATCTACAGTTATGTGTTAGAATGGCAGGACGATACAAAAACTGGTATCGTCGGGGTCGTATGGTAATAGCATGGAGCATTTCAGAGTAGGAGTGATCACCCGATGATCTCAAACCGTCATATTGAATCGGATGAAGAATTCAAACGGGAACTCGAGGAACTCTTCCGACGACGTTATGGGACGCGGATCGGCAACATACAGGTCCAGCAAGTTTCCCAACAGCAGGCCAAGACGGCACCTGCGGAAGAACCGGAGCCCCTTGATCTCGAATTCGACCTGAAGCCGAAGGAAGTCAAAGAACACCTTGATCGCTACGTGATCGGGCAAGATGATGCCAAGAAAGCACTCGCTATTGCCGTGTGCGATCATTACAAGCACGCAATCGCTTGTGAATCGGATCCGAAACGCCGAGAACAGGAATACTCCAAACAGAATGTGATCATGATTGGGCCCACCGGGGTTGGCAAAACCTACCTCGTGCGCACGCTTGCCAGGCTGATCGGCGTCCCTTTTGTCAAGGCGGACGCCACCAAGTTCAGCGAGACAGGTTATGTGGGTGGCAACGTGGAGGATCTGGTCCGGGACCTGGTGACTCAGGCTGACGGAAATCTGCAGCTTGCCCAATATGGTATGATCTATCTGGATGAAGTGGATAAGATCGCAACTCCCCGGAATGTCATGGGACGTGATGTCAGCGGTCGTGGCGTGCAGATGAATTTGTTGAAGCTGATGGAAGAAACAGAGGTGGACCTGAATGCCCCCCATGATGTTGCTGCTCAGATGCGGATGGTGATGCAGTTTCAGCAAAAGGGGGAGATCGAGAAGCAGATGATCAACACACGCCACATTCTGTTTATCATGAGCGGCGCCTTTTCCGGTTTGAACGATATTATCAAAAAGCGGATGAATCGGCAGGCGGTCGGTTTCAGTGCCGATGTCCGTAGTGAAGCCGAGGAACCCGATTATCTTCAGTATGTCACTTCTCGTGATTTTGTGGAGTTCGGATTCGAGCCGGAGTTTATTGGTCGCTTACCAGTCCATGTCGTCTGCCATGATCTGACAGAGGATGATCTCTTCGACATCCTCAAACATTCAGAAGGTTCTATCATTCGTCAATATCGGTTATCCTTTCAGGCATACGGAATTGATTCGCCATTTACGGATGATGGACTCAGAGCACTTGCATCCGCGGCCTATAAGGAACGCACCGGTGCTCGAGGGCTCATGACCGTATGTGAACGTACGTTGCGTGACTTCAAATACGAGCTTCCTTCCAGCGAGATCAAGCAGTTCGTCGTGGATGCACAGCTCGTCAATCAACCGGAGGAAGAATTACGACGGATCCTGGATGAGCCAGACTATGTCAAGGGAAAGGTGCTGCGTGAGCAATTACGGCAGTATCAGGCCGCGTTCCATCATGACCACGGAATCCATATGGACTTCGATGATGATGCGATAGAGAGGCTGTGCCTCCTCGCCGGTAAAATGGAGGTCAGTATTGAGAATCTATGTGACGAACTCTTCAAGAGCTATGAACATGGACTCAATCTCATCAAGAAGAACACGGGCCGTGATAGGTTTCAGATCACCACAGAGGTCATCGAAGATCCAGATGGAGTACTAGAAACTTGGATTCGAGAATCTTATTCCGCCAAAGAAACGTTGAATCAGTCATCGTAGTACTGGCATTGCTGCTACTTCTGGCCTGGCCTTCCTCTGGTAAGCTTCCGGAGACCTTCGAACTGGTTGCAGCCGGAGATGTCATGTTGAGTCGCGGTGTGGGTAAGCGGATAGCTCAGTATGGTGTTCATTATCCGTTTCAGGAAATACGCGACCTGCTCATGGAAGCCGATCTTAGCTTTGTGAACCTGGAATGTGTGTTGTCATCAGAAGGTGAGCCGATGCCACGTAAGGAATTCACCTTTCGTGCCATACCAGAGGCTGTTCTTGGACTTCAGGCTGCCGGGATAGATGTCGTCTCCGTATCCAATAATCACTCGATGGATTATGGCGCTGAGGCCCTACTCGATATGAATGACATCCTTGCACACCACAGGATCGCGTTCGCCGGCGCAGGGCGTAATGCAAAATCGGCGCATCGTGAGGCGCTGATTCGTCTGGGTACACTTACCGTTGCCGTCCTGGCATATTCTGAGAATTTCTACCTGACCGTGGAAGCGACTGAGACGCAACCGGGTATCGCTGTTATCTCAGAGCAAGCCCTGATGACAGACATCCGCCGTGCAAAATCACGTGCTGACATCGTGATCGTTTCCTTCCACTGGGGTTGGGAATATTCAGATCATCCAACCGAGAAGGATCGACAGAGGGCGCATCTATCGATAGACTCGGGCGCTGACCTCGTGATTGGACACCATCCTCATGTCATCCAGGGGATTGAACGATACAAACACGGACTGATCTGTTATAGTCTGGGAAACTTCATTTTCGACCAGAGGAAACCAGCCACCCAACGTGGTTTACTGTTTCGCGGTCAGTTCAGTGCTCAAGGGATCCAAAAAGCCGAACTCATTCCTACAACCATTCATCCGCTTGAATTCCGCCCCCGCAGGGCCACAGGTAAGGAGGCGGGCGTTATACTTACTGAACTCATGCAACTGTCGCAAGCGTTGGATACACCGCTTCAACGGACATCGGATGACACCGTTCTCATGATATTCCAACGGACGAAACATCCCATCGCATTGTCACGCCAACCATCCGAAGGTGTGGGAAATCCCCCCGGGTTGAGCCAGCCGGAATCAGGCAAATGACCACGGACGGAAACCATCCCCAGGAAGCGCAGAGGTGATCACGTTCGCGGTATATGCAAAATTTTGCATATCTATCGGAATCAATTTTCCCATTCCTGCAAATACCTTTCGGCCATCGGCTATCAGCCCGCCTGCACCCATCAAGAGAGGTAGACCTGTTCCCCCTCCCGATGGGGAAGCCAGGTACAAAACTTGCACAAGCGCAGAGCATCGGCAATGAGCTGATTCCTGGACCGATAAGATGATGGAGCAAATTGCAAAGGAAACGGGGCAGAATCGCATGAGATTTTGGTTGATAATCATCATCGTATTATTACCTGTGATGGGATGCGTCTATCCCGAGGATCTGGATAATACGGATGTCGTGGATGAGAATGGCAATACAAATCTTCCTTACGATGACCCAGGCATGCCTCAGCCCGGGGATATGCAATACATTCCAGCAGGTACTTTCATGATGGGTATTGAGGGAGCGAACAGCAATGAGCGACCCGTTCATGAAGTCTATCTGGATGCCTACTATATTGACTACTACGAAGTCACCAACGCTCAATACCGTGCGTTTACTCAGGCAACAGGGCGTCCTGAGCCTGCCAGTTTTAATACTGCCACTGCATCAGGTGATAACTATCCCGTTTACGATCTCACCTGGGAGCAGGCGAATGCTTACTGCGAGTGGGTGGGCAAACGCTTGCCAACGGAGGCCGAATGGGAGAAGGCGGCGCGAGGCACCGACCAACGACGATTTCC
>JAJRTO010000136.1 GCA_024278235.1 Candidatus Poribacteria bacterium
AAGGGTTGGCAATGCGCTTGAGTTTAGTGCCGCGAATCACCTCGTTGAGTTTCCTGAAGACGCTGTACTGGACATCACCGATCAGGTCACCATGGAGGCCTGGATCCTCCCTGAGCAGGTCCAGGAAGACTCCAGTGTCATAGGCCGCCGAACCGCTGCTAATGTTGGTGGATACTGCATGCAGTGGACGCGAGGTAAAATCGAAACGTGGATAAACATTGGCGGCTGGAAAGGTACCCGCGACAGGCAGACGATCACGCCCGAACCGGGACAATGGCATCACATTGTCGGGGTATACACAGGAGATAAGATCGTTCAATACGTGGATGGAGAACTCGATATCGAATTCAACCAGTCAGGAGCAATAGGAAGTGTCGGAGAGATATTCCGTATCGGTCAGGCGCAGACGAACCTGACGAGCATGCTCGGCATCATTGATGAGGTGGCTGTCTACAATCGGGCGCTTAGCAAGGATGAGATTCTTGCCGATATGGAACTGGGAGTTGTGCCTGCTGCAGTGTCATCTCGTGGTAAACTGAGCACGGTCTGGGCGGCAATCCGTGGTAGGTAGTTTCAGTACCTCACATTTTCGCCGTAGGAGCGTCTTCCTGGACGCGATCATCGTGGCCGGGAGGCCACTCCTACCATACTGCTTGCCGTAAGGTATGGAAATGAACGAGATCTCCTGATACGCTTAAATTGAAGTTTGAGGATAAATGATGGGAGAACCAGAAGTGGACTTGAGGCGGATGTTCGGTCCAAGCGGCTGGATCGCACAATATCTTCCTGAGTTTGAGTATCGACCTCAGCAGCTTGAGATGGCGGAGCTGGTCGATGAGGCGTTTCAGGAGTCGCACCACCTGATCGTGGAGGCGGGTACCGGTGTCGGCAAGAGCTTTGCCTATCTGATTCCCGCTATTCAGTTTGCCTGCCAGCATGGCGAGAGAGTACTCATCTCCACGCACACCATCAGCCTTCAAGAACAGTTGATCTTCAAAGACATCCCTTTTCTGCAGGAGATCCTCCCTTATGAATTCAAAGCGGTGCTGGCAAAAGGAAGAGGCAACTACCTCTCCCTCAGGCGTTTGCAGAGCTTACTCACGTCTGAACAAGCCCTTTTTGACACTAAGGATGAGGTCGCTGAAATCCAACGTCTTGTCGATTGGGCTGAAGAAACACACGATGGAACCCTGACCGAGCTGGATCCCCAGCCGAGGTACGATATATGGGATCGTGTGAAGTCTGAGAGCGACAACTGCCTTCGATATCTGTGTCCAACTTTCGGTGAATGTTTCTACTACCGGGCACGTCACGAACTCAAGGATGCACAACTCATCATTGCCAATCATCATCTCGTATTTACGGATCTCGCTTTGCGTAAGCTCAGCCCAACCTATGCTGTTCTGCCTTCCTATGAATACCTGATCCTGGATGAAGCCCATCATCTGGAGGATGTTGCCACCGAACATGTGGGCATCTCTTTCAGCAATATACGGGTCAAGCGGCTGCTCGATTCCCTGGTACATCCGCAAAAGGAGGCCGGGCTTTTCCGTCGCTTGGAGTCACGTGCAGGTGAGCAACTTATCAAGAGGATACGAGAAGAAGCCAACCGCCAATTCGAAGCCATTCTCGAGTGGGCTCAGCGGCGTGGTGGTTACGATGAGCAGACCGGGGGTGATGTTCAGCGAGTGGATCGAGCCGATGCCATCCCTCATCTCCTGGATGAGCCGATGCGAACACTGGAGGCAGAGCTTAGAAAGCTTGAATTGCAGGTACAAGAGGAGGATGAAGTCCAGGAGGTGGTTGCTCACCGGCGTCGATGCATGCAGATCCGGCAGGATCTTGAGATCATGATACAACAAAAGTATGAGGGATACGTCTACTGGGTGGAAGTAAAGCGGGGTCGTCAGATGCGCATCAGTCTGAACGCTGCTCCCGTAAGTGTCGCAGAGGAACTCCAGAACCACCTGTTCCAAACCATGTCCAGTGTGGTGATGACAAGTGCGACCCTTGCAACCAATCAGGATTTCAACTACTTCCGGCAACGCATCGGGATCATGGACGGTGCGGGTCGAATCGTTGGTTCCCCTTTCAACTATGAACGGCAGGTCCAGATCTATCTTCCGAGGCAAATGCCGGATCCGAGATCCCCTGGATTCACTTCGGCAGCCGTTGAACAGATAAAGAAATATCTGAAGAAGACGCAAGGCAAAGCGTTCGTTCTGTTTACCAGCTACCGGATGATGGATGAGGTCTATGAACAGGTGGAACCGTATCTTTCGGAGATGGGTATTCGCAGCTTCAAACAGGGCGGAGAACTTTCACGGCATATCATGTTGGAGGAATTCCGGGAAGATATCAGTTCGGTGCTCTTCGGCACATCCAGTTTCTGGGAAGGGGTGGATGTACCGGGGAAAGCTCTCAGCAATGTCATTATCGTGAAGCTCCCTTTCGCGGTGCCGACCCATCCCATCACGGAATCGCGCATGAAAGCAATCGAGGACAGAGGCGGCAACGCGTTCATGGAATATAGCCTTCCCGAGGCGATCCTCCGCTTCAAGCAGGGATTCGGCAGATTGATCCGAAGTCAAACGGACCGGGGGATCGTTGTGGTTCTGGATCCGCGTATTCGCACGAAATTCTACGGCCGCCAATTCCTCGCATCACTCCCCAACTGTCGAGTGATCCTCGCTTAGGATCAGAAGCTATCAGCCACGGATCTTCAGCGATCAGCTAACCATCCATGACTCACACCCTTTGAGGTCGCCACCCAGACATCCTTCCCCTGAAAGTCAACCCCGAGGATAAAGTTGTTCGCAAGACCGTTCTCAAGTGGGATCGATTCTATGAGTTCCTTTTCCTGGTACACCCTGGCTTCCCAACCTTGTCCCTCATCAATCGGTTTGTCGATAGGCGCGTAAGTGATCCAGCGGTTCGTGTTCCCGTTGACGACACTCAGTCCCTTATCAGTACACACCCAGGCAGTCCGTCCACGCGCTTTGACAAAGTTGATGAAATCGCTTGCAAGTCCTGAATCATGCTGCATGTATCCACGCCAGCGTCGTCCATCGTAACGGCTCAGGCCAAAGTAGGTCGCAGCCCAGAGAAGTCCTTCCCGGTAGCTTACTGCCGTGGTGATCGAATGGATGATCCCATCATCACGAAACAGATCGATCTCCATCTCTCCATCTGGATCCATATAGGCTTTCCAGACTTCCGTCTCTATGTCGAATTCGAGTGCTCCACCACCCCAGAGGGCCGCCCATACCTTCCCATCATTGTAGTCGATGCCATAACCCCAGGGTTCATGTTGGGGGGCATTGGCGGGGGTATAGACGTCCCAGCCACGATCCCTTACTCGCAAGCGGCCTGTGCCTGCGGTTGTGACGACCCAGACGTTCTGGTTCTCGACAGCCACACCAAAGACAACATCATTGGGCAAACCACTGTTAAACTGCGTATAGGTCTCAAAGCGTCCGGCAGAAAGATGGGTAAGTCCGCCCATCGTTCCTATCCAGAGGTCGCCCGAATCAGGATCCACGGCAATCGACAGAACGGCCCGATGGGCCAATCCATCTTCCTCATGATAGCTTGTCCAGGTCCCGTTCTCATAGACGGCCAGACCATTATCCGTGCCGATCCAAACCTGCTCTTCACGAACAGCAACGCAGAAGATCTTGTCCGATGGCAGGCCATCCTCCTTTGTAAAGTTCTCCCAATGGGTATAGACGCGAGGCATCTCCGCATCGGCACTGCACCAGCCCGCAAGATAGAACAACAGGAGCAAACACGACAGGATAGTAACTTTCTTCATGGTACGAATTCCTTCCCCGGACATCATCAGTCCGCGCATACTTTTTCTATTTGGAACCGTTCGTTTCCTTCGATTCGGATGGTGTGAGTCCGTTTTTCTCCTCTTCATGTTCGATGAGGGGCCATGCTTTTTCGTAGTCAAGCGGTGGGATCTTGAGCGTCCCGTGGGGGGCCAGAGGTCTGTGACAGGCTTTGCAGGTCTTTTCACTGGGCTTGGAATAGTCAGCCGTCTTGGGAAAGTCCATTTCCTTCCCTTCCTTTCTAGCCCGTTCCTTCTCCACATGATGTTCCCCCGGGCCGTGACAGCTCTCGCACTGAACACCATCTTCAATGTGGAAGTCGGGTGCCCGCCGCTCGACAGGAAGATTCGCGGCTGTCGAATGACAATGGAGACATGCCTTGTTCTGTTTGGGAGGATCCCCCTCCCCTACCATCTCTCTCGATACATACCATGCAAGGATCACATAAGCACGCGCATGTTTCATCCCGGTCCAAGCCTTATAGGGCACTGGATGGCATTCCTTACATGCCTGACTCCCCAGAAACCGAACTATCGGTTGAGCTGGTTCATCCGTCGGTGCTGTTGTGTTCGCGTGGGTCAGGGTAAATATCAGACCAACAAGTACGAGGAGAAAACACCCCGGCATGATCTTACGCAATCGTATGCTCCTTTCCGAAGTAACTTTAGAACGTCTTGATGTACTCGATCAGATCATTCAGTTGCTGTTTCGTCATATCGTTGGTCGCCCCATGAAGATCATCCGGGTTGTAAACCGTCCACATTTCTTCGAGACTGTAGAAACGCCCATCGTGAATAAAGGGTGCGCGATCATAGACATTCTTGAGATGGGGTGTATCCACATCCGCAGATGAATCTGTTGCTGCCTGCGAACCGACATTGTGCTGTTTGCGGTCTGTGTGGAGTGGGGGCGGATGACATGTGATGCAACGATTTGCAACAGGGATGTAGCGTCCATCATTGGTGTACGCACGCTCGAAGAGTCGTTTGCCACGGCGTTGGGCTTTGGTCAACTTGCCATCGGGAGCAAGGTAACGACTTGGCGGCACTCCTATTGCTTCAATAAAATGTACAATAGCTTCGTTTTCATCGGCCTCAAATCCATGCGAACGGAAGAACAGTTGAGCCGCGCGGGGGCCTTCCTGTCGCTGTAAATTCGGGTTCTTGCCACTCCACTTGAATGGGGCTGTGGCTGCGATGCCGCGCAGCGTACGATTGTCTACGATATTTCGTCCAAGTCCATCGATGGCAATATCATAGTTCAACCTATCCAGATGATTCTCCGGATGACAGGTATTGCAGCTCAACTGTTGCTGAAAGGAGATACTACTGTAATTGAATAGCCGCGCCCCCTTACGCAATTCTGTCAATCGCTTTGGGCCTCCCAGATCAATACTGCCAACGGACTCGAATTCAGTTGCATCCAAGACACTTATGGTATCATCCAGACGGTTTGCAACGTACACCCATCTGCTATCAGAGGACACCACGACACCTTTGGGATTATAACCCGTTGGGAGGCGTGCGGCTACGTAATCGTTGCTGAGTGCCAGGTGACGCGCATACAGCTTGATCGTCTTATTCGACAGGCCGATCTCTCCGTCGGAAAACTCAAGCGTCGTTTTCATCTTCTCCACATCGATCACGGAAAGCGTATCGACACCACTGGAGACGACATAGAGATAACGATTGTCCGGCGAAAAAGCAATGCCGTAAGGATCTGCAAAATAGAGATTGGGCTCATCGAGCAATAGATAGGCGACTTTCCCTCCGGGCTTGGATTCCGCGACCACAAATCCATGTGTGACCATCCACCCCTGGTAGATCTGGGTTTCGGGGATGAGATTCTTGGGTAATTCCAGGGAAATTGCGACCAATTGTCCATCCGCAGACGCTGTAATGCCCTGGCCAATAACCGTTGAGTCAAGCTCACGTCGATCCACAACCCGTTGGCTCTGTGCATCGATCACTGTGAGTTCCAGCTTGGGCTGGGTGAGAAATGGGAAGGGGTTTGGCCACTGATTAGAGACATACAGGTATTTCCCCACGCGGGTAATATCAAAAGGTCCTACGCCGGCGCGAAGCCGTTTGATTTCCCGGTGACTGCTTGTGTCCACAACGGAGACATCATCTGTTCCCAGGTTGGTTACATAGAGGTTGTTTTCGTCTTCATCGAACGCCATCCCATGAGGATCATCGCCCACCGGAAACGTCTGAAGCACTTCCAGAGCGTTCGCATCCAGGAGACTCACCGTGTCACCCCAACGATTACTGACATAGAGTTTCTGTTCATCCGACGTGAGCAGTAGAGCGAACGGCATCCGTCCAACCCTGGCCTGTGCCATGACTTTCTTCTGCTCTGTATCAATCAGTAGAACCTCATCTGTGTTCTCGCAGCTCACATAAAGTTTGGAGCCGTCACGTGTGATCGCGAGTTGGATGGGCGATTTATAGAGATCATCGGCGGGTTCTGCGTAGCGTTCATACCAGCTACCATAACCGTGTCTCGATTCCACACCCGAAGTGACAGCAACCTGCGCACTGCCCCCCAACATAAAGACAAATGCAAGTATCATCCATGCCTTGCGATACAGATGGAATCGATGATACTTACGATATAGCAGATCATAACCCTTGAGTTTCATTTATTCCCCTGGCAGACACTCCAGAGAAGTCTCTGCTTCCTCCTTTCGAGAGATGCACATCGCTGGATATTATCTGTCCGTGATAATCGAATCCCCGATGAGCCATTTTTTCGTTTTGCTTTCGCTTTCTTCACCTTAGCATATCCAATTTACTGGATTTAGAGATCATTGTCAAGGGATCAATCTGATCTTCTGATCCGGTGTGCCAGGGATTTCGCTCCCCAAAAACATCCTCGAATTCTTTCATGTATCAACGCAACACGGGTATACTTCACGAACGCTTGATCTATCGCTGACGCCGAACGTACCACACGGCCGGGGAGGTTATGTGGTGACACTCAACTGGGGCAAGTGTTTCACCCGCTGTTTGATTTCATCCCGTTTGAGCACATGCCCATCCGTGGCAAGGAGATCTCCGGGCAACTCGACGACAACCGAAAATCGTTGAACATTCCTGCTTCTAACGGATTTTGTGGTCAACATGCAAGCCCCCGTACCATTACAGCGGTTTCATGACCACAAAAAGTGTTAGAACGAGATACAAAAATGCGCTGATGGATGCTACTCCCCAAGCGCAACTCTATTTATGACCAGGTCTCGGTTAATTCGTCAACGGCTTGAATTCTAGTGGTTTTCATGCTACAATGAGCGTAACATTTGCGCAAGGAGACGGCGATGCGACAGTTCGTTGGTTTATTTCTGGGGCTTTTATTCTTAATCGTAGTATCACCCACCACGTGGGGTGTGGGATCGATTCAACTGGATCGTGAGTTTGGTGGCAAAGGAGCAGGTCATGGCGTGTTTGGGAAGGATATCCGCATTCATGTGGACGCAGAGGGCAATATCTACGTCAGTGATGCGGAGGCCAAACTGGTGCAGAAGCTGAGTGTTGCGGGTGAGTTCTTATTTCAAATACCCGGAGATCCGACGACAAACACGCTGTTTCAAAAGCCTGGCGACGTATGTACGGATGGAGAAGGCAACATCTATGTTACGGATTACACGGCAAAGCATCTTGAAGGTACAGAGAACCCGCGTATCTACATTTTCACGCCCTGTATTTATCAATTTGACAGCCAGGGCGAGTTGATCAATACATTCTTCATCGAGGATGTGCGTGTCCGCCCCAAGACTGTTTTACCCGTCAAATTGATGATCGACGAGAGCGGTCAATCCGCATATGCTATCCAACCCAAGTATTATGACAGATCGCTTCGAGTTGCATGGAGCCCCGAGGGATTCCTCTATGTCCTCGATATTCAGCGTTCGGTTATCCATAAGTTGGATGCAGATGGCACCGAGATCAAACGCTTTGGTCGGTATGGTGCGGGTGCCGGAGACATGGATGAACCTGCGGATCTGGCGTTGGATGCGCAGGGAAACGTCTGGATCGCGGATACAAAGAATCACCGAGTGGTTAAATACAGCGCCGATGGACAGTTTCTGCTCAATGTGGGACGCAAGGGGCGAGGCAAAGCAGAGTTCGTCGAACCCCAGGCGATCGCAGTCACGAACAACGGATTGGTGCTCGTGAAAGATAGTAGCGAGTTCACGCGAGCCCTCTATAAATCTCCGATCTACGGCCCCACTCAAACGGGTGTCGATGAAGCGGGATCCAGATCCTATTTCTTTGCAAGTCGTCCACGGTCCATGGACCGTACAGATCTCGCTACGAACGATCTGGCCACTCGCCTCCGTGTCCTCGAAGAAGCGGAATACTTGCGTTATCTTGAGGAGACAGAAGGGGAGAAGGCCGAAGAAGATATCGAACGAAAAACGCAACGATTACGGAATACGCTTTATCATCATGTGATTGAACGAGTGCAACTACTCGATAGTAATGGACGTTATCGAGATCGTGTGCTCTATCGCATCGATAAGCAGGATGTTGAGGAACATGATCTCGCATTCATAGCACTCGACAACGCCGGGCACATCTATCTGCGGGATGAGAGCGAATTCACGATCCGACGTTACCGAATGAACGGTTTTGCCATGCAGAAATCAGCTCTGAACGCCGTTTACTCTACGCGTGCCGAGAACGGTGAGAATCAGTTCATCGAGGACTATGAGGACATTGACTTCGACCCGGATGTCAATGATGAAGAAAACCTGTTTGGATGGCGACAAAGGCTCCTGCTGAACTACGATCTCTCTGAGCGGTGGGGACTCTCTCTGCAGAACCAGACGATTTACAACGAGCGAGACAACCGTTTCGTAACGCCGCCAAAACCTGAAGACAGCTATACCTATTCGGATGAAGGCTGGGATAACATCCTCGATTTCAATCTCCGCTATGTCACCAATCCCAATCCCTACCGTTACAAGGAGTTAAATCTCTACGCTCAACGGATGGATGGTCAGACCGATGGAGGAAGTGAAGCCATCTTGAGTGATCGTAATCGCCAGCGAAGTGAGGGAACTGGTGATTCACAGTCCTATGTTCTTGGACTTAATTGGGATATCTTCCGCAACACAAACTTCGCCCTGGAGTTTATGAACCTCGATCCGGACCGAACGGCTCGCAATTACACCCGCACCTTCTATGATGTCTCCGGAGATCTCCATGAGCAGTTTCGCAGCTCAAGTCGGGCAAAGGTATGGGCAGCCGAGCTTACGGTCAGTTTCTGAACAGAGTTTCTCGATGAGCGTCCAGGCCATCGAGAAAGATGGCAAACCTGAAGCTGAAATGCTCGCTGAATCGGTCCAACTTTAATCAATCTGATCCCCATGTCTTTGAAAGCGCATATCGCTGAGAAGCTCAAGTCTCTACCCGCCGATCCCGGCGTCTATCTCATGAAGGATGATACGGGGAAGGTGCTCTATGTTGGCAAAGCGGTTTCCCTGCGACAGCGTGTACGTTCCTACTTTCAACCTTCTGCAAAACCTCATGGTCCAAACATCCGTGCCTTGCTACAGCACGTTACGGATCTTGAGTATGTACTGACTGATAATGAGGTTGAAGCGCTCTTGCTGGAGAACAATCTCATCAAGGAGCATCGGCCCCGTTATAATGTCAAACTCAAAGACGATAAACGCTATCCCTATCTGTGTGTGACAACTCAAGAGGATTTCCCACGACTGTTCCTGACGCGGAGCGTCAAACGGGATGATGCAAGATATTTTGGTCCCTTCAGTCACGCACGTGCAACGCGAGAGACACTGAAGCAGATCACCAGGGTCTTTCCCATCCGCACCTGCAACCTTGAACTTGCTGAATCTGGCAACCAACATCGCGCCTGCCTGGACTATCATATTGGTCGCTGTGCGGGCCCGTGCGTTGACCTCATATCACAGGAGGAGTATGCTGAGATCGTCAAGAATGTCTTGCTCTTCCTGGGTGGAAAAACGAAGCGAATCGTCAGACAACTGAAACAACAGATGCAGGAATATGTGCAAAACCTGGATTTTGAAGGGGCTGCAAGAGTGCGGGATCAGTTGGTCGCCATCGAGCAGATCTCTGAGAAGCAGAAGGTGGACAGTAGTCGTCAAGACGATCAGGATGTGATCGGCTGTGCAATGCGCGAAGATGAAGCCTGTGTGCAGGTCTTGATGGTCCGGAATGGCAAGCTGATCGAACGCGAACATTTTTTCTTGACCGATGCGATGGGTGCGGAGGCCGGAACTCTCCTGGGAGCTTTTGTACAGCAGTTTTATGCGGATGCCTCCTTCGTTCCTCCACAGATCTTACTCCCGCATCCACTGGATATGCAAGAAGCCATATCAAAATGGTTGTCGCTGAAACAGGGGAGGAACGTCGTACTCCATGTGCCCCAAAAAGGGCAGAAACGTCAGTTCATCGAGATGGCCGAACGGAATGCCCTCCATATTCTTGAACAGAAGCAGCAGAGCATGGTCGTCAAGTCCTCGGATGATCCCGCACTCACAGGATTACGTGATGTGCTCCATTTGGGAGAATTGCCGAATCGAATAGAGGCGTTTGACATCTCCACACTGTTTGGTTCCCACGCCGTCGCTTCGATGGTCGTGTTTGAGGCCGGCCAACCGGCCAAGAGTGAATATCGACAATTCCGAATCCGGGAAGTAGAAGGTCAGGACGACTATGCGATGATGCGCGAAGTCATCCGCCGACGCTATGCGAAAGTTATCCGGGAAGAGTTGCCCTGGCCCGACCTCATCTTGATCGACGGTGGCAAAGGACAATTGAATGCGGCTCTGGGATCGCTGCAAGAGCTTGGGGTCGGCATGGGATC
>JAJRTO010000137.1 GCA_024278235.1 Candidatus Poribacteria bacterium
GGATGTACTGCTGGAAATCGATGTCCAGGGAGCTGAACAGGTGCTCAAGCACTATCCTCAATCAGTACCCATTTGGATTCTTCCGCCGTCGTGGCAAGCGTTGGAGGCACGGCTCCGAAAGCGTCAGACGGAGCCGGAAGATAAGATACAGGCAAGACTCCAGCGTGCCAGGGAGGAAAGCCAATCGATTGGACTTTACCGATATATTGTGATCAATGAAGATGGGAAACTTTCTGAAACTGTAAACAAAATAAGATGTATTCTCGTTGCAGAACGCTGTCGTCTCGATACGGCAAGCCTACAAGCAATTTGTGAAGAATTTGGAGGAGACTGTCATGCCTGATGAGATTATCATGCTGGAAGATCTCGAGGGAATTGTCGAGAACAAATATCTTGCTGTGAACATCGCTGCAAGGCGAGCGCGCCGTCTGAACGAAGGGGATCGGACGACGATCCAGACAAGTGCCGTTAAACCCAGTACGATTGCACTTCAAGAATTGATACAGGGGCAGCTTGAATTCGAAATCAAAGAAATTATTTCTCAGTCAGAAGATATCCTTGAACTGGAAGATCCGCTCCTCGATGATGAAGAACCCATCCTCGAAGAGGAATACATCGATGATACAGACTTGATCGTCGACGATGAGGAACCCGAAGAGGGACTTTGATGCTATCGGGCCGGCATATTGTATTGGGAGTCACGGGTGGTGTGGCTATCCATAAGGCGGTGGATCTGACAAGCAAGCTGGTCCAGAGTGGGACATCTGTGCATGTGGTCATGACGCACCATGCGACCCGAATGGTGACTCCATTTCACTTTCAAACGATATCCCGTCGTCCTGTTGTTACGGATCTTTTCCCGGAGAAGCCTGACTGGCAACCTGATCACATTGCGCTTGCGGACCAGGCGGATCTCTTTGCCATCGTACCAGCGACGGCGAATATAATTGCCAAGATCGCACATGGGATTGCAGATGATATGCTGACCACCGTTGCCGTGGCTATTGGCACGCGCTGTCCGGTACTGATCGCCCCGGCGATGAATGGCCATATGTATGCGAATGCCGTCGTACAGGAGAACCTCTCCATTCTGCGGAGACGAGGATTTGCTGTTGCTGAACCTGAAAAAGGTATGCTCGCCTGTGGTTATGAAGGTACGGGACGACTTCAATCGGTACCGCGGTTACTAGAGCAGATCGCCATGCTTCTTACGAGGCAACAGGATTTTAAGGGGAAGCGGTTCCTGGTGACAGCAGGCCCAACCCGTGAGCCATTGGATCCCGTACGATTCATCAGCAATCGATCCAGTGGAAAGATGGGATATGCCCTTGCACTGGCAGCAGCTCAGCGTGGTGCCGATGTCATCTTGGTAAGCGGGCCGACATCTCTTGAATCGCCATATGGGGTTGTGCGCCTCGATGTGCAGACCGCTCAGGAGATGCACCGTGCCGTGCTGGATGAGGCGAAGCATGCGGATGTCGTGATCATGGCCGCCGCTGTTGCAGATTATCGTCCCGTTGAGTTTCAGCAACATAAGATCAAGAAGACCGAAGGAAATATCACACTGACACTGGAGCGGAATCCTGATATTCTGCAATCTCTTGGGCAGGCTCATTCCAACCAGATACGTGTTGGGTTTGCTGCGGAGACGGAGAATCATCTTGAAAACGCTCGGCGGAAATTAGAGAACAAACAGATCCATCTGATCATCATGAATGATGTCTCTCGTAAAGATGCAGGTTTTGAAGCGGACACGAATGAAGTGACCATCCTTGCCCATCACCGAGATCCCATCCAGCTTCCCTTGCTTCCTAAACACCAGGTCGCACACCGAATCCTGGATCAGGTGCTTGAATTACTTTGAGACTCGCAGCCATGGCACCAACCAACGTACGTCCCCAGAGTCGTCGCTTTCGACCTAAGCGAAGCCTCGGCCAGAATTTCCTGATAGATACATCAATACTCAACCAGATCGTAGGATATCTCAATATCCAGCAGGGAGATACCGTACTGGAAATCGGGGCAGGTACTGGGACTCTCACGACGCGGCTGGCAGTCACGGCGGACGAGGTGCTGGCAGTTGAATTAGATGAGACACTTCATGAACAGCTCGTGCATAAGTGCACTGCATATCCCAATGTGCGGCCTATCCTCGCGGATGTGCTAAAACTCGATATAGAATCTCTGCTGGAAGGGATTGCGCCCGAACATGCACGAGTCGTTGGTAATCTCCCTTACTACATCACAACACCGATCCTGATGAAACTACTTGACCAACGCATGCGCATCGCGGTTGCGGTGTTGATGGTACAGTTAGAGGTCGCAGAGAGATTGGTGTCGCCGCCTGGCAATCGTACTTACGGAGCACCCAGTATCGCCGTGGCTTATCACGCAGAATCCGAGATACTACGTAAGGTTCCACCGACCGTTTTCCGCCCACGTCCCAAAGTGAACTCTGCGATCATACGTCTCACGATGCGTAAACGTCCTGCGGTGGATGTTCATGATGAAGGCCAGTTCTTTCGCATCGTGCGCGGAGCATTTCGCCATCGCCGCAAGACTCTACGGAATGCTTTGCTCAAGAGTGGCGTTTATGGCAGCGATCCCTCCTTGCTGGATCCCGTACTTGAACGATCCGGTGTTTCCCCAACCTTACGCCCTGAGAAGCTCGGTCTTGAGGAATATGCTCGTCTCTCCAATGCCACATCTTCTCTGGGATTCAGCGTCTGAGAGACTCAGAAAGTCACGCCCGAGGATGTGCCTTGTCATACACCTGTTTCAACCGTTCCGTTGTGACATGGGTGTATATCTGGGTTGTCGAGAGGCTCGCATGCCCGAGTAATTCTTGCACAACGCGTAGATCGGCACCCGCATTCAACAGATGGGTTGCGAAGCTATGACGGAGTGTATGGGCACTCACATGTTTCTTGATACCTGCGAGTGCCACATACTTGACGATGCGTTTATGGATGGATCGCGCCGTAAGGCGAGTGCCATATTCGCTCAGGAATAGCGCAGACTCCGGAGACCTTAACCACTCATCTCGTCGAGCAAGATAGCTCCGGAGGGCTTCCATAGCCATCCGACCTACCGGGACGAGACGTTCCTTCTTACCCTTACCCTCCACTCGTATCAAGGCTTCCTGGGCATCCAGGAGATCGACATCCAGGGCCACGAGTTCGCCGACACGCATCCCGGTCGAATACATCAGTTCCAGGATAGCTCGATCCCTCAATCCGAGCAATGTACTGACATCCGGTGCATTGAGAAGAGCCTCGACTTCGGGCACTTCCAGAAACTGGGGGAGGCGTTTTTCATCCCGGGGAGTGGCAACCGGCAACGTGGGATCTGTTTGTACATAGCCACGAGCGCGAAGATATTTGTAAAACGAGCGTAACGTGGAGAGTTTTCGCAACACGGTGGATCGCTGGATGCCATCTTGCTGAAGATGTGAAAGATAGCCACGGATGGCAAGGTGATCCACATCATCGGGTGACTCAATATTTCCGAGGAATTGCATGAAACCGTTCAGATCCGTGGCATAAGCCTTCACGGTATGCTCGGAGTAATTCCGTTCTTCCCCCAGATATTGGATGAACTCACCGACGGCATCCAGCATGGAAACCGGGGAACGAAACCTGGGCACTGAAGATAACTCTTTACTCATAACCCAGGTTTCGCAGATATTGGACAGATTTTTCCATCCGTTCGTGCTGTTGCTCAAGTGTCAGATTTTCGCCTCGGATCCCCTCATTCTCGATGGTAAAGGGCCCATAGAACCCTCGTGCATTGCACAGGCGTAACACTTCAGCGTAATCCACGATTCCTTCACCAATAGTTGGGAAATGCCAGGCTTGGTAGCCACCATTGGTGTCTTTGAGATGAACGCCTTCAACATAGGGCAGAATCTTCTTCAGCTCGGCAATACCATCGACACCTTCGTTATAATAGTAGATGTTAGCTGTATCGAAGTTCACGCGAATGTTGGGATGATCGACCCCTTTCATGGTTTGTAGAGCCACATCCGCGTTCGTGATCATATCCGGATGTGTTTCCATGATGACGATAACCCCATGCTTTGCGGCAGTATCACCGACAGCTCGCAATCGGTCGTACACGACGCTGAGATCGAGTCCCTCAGATTTCACACTGACAAAGATGCGCGATGTGCCCATGCGATTGGCTGTCTCAGCCTGTGTATTGAACGCCTCCCCGATATCAGGGTTGCTCACATCGCAGGTCCCCTGAAGCGTTGCCGCGCTGAGGCCATATTCTTCGAGTTGTGCTTTGAGAGCATCGACACCCTCTGGCGTTGGTATGCCCGGTTCCACATATTTGACACCAATTTTGGAGAGGTGCTCATAAGCGGTCGATGCATATTTCCCGTAACTGGCTGGACGACAAGACAAAATATTCGCCATAAGTATGATTCCTTCCGTTATATGATTGTGTGCCCGGAACCTCAACCGTTGCTGAGATGGAACGACTGAAGTTGGCCACATCGTAGATTATAAACCTGCCCACTCAGAAGTCAAGAAAAATAAGGTTCATCGGAAATCAGGCTTCGGGCTTCAGTCCTCAGTAACTGGTTTATTTGCTGATGCCTGAAGCCTGTGGACTGACTGGCCCCCCATTTCCACTTCTCACTGTTCTTGTTGGATAAGTTCATATCCAGCACTTCTCCAGGCATTCATGCCGCCGGGCACATCCACGACGCTTGTGTAACCGAGTTTTACCAGCGTCTTGGCTGCTGCGTTGCTCATGCCCCCACTACGGCAATAGAGCACGATCTTCGCATCCTTATCCGCAGGCAGCTTGTCCAGGTTTTGCTCGATCTCGTTGTACGGGATAAACGCATCGGTTTCCGGGATTTCTCCTGCATAAGGGATATGCACATTTACCAACAGGAAATCCTTGTTCGGCAGGGCATCATGCAATTCCTTGACCGTTGTGGTCGTGAAGCTGACCGTTCCGGATTTCGTTGATTCCGGTGTTTGCTTTGATTGACACGCGCTCAGGCTAAACACCAACGAGATGGCGACAAGTACAAATAAAAAGGTTCGCATCGTTGACTCCTCATGTTTCACGTTCAGGGAATGTATCCATGCTCCAGATTGAGCAGCGAATCACGTTCATCAAACTGGTTGTTCCACGATTGGTCAACGGAGTATATGAGCGCCAGTTGGATGCGGCTCTCACTCTTTCCGAAGAGTCCTTCCAGATCGCCGTTGAACCTTTGATGTTGGAGTTGCAGTCCAATATCAAAATTCTCGCCGAGGCGGTAGAAACCGTTACCGATCACCTGCAACTGATTGGTGCTGTTCGACAGATTTGGGAACGCCTTATATCCAAAGGACAAAGCAAATTGGGCCGTCGGTCGCTCTAATCTACGATAGAGATACCGGAGCGACGTGAAAGTCGACCAGGCACTTGTCCTGGTCAGGTCAGCATAATCGGTGAGCTCCGTGATCTCATCAAACCCCAGATTGTAGATCGTTTGATGCCGCAGGTCCCAGAAGTGAACGGGATCAGGATAGACGTTGAGGGTGGTGGAGAGGATGATATTCTTCAGAGCTTTATCGACGGCGTTGTAATCGCCTGCACGCTCGGTCAAAAAATTGTTGAAGCTGACCCCGACTTGGTCGAGGATCTGTCGGTTCCACCGCTGAGTCTCGGGAACGCGGTATTCGAGGGAAAATCCAATGGCGTTGAGACTGAAATCTGTTTCTGAAGTTGCAGGGGGAGCAGGAGCCTCTGTGAAATGTTCTCCGTGAACCCTCAACCAATATCTCTGCCCGAATACACGGGAAACTTCTAAAACGTTCCCATATTGGTTGTCCTCAGAATTTTCACCTGACGAAAAGGGATTCAGCACATCTGTAAAATGAATCGCATCATCATCCCGCAAGGTCGGAAACTCAATAAGAGCGCTTCTCACGCGTGAGCGTCCCATTTTCAGAATGTTCGATTGGTCATCGACCTTCAAAAATACCTGATTGAAAAAAATCTGTCCCAGATCGGAATCGGCATCGGGAAACTGAAACCCGATGACCATCTGGCCTCGATAATCACTGTAGAGCTTCTGCCGAAATCCGATGGTCAGGCCGGTGTCCGAAAAGTCGTTGAGCGCCGAGGTATCCTCTTCCGAGGTGAAGTCACCGTTGAAAGACATCGTCCCTCGACTGCCAAGCTGAAACTCTGGGCTTAACTCGCCCCAACTCGGATGACCGCTTCCAAGAACGGCGGCGATCAAGAGTACGTATATCAGTTTATGCTTGAGCATACTTTCTTCTCCTTCCTTCATTCTATTCATCCAGGGCGATCTTCGGCAACATATCGGCTTTCATGCCCTTCATTTCCATCTGCTTTCCAGCCATCGGACCGACGATTCTTTCCTCCATGGGGAGATCTTCATAGATCAACGCCAATAGATTGCCACCCGGATACAGCCCATTATTGGTCACACGCCGGGTGTCGTGATCATGGAACGTCCAGATACCACGGTTCTTGCCTTCGATGATGATGTCGAACGTCTTCCCAGGGCTCATGCGAATCGTGTTCATCTGCCACGGCTGTGGAATTGGGAGTCCATCATCACAGACCTGCCAGAAATCGTGTCCATGCAAATGGAGATAATGTTCTTCTGTCCCGGCGTTGATCAATCTCACCCGGATGGATTCCTCCTCTTTGATATAGAGGTTCGGTGTGGCCGGATAGGCTTTCCCGTTCACGGTGAACCAATTGGGTTGAGGCAAGTCGGAAGGAGACCTCCGGTTCACAAGATACGGCGGTTGATACCCATTGCGTATGGATTCTTCCAGCTCCTCTTTAGAATCAAAGACGGCAAATCTCTCTTTATCGAACCGTCCATTTTTCATCAGATACATGCGTTCTTTCATCCGCTCCAGCATGGCATTCAGTTCATTCCGTATAAAATCCGTATCGTGTGCGGAATAAACCAATGTGTATTCCCGTTCATAAGGGAACTGTTCCTTGATCGGGTCATCGGGGTCTTCGACGATGAAACTGCCATACATACCCGACTGCATATGGAGCAACGTTCCCCAATGACAATGGTAGAAGTGAGTGCCATAGGGTTCCGCGACAAATTCATAGACAAATTCCTGCCCCGGCATCACGGGCATTTGGGTCACATAAGGCACACCATCCATGCGCCACGGCACGTACAGTCCGTGCCAGTGAATCGTATGGTTGAGTTCCGTTTCGTTCTTGAAAACGACCCGAACTTTATCTCCTCTGTTGACGCGGATCTCCGGACCGGGGATCTGATTGTTGAACGCCAGGGTATGAATCTTCATGCCCGGCACAATCTCTTGCTGATAGATATCGATGAACAGTTGGAATTCTTTGACATCTCCATCCATCCTGGGTACTAAAGGATTTGGATATTTATCGTTATTCGCCTTCTTCGCCGATTCCGCCAGCAAAGAAGTTGGGAATAGGGCTGCCGCTGCCGATAGAGCAGCGCCCGTCTTCACAAAGGATCTTCTATCCATGCTCTCTCCTTTTTCTGTTCAGTGGTTTGGTTCATCCGACTCACAGTGATCATAGACATGGGGCTATCAGTCGGAGATCCTCGTTGGGGCCGTCCATCACGCTAGTCCATCTGCGTCTTTCGTAGCAAGAGCGCGTTGGCCACTACGATAATGGAACTGGCTGCCATCACCAGCGCTCCCCACTCGGGTCGTAACACAATACCGATGGGTTGAAGCACGCCCGCTGCGACAGGGATAGCAACGGCGTTGTAACCCGTAGCCCAGGCAAGATTCTGCCGCATCTTCTTCATGGTGGCACGACTCAGGCGCACGAGTTTCACGATGTCTCTCGGATCATTCCTGACGAGAACCAC
>JAJRTO010000138.1 GCA_024278235.1 Candidatus Poribacteria bacterium
ACATCTGGCGGATAAACGAGGGTTCACACTGATAGAGATCTCCATCGTCATTGCAATCATGATGATCCTTCTTTCTATCAGTGCCCCGAACCTGAGAAGATTCGCATCTTCCAATAAGCTGAAATCTTCTGCCAAGGCGATCCGCAGCCTTCTTGTGTATGCCAGAGATGTGTCTGTTACTGAACACGAAGGTTACCTGGTCGTATTTGATCTCGATGCTCAAGAATACTGGTTGGTTGCTTCCTCCGAGTTCGATTCAGAGGAACCGCGAACCGTCCTGGTTGAAGGTGCCGATCCAACATTGAACAGCACAACCAGTACCACCTCAACGGAAGAGGCCGCATCGGAGGCAACAGCGAGTTCCGATTCCCAGGAGGAATATCAACCGACGCGCACGAGTATGATAGCAAAAATCATCGAACGACCTCATACTCAGGTGAAAATGGCGATGCTCCAGATTACCCATGGCGAAACCAGTGTGCCTCAGCCCATCAATACCGGTATCGATTACGTGTATTTCAGTCCTCAAGGTACTGCAGAAGATATGGAACTTTATCTTCAGGACAGCCGTGGTAAGGCCATCAAGGTGGATCTGACAAAGGCCACAAGCCGTGTTCACATTAACATGCTCACCGATGCCGAAGTTGCAGACCTCGGGCTTGCTCCGGAGGTAAGCGAGTGATCTCACACCAAATGCAGTTCAAAATGCCGTTACGCCCGGTTCCACTTTGATGATTGGGGATGTGTACCCTTCATGCGTGACTTCTCCCGAAATGTTCGAGGCTTCACACTCGTAGAAATCGTCGCGTCACTTGCGATATTGGCAGTGGCATTGCCGCCGTTGATGAATGCGTTCTCACGAGGGAGCCACAGCGAAGCCCGGGTTTCTCAGCGCATCACCGCTTTTTATCTGCTCCGATACCAGATGGAAGCACTCCTGATGGAGGGCTATCCACAGGAGACCGGGGAAGAAGACGGTGAGTTCGAGGAAGGATCACGCTACCGGTGGCATTCGGAAGTTCAGGATACAGAGACAGAGGGACTGCGTTTGCTCACGGTAAGCATTATCTGGGATGATGCCGGACAAGAGCAGACCGTCAGCGTCAACACTTATGTCGCCGAGCATCAGGTGACATCTGAGGGACAAGAAGGTCAGCAAGGACGATGAACCAGCAGCGAGGATTCACACTGGTAGAACTGATGGTCTCCGTAAGCATCCTGGTGATCATCAGTGGAACCATCTACACAGCCTTCAATTCATCACTGAATGTCTATCGCCGGGAATCCGGGCGGGTCGTGATGCACCAGAAAATCCGAGTTGCACTCGATATGATAGCGCGTGACCTCTCGAATATGTTCTATCTTGAAGGGGATGACGACCTCCTATTTCAGGCGGAGGATGTTTCTGAGGAAGATGGGGAACAAGATACCATTACATTCGTCACCGTATTGGATCCATCCCCGGATCCGTTTCTGGCTCAGCTTTATCCGGAGGAAGAAGATCAGACCACTGAAGATGAAACAATCCAGGCGACCAGCGATCTGGTGCGAATTGTCTACATGCTCGGCCCCGATCCGGAGATGTCCGGTGGATTGGAGACCGAGGAGAGCGATCAGCCTCTATCACTGCTGCGTGTGGTGAGTCGAACGCTCAATCTGGAGCAATTGATGGAGGGATTTGAACAGGGAGTTGCTTCTCTCATCGAGGCTGAGCAGGCGGCAGTAGAATCCGGGGAGACACCGGAAACTCAGACTCAGGTCGTGATCGATCATGTGGTTTCACTCGACTTCAAATTCTCAGACGGTGAAGAATGGGTTGAGAGCTGGGAAGACGAGGAGAGCCCACCACAAGCGGTGCAAGTTATCGTGAGTGTTGCGGATGAGCAGGATCCGACCAGGAAGCCGGCGATCCAATCCACGATGTCCTATTTTGTGATGGTTCCCGCGTCTCAGGAAACCGCTATGGGAGGAGGCTCCGGTCAACCTGGTAGCGCAGGCCCCGGCGGCTCCGGGGGTGGTCCGGGGGGTGGCGGGCCCGGTGGTGGAGGGCCGCGATGAGAAGTGAGCGCGGAGTTTCACTGATCGCAACCCTCTGGATCATCACCATTTTGTCCATCCTGGCGACTCAGTTTCTCTATTCTATTCGGCTCGAACGTGGCATTCAGGCCAACCTGGAAGAACGCATCAAGATGCAGTATACCGCACGCGCCGGGGTTGAGTTTTTTATCGCACAGTTGCAGAATGACGAAACGCCCTATGACGCACTCGATGAAGAATGGGCACAGACGATTGAACAGGAGCTTCCTGATGCGATGCGCAGCGAGCAAACGTTGCGTTTCCGGATCAAGGTGACGGACGAGCTGGCCAAGATCAACATCAATGAGGCAGACGAAGACCTCATTTCACAATTGCTCATCCGTGCAGGCGCCGATCAAACGACCGTGCAAACATTGGCGCAGGCCGTCATTCAAGCACGTGATGAAAAAGGGTTCCGAACCGTTGGGGATCTGGCGCGAGTCGAGGGGATGACCGATGATCTTCTCTATGGCGCGCCCAATACCGGGGCAGAGACTCGGACGGATGAAGAAGAACAGCCGGTGCCGTTGATACAATCGATAACAGTTTTTTCGCTGGATAAGAACACAGATGCAGAAGGGAATGCTCGTACGAACATCGCTTCGGCCGATGCCGGAGCCTTGTCTCAGATTCAAGATGCGGAAGGAAACCAATTGTTCACTCAGGGAGAGGCGCAAGCGGTCGTTGCCCAACGTGAGCAGCAGGAGTTCAACACGATCGGGGACCTGTTAGAAACACCGGCGGTGAGCCAGCAAATGCTCGACGGCGTTCGAGATCAACTGAGCATAGATGATGAGACAGATTCGGGTGACGGAGAGAAGGTCAATATCAACACAGCGAGTCAGAGCGAACTTGAACAGGTTTTTGGCGATGCTGGAATCGCTGAGGACATTATTCGGCATCGTGACGCCCAGGGCGACTTCGGAAGCGTGGATGACCTGCGCCAGGTCCCTGTGATGACGACAGACGAAATGGCTACGTTCGCTGATAAATTAACAGCGACAGATGAATCGACGATCCCCGGGCTTATCAATGTCAACACGGCTCCCCAGGAGATCCTTGAATTGCTGCCAAACATGGATGCGAACAAGGCTCAGGCGATCATCAATCACCGGCAGACGGGTGATGAACAGAAGTCTGGAACACAGGAACAAGGTGGGCCTTTCGAGAATGTCGGACAACTACTGCAGGTCCAGGGGATGGATGAGGAAACCTTCCGGCAATTGGTCAGCAGAGTCACCTATCGCTCGCAGGTATTCCAGCTCGATGCTTCCAGTGTCGCTCTGGATGATAAAATCATTGGGAAATGTCTTGCCGTCGTCGATCGATCCGGACAGACTATTCAGATCAAATACTGGAGGCAAGATTGAGGATCCCGTCATGGGCAGTCGCCAACTTTCAGGCTTCAGGTGATGGCTTCTAATGACGAGTTTTTCACTTACGGAGGAAGTAGAACATGCTGCCAGCTTGTTGGCTGGGATGTGTTTCGTACCGGAACGAGCAAGCTGCACGCTCTACGGGACTCACTGAAAAACTCGTGTCTAATCGCTTATTTTCAGGAGATCAGGTGTGGCAACCAAACTTGTAACAAGCATTGATATTGGCCTAAGCAGCGTCAAAGTAGCGCAATTCGAGATCGTCGATGATGGCTTCAAAGTGGTGGATTTCGGGTTGGCCTCTTACCCACGTGATCAAGCTGGAATGGCCACCGATGAAACCATCATCGACAGTATCCATAAGCTGCTGGATGAGAAGAAGCTGCGTCCCAAGACGGTCTTCCTTTCGATCCCACGTTCACAGATCACATCCAAGCGACTGAGCAATTTCCCTGCCAATGCAACGGAGGATCAGATCGCCGATGTGGTTGCGATCCAGGCAGAGACAGAGCTTCCCTTCGGTAGTGGTCAGGTCGTCTACGACTACCAAATACTTCAGCATGATGCAAGTCAGGTGCTGGTGGAGTTAGTAGGCTCACGGCAAAATGTTGTCAATCGCTATCTTCGGTTGGTCAGTAGCCTGGATGTCGTCGTCGCCGGTGTTGTGCCATCGACAGATGCATTGGGCTATCTGGCAAGGCAGACGATCTCTGACGGGGACAACGAAACGGAATCTTCTGACAGACATGGCCCCATACTTGTCGCTGATATAGGAGCGGGGCACACCGATCTGCTCCTCATAAGGGGCAAACGGGTCATGTTTTCCCGTAGTTTCCCGACGGCGGGGGATCGGCTCACCCAGATGTTTGCATCCGTAAACAATCTGACTTTCGAGGCTGCAGAGCATCATAAGCAGGAGCATGCGACTCTCATTGAAGGAACTGAATCAACAGAGGTCACCACACAGTGGGCAGCAAATCTGGTGCAGGAGATCCAGCTATCGATCCAGGCAGCGGCGCGAGGAACTATCGGAGAAGTATCCAGCCAACCGAATGCTATCTGGCTCTGTGGGGGCTCGTCACTCATACCAGGATTATCGCAGTTTGTGGAGAATGAACTCAACCAGACGCCTGAAGAGAGGCTTCATGTCAGGCTCTGGAATCCGCTCGATGGCCTTGTGGAATCAAACGTTGTTGAGCCAACGGTGACCTACCGCATGTCCCTCGCTATCGGATTGGGTTCGCTTGCGATTTCGGAAGAACTCCCCTTCAATCTCCTCCCAGTCGAAGTCAAGGAGCAACGCACCCGAGAGAAGCAGCAGAAACGAGTGCTCTTCTATGCGGCGGCTGCATTGGTTCTATTGCTTGCAATGGTGTGGGCTGTCAGTTCCTGGGTCTCCTCAAAAGTCGACGAGCGAATGCAAATCGAGGATGAACTTGCAAGGATGCAACCGAGGTACACGATTGTTGAAAAACAGATCAAGCTCGATCTTGTGATGGTGGATATGCTGATGCCGCGAATTTCCCCACTGGATGTGCTCCAGGAACTCAGCGATAAACTTCCATCGAGAAAGAACATCGCCCTCAAATCGTTCAATCTGGGAAACGTGGATCAGGCTGGTAAGGGCACATTGGTCATGCAGTTAGAGGCGAATTCGCATGCGGATATCAGTCAGGCTATGAATACTCTCAAGAACTCACCTCTGTTTAAGTCCGTCAAATCCGGACAGGTAACGAATACGGAGAAAAACAAACGGCCGATCTTCCAGACCCAGTTGAGCTGTGTTCTTGCTGACAATGCAAACACCTGGATTGCCAAGAGGAGACGTCTGGCGGCTCAGGAGGAACTCCAGGTAGCGGCCCTACCACCTGTTGCTCAGGACACGATGGATGCCCCCGAAGAAGAAGGGGAGGATTTCATGCCAATGATGGATGATGGTTTCGCGCCTTTGCTGCTCGACGAGGAACCGGAAGATACAGATATGGATGCGGACGCCCCCAGTGAGATTGAGGAAGAACTCGAAGGGGAAGATCTGTCGCAGGACATGGCGATCAGCAAAAGCAGTGAGAGTCCGATTGCAGCAGATGGCGATGGGGGAAATGAGCCTGTCGAAGTAGAAAGTAATAGCACAAATGTCATCACCATAGAAGATGACGGCGTGAGTGGCATCGAGGTCGAGAAAGGGAAGTAACCATGAATCAGTTGTCAATCCGCGAGAAAGTCATGCTCGCCATTGGTGTGCTCGGAATCATCTTGGTGATCTTCTACTTTGGCGTACCGTGGCTGCAAGGACAGATCGGTGGTGGTGAGGCAGCCCAGGCCACTCGAGAGGAATTGGAGCGGATACAGACAGTGCTCAGCTTTCGCCGCGCTGCCGACCAGATAGAGGACTATCTGCGAACCCAGACAGGATTGTATGGGGACGCGGTGATCCCTGCGGATCTACTCGATCAGATCCGTGACAAAATCACATTAGAAGCAGATCCAGCCCATCCTGAGCGTGTCAATATCAATAAACCAACGGAGAAAGACCTCAACGCCCTGGGTCTGGATAAGCAGCAAGTGATGAGTATCCAACGCTATCGACAGCGTATCGGACGTTTTGAGTCTCTCGAGCAACTCGGTGAATTACGGAAAACGCTCTTTGAGGGTCAAGATGAACAGGCCGTGATCCTTGAACGTCTTGCACGCATTGCCAAAGAAACGGGTATCAAGCCCAAGGATCTGTTGCAGATCGAACCGCGCTTAACTCGCAGCACCCGTTCCGAAATGTTACCCGGATCCGTGCGCTCCGCATGTGTCACCCAACTGTATCTGTACGAACTTGAGCAGGAGGCCGAGGAGATTCAAAAGAGAATGGAAGCGGAACAGACAGCGAGTGCTACGCCCCTCACGTCACAGAGGAGGTGGTTCGATCCGCTCCCTGATGACATCCCGGCTCCATGGAGGCTGAAGCTGATCGAGATCATCCGGAAGCGTCAGGGCGATATTGGCGTTCGGTTGGTTGAGAAAAAAGGGGATACCCTGAGAAGTGCCCTCACGCAAGCACTGGCCGCCTTGAATACCACTGAGGATCAAGTGGAGGTGGATGTCGTTGAAAAGGGGCGTAGAGGTCTGTTGGGACTCGGCAAGAAACCGGTACAGATACGTGTGACTTATCAGGATCCTGAAGAAGGACTGGTTGCCTTCTTCCACAATATGCGAACAGAAACAGATGAGGATGTCGATCGAACATCACTGGAAACTTCTCTCAAACGTTATGTGCGGAAGTTTGCCGAAAAACGCCATGAGCTTATCCAGTTGCTGAAAAAGATCCCCATGTCTTACAATCGTCGCTCTTATATCGTTGAAATGGCGTTCAAGGGAGAAATGGACAAACTCGTTCGTTTGATTGAGAAAATAGAATCTGAGCACAAGTGGATCCGGATGCGTGGGTTGAAAATCTCCATTGCCGATGAAAAGAAAACGTTCCTACAGGCAAACTTGACGATGATAGCGACAATTCTCTGACGGATGACTGACGGCTTCTATGCGTGTGAACCGATGGCGAGTGGTGACCGATTCACACACAGGTCAGAACCAGAAATCATATCAACAACACATCATATTAGGATAAAGGCGGTGGTCTGATGAAGCCCGTATGGAAACAAATAACAGTGAGTATTGTACTCGTCTTACTTCTAACGGTATCTGCGAGTCATTTTGAATCCGTTTCGGCACAACGGCATCCTGTGGTCAAGAAGCTCTTGCAGGAAATTCTTCAGGAGAAAGGACTCTCCCCTGAAGAATTACGCACCAATCCGGAACTTCAGCAGCAGGTCCGTGAAGAAATCGAGCGTCGGTCTTCAGATCCTGAAATCAGGGAACAGATCCGCGAGAAGCTTTTGGAGCATAAGCGAACGGAACAATCCCAATCCCAGGAGGGTCCCAAAGGGCATGAGGTTATCATCCAGAAGAACCTGTTCAAGCCTCTCGGATCTGGGGACGAGAAGAAAGGCCCCGCCTTCGCACTACAGGGAGTTATCATTCCCTCGGATGGTGGCCCCAAACGAGCCCTGATCTTTGAATTCAGCCGCAATCAGCTTCACGATGTCAAAGAAGGGGAGCGTGCCGGAAACGCATCCGTGGTACTGATCGAACCGCGTCATGTGCGCCTCCAACTAGATGGTGAAGAACAGCCTATCGAACTACGCATGGATGATATGCAGTTCATCGGTGGTGGAGGTAGAGGCGGTGGACGCCGTGGTGGAGGGGCCCCGCCGAATGTGCGTCCCTCATCAGGAGCCGCTCGTGCGGCTGCCGCGCGAGCCAAACGGGAACATATGCAGGGCCGTTCCCCGGAGGAGGTTCGTAAGATGATGGAACAACAAGCCCGCAAGTTCCGGGAACGCCGTGAACGGGAAGGACGAGGACGCAGCGGTAGGCGGCCGAGGCGAGGGGACGGTGTTCAGCCGGAACGACTCATCATGGGACGATAATCTCCTCAAAGAACATGCTGCGGCAGGTCACACTGCGTGTTTAGGGAATAGAAATGGTACCAACAGGAGGAATAATGATAAAACTTCAATGCAACGCAAGCTCTGGAACGTTTCTCTATCCGATAAGGTTCATTTGCGCCGGATGGATATGGATAGCCATGTTGTTGATGCTGGGAACCACCTCCTTCAGTGTTGCTCAGAACCAGGTCATGGAGGTTGCTGAGCGCGGCGAGGAAGGGAAGGCGACTCGGATCAACCTTGATCTGGTTGGTGTGGAATTGCCGAACCTGCTCAAATGGTTGAGCAAAGAAACAGACCTCTCCATTATCGCAAATCAACAGGACATCGAAGGGAAGAAGTTCTCTCTTACGAACCTGAAAAATGTCACTATCGATGAAGCGCTCGAACACATCAAGACGGTACTGATGCAGTACAACCTGACCACCATCCGCACGAACAGGACACTCCTCATCACCACGATGGAAAAGGCCACGCAGATGAAAGTCCCTGTGTATGTGCTCGAGGATGTGCAGAAATTTGAGGAGATTCAGCCATCCGATCAAGTGGTGACTCAGGTGATCATACTGCAAAACGCAAGCGCAGCGGATCTGGTCAATAACCTGAAACCGCTGGTTGCAAAATCGGCCAACCTGTTTGCCGATGAAAACAGCAATGCACTGGTTATCACCGATGTCGCCTCGAATATCCAGCGACTGGCTTCGATCCTGAAAGTCGTGGATCAGACTCCCCAGATTGAGATGAAACTGAAGGTGTATCAGCTCCAGAACGCGAGCGCCCGTTCTCTGTCCCGAACGTTGGAACAACTATTCCGGGAAGAAGCTGAAGTGACGAACATGCTGCGGAAGATAGCACGTCGGCCCGATCCCGAGAGACTCCGTAAAGCAGTGGAAATGAGCAAAGGCATCGGCCTCGATTTAATCACAGGACGGATACAGATCGCGGCAGACGAAGACAGCAACGTGATCATCGTCAAAGCCTCTGAGGAAACCCTCCTGTTCATGGATATGCTCATCGAGCAATTGGACAGGTCCGGTTTCATACAACCGGAGATCAAGATCTTCACCCTCGACTATGCCATCGCTGATGATGTACAGGCCGAACTCGAACAGTTGCTCCAGGGCGGCTCCCGGCGACCCGGCCGCAGCGCACCCTGGTGGGAGCGACGCCGCTGGGAGGACGAACGTCGACGCAAGGACGAGGAGGGCGGCGGCGCATCCAAAAGTATCGTCGGCGAGGTGAACATCACGTCGGATGATCGTCTGAATGCCATCCTGATTTCTTCTGATCCACGCAATTTCCCCATCATCGAGAAGATCATCACCGAACTGGATCAGCCGGATCCTAAAGAAGAGATCAAGATGTTCTACCTGAAATATGCAGATGCAGAGGATGTCGTACAGAACCTCCAAGATCTGGTCGAAGGGAACACCGGGGGCCGGGATATGCCCTGGTGGGCCCGGTTTGAGCGTCGCATGCGCCAGCAAGAGATGGGAACAAATCAGACCAGCGGCATTCAGGGGCCCGTGAATATGGTTGCCGACACCCGTCTGAATGCGGTTCTCGTCTCGACAGCGTCCGTCAATATGCCGATGATAGACCAACTCATCGGTAAGCTGGACGAGAACAAGCCCGAACAGGAATGGTCCACGAAGATCCGTACCCTGGAATATGCGGATGCTGAAAACATCGCAGACCTCATCAACACGATATTTCAGGGGAGTAACCGTGGGGGGGGCGGATTCTTTTTCTTCATCCCACGTTTCAACCAACGCAACCAGACTCAAGGGTCCCTGGCCGGCAACGTCCGCGCTGAAGCGTATCCAACCTTGAACGCCTTGATTCTCTCCGCCTCCACAGCGCGCAATTTCGAACTGCTCAACGAGTTCGTGGACAGCGTGGATGTTCCTACGCCTGAAGGACAGAAAGAGATCACCCGCCCCATCCGCCTGGAATACGCCGATGCGCAACAATTGTCAGACCTGCTGGGCCAAGTCTGGGAGGGAGAAAGTCAGCGAGGCTTCAGTTTTAGCCGCTTCTTCGCTCGTGGTGGCACACCCGAGCAAAAGGATATCAACTCCCTCCGTGGGAAAGTCACCGTCTTTGCCGACAGCCAGACCAATTCCCTTATCATCACGACTCAGGAACGCTATTGGGAAGATGCGGAAGCCCTTATCAAAAACCTGGACGTTGTGCGTGGTCAGGTGTGGATGGATATCGAGATTCTGGAGATCACGCTGGATGATGAAACCAAGTTCGGTATCGAAACGACGGTCGAGGAACGTGGCCTGCTTGGAGTGGAACATCGTGCGAAGAACCCGCTGGTGGGCACTGTTGCAAGCCAGCTTGGGTTGGCAGACGAGGTTTCAGGTTTCTCGTATACGCTTGCCACCAAGGAGTATATGGCGTTGATCCATGCATTGCGGAGCGAAAACAAGGTAAAAACGATCTCGCGCCCCTCCTTCCTGACGCGGGACAACCAGCCGGCGTCCTTTAGTCGTGGCAAACGGCTTCCATATCTGAGAAGCTCTCAGCAGAATCTCGATTTTGGTCGCCAGACCTTTGATTACGATTATCTGGAGAATCCTGTGGGGGTCACGATCAACGTAACGCCTCATATCGCCCGCTCGGTCTCTCTCAATGGCCAGGCACGCACTATCGGTCTAGATTTCCAGCAGATCACGGTCAGCAACCTGATTGAATTCACCAGCTTCAACGCGCCAATTACAGAGGACAGCGACATCAGTGCCTACATCGATGTGAAAGATGGGCAAACCATCATCATCGGCGGGATGACCCGCAACAATGAGCAGGATATCGTCGAACAGGTACCGATCCTCGGTTCGATTCCGATCATTGGTCGCCTGTTCAAGAGCACCGATAAGGTGATGGAGACCACCGAGATCGTGATCATGATCACACCTCACATCGTCGATATCAAGCGCGAAGTGGACAGTTCCAAAGAATTGGATGACATCCAGAAGCTACAGCAGAATGATGGCGGCTATCAGAAACAGTGGGAGAGAATGCGCGATTTCAAGGAAGGGAAACTGGATCGTCCCAATAAATAAGCATTGGAGCATTGGAGCAGGGGAGCAGGGGAGACAGTGAGACGGGGAGAGAGCACAAATTCCACTGTCTCATCGTCCCACTGTCCCACTGTCCCCGGCGCCCCATTTCCCTGGCGACGCGAACTTGTCATTCTGAACAGCGTTGGGGACAATCCGGTACGGATGGCACCCCTTGTAGTATCTCCTCGAACCGCATCGCCCGCGACGCTTTGAGCAAGACCAGATCCCCGGGTTCGAGTTGCTGAGTTAGAAAAT
>JAJRTO010000139.1 GCA_024278235.1 Candidatus Poribacteria bacterium
ACGCGCACAATCAGGTCTCCGTATCGCTCCGGGTGCTCGCGGGCGGCCCGGAGGGTGTCCGCATCGAAAGCGTTTATCTGCAACTCCTGTCCACCGTTGCCGAAGAACGTCTCGACCAATGGCATCAGGACTTCAGGCGTCGTTGCAGATTTCGAGACGGTCAGGTTGAGATTGTAGCCCCCGCGATAGTTATGAGCGGCGTTCAGCTTGAGGACGCTCTTGAGAATCGCTGTTGGGCCTGCATGTGCCGTTCCCGTTTGAGCGCCGATGCTATCCGCCACAGGTGTCCAGGCGAATCGTCCATCCGGTGAAGCGGCGATACGCTTGCCATCAAGGTGATGCAGGCTCCGAACGACATGACACACCACATGCGGGCTTCCGCCGAATTGAAGGTCGACTGCATCCAGCGTCCGTTCCCGCATCGCCACCAACTCGCTCGCCCACCGATCCGCATGCTCATCATCGTTACCCCACTTGGGGGCCGCGAGGAGTCGAGCGCGCACGGAGAGATCCTGAAAGTCTTCCCGCATTGCCTGGATCAACTGACTCATAGAAACGGAACGCTCCTCAAAGACAACCTGCTGGATGGCGGCCAGGGCATTGACTGCGTTGGTCAATCCGCGCTCATAGACCCCGGGCAGGTGATAATCCATGCCGACCAGCAGATCCTGCCCTCGCCGGATACAACCGCGCATCAGGGCAGAAGTGAAGGGGGTTGGGACGCGCTCTGCGGCCCGTTGACGATGCTGTATCCCTCGTTTTCTGGCCTCCAGCGCACGCTGCATCATCGTGGTTTCCAGATTCTCCAGGAGTTGCGACATGTTTTCAATCGAATCGGGACTGGAATGCTCCAGGAGCATCTGGTTCAGAAGTTCGAGGTATTGGATGGTCCCTGACGTTGCGGTGGCGGATTCTGCCGAGCGGCCGGGGATGCCCAGTTCATTGCAGCCGATGACACAGTAGTCCCAGGCATCCTCGGGGGACACACCCGCGTTCATGAATCCCTGCGCCGTGGGGACATCGTGGATGAGCAGCGGCATGCTCACCCCGTCAGCGAGCATTTCGACAGATCGTTGCTTGACCCGGGGATCGATCCCCCCATGCCATCGTAGGAACAGATGCGGATCGCCGACCCGTACCCGATTGCAGGCATCCAGAAAGCAGAGCGTCAGATCATTGCATTGATCCTGCCCTCGATGATCCAGACCTCCAACGGTGATCGCCTGCGTCTTGGATCCTCTCCCGAAGAGGGAATTGCCAGCGACCTTGAGCATGAAAGCACCCACCAGGTTCGTGGCGAACTCAGACTCAAAAGGAGCGTCTGTCAACGACGCAAGGATTCGATCCGGTAACCCGATGGAAACAGACATGCCATGCCCCTCGATGGTGATGGCCAGGTGCACG
Source organism: Candidatus Poribacteria bacterium (assembly GCA_024278235.1). Taxonomy (GTDB): domain Bacteria; phylum Poribacteria; class WGA-4E; order JAJRTO01; family JAJRTO01; genus JAJRTO01. The sequence continues at coordinate 1,405 of JAJRTO010000139.1, forward strand.
AGTATCATCGCCTGCAACCCCTCGAACAGGTTCCGCGCCGGTTTAGCGGGGACATGGCGACACGCCTGTGCCACGCGTTGATGAGCTTCGCGCAGGATGGGATCGGATTCAGACAGCGCAGCTCTCTCCGCAGCATGCGCGTATCGATGGGCCCAGTCAATGACCGCTTCAAGTGCAATGACCATCCCTTCGCGATAGGTCTGGCATGCAGGATCCGTATCATCATCGACCTGCTGTGCTTCGATGATCAGGGATTCCAACCCCTCATGGACGACTCGTTTCATGTCAACGGCCAGATGACCGATCCCGGCAGCTCCACCGAAGTTTCTTCCTCTCCAGTAGTCCTGCAAATCCTTCGGGATTTGCCCGTCGAGAATTCCCGCCAGGCTCTCATTCTCAAGCACGACCTGGGGTGGAGTCGCCATTCCATGTTCCGGCACGAGCATCCACGCCCGTGGTTGTGAGGAGGTGTTGCCAGCGAAGATCGGGTTGGATAGGATATCCAGATCCATATGACGCAGTACATGTGCAAAAGCCTTCGCTCGCCTTAGCACCGCCGGATCGTTCTCGTATTTTTGATACGCTTCCGTGACGAGATACGCCCGCTGAAGACAAACGGTATCCTCTGCGGACATCAATTGATCACGAATCTGCCGGATCAAAGCCTTCATATCAGTATCCTAACGCGAGTATACCTACACCGTATCAATGGGCCACCACATCGGATTCTGCTTCGGGAAAAGCACTTCGATCAGATCCCGTGCGGGCCTCGACAGTTTCAAGGGCACATACTCATCGGAGCCTGTCATCAGGTCGAACAGATGCCTCTGAGAGACCTGGAGCACCTCGATTCCCTGCGTTAGACCAGGGGTGACCTGGATCTGTCCATCTGCAACGGTAATGGTTGCCTGATGTCCTCCAGAGTTGAATCCCAGACTTCCCGATGGAGGTATCGGATGATCGCAGTTCTTCAGACGGACTTCAAAATCCGGCCTCAGAGATTCAAGCAGCAGAGGTAGATCCACAATTCGCAGAAGGGTTGTCTCAACGAGCGATGTGTGGCACCGAAGGGTTCTAAGAAAACCGATCATGGGCTCTTGCCACGGTAAATAGATGGAGAACTGTTTGGTTCCTCGACTGGCCATCAGTCGCACCTCAGCTTCGAGTAGTGCCAACCCCGCTTTCTCGTGGTCACTTTGGTAACCTATCTCCCAGATGGTCCCCATATCACCACGCATGTAGCCCACGATCTCACCAGCAGTTTCAGCCACGTAGAAAGCGGCCTCATGTTCCCGTCGAGCCCATGAGAAATGTTTGCGCCAGTAGTGCTCATCTCTCATGAGAGTCAACGGACTGTTCCGGTTGTATTCAGCATATATCTCTGCGACAGCATCCAGATCCTTGTCCCGGTCAAATCGTCGCACGTGGTAACCGCTGACCGGTTTGTGCCATTCGGGACGTATCTGTACGTCAAATCGATAGGTCGGATACCTCTCCCAGCCTTCCGAAGCGTAAAACTCATAAACACCGGAGATGATCATACTGAGGCCACAACCCCAGGCTTCATAACGTCGGATGGAATCCCGCAACAGCATCCGCCCATAACCCTTACGGCGATGCCCGGGGTGGGTGTAGACATCCGCCATCGCACCACAGTGGATGGTCGTGGATCCCCATCGTACGATACGATCATAGATCCGAACATGCGAAACGATCTTCCCATCCATCAAGACAACGCGGCTATCGTCCCAACTTCCTCCGAGGCCATCATAGTGGCTCCGATAATACTCGATAGGCGTGCCACCGCGTTCTGTCACCATTGCCTCATAGAGAGCGGCTTCACCGTCCAACAGTCCCCTTACTTCGATACCAGAAGCTGACATCCTGTTCTCCCTCGCTTGTATTCAACTCAGACACTTGGTTTCCCCTTCCACAATCTTTATCTCTTCTTCCGTCAGGCCGTAGAGTTGGTACACCATTTGGTCGATTTCGGCTTCGAGGACGGAGACATCAGTGGTGGGGTTGGCGGCTTTGGCGGCTTGTATCTGGTCAACCAATGCTTCCAGTTTGAGCC
>JAJRTO010000140.1 GCA_024278235.1 Candidatus Poribacteria bacterium
ATTATTGACGAAAAAGATAGCCATATTTTCGCCACGGCTTGCGGCGTGGATGAGATTGTTGGTTCCGATAGCCGCCAGGTCACCATCCCCTTGATAATCAATCAGGATTGCTTGTGGATCCACACGTGAGATTGCTGTCGAGACGGCTGGGGCCCGTCCATGAGCGACGGAAATGCTGCTGCAACTGAAATAGTAATAGAAAAAGACGGCGCATCCGATCGGACCAACGAAGACAGCGTGATCCTGGATATTGAAATCCTCGATGGCTTCCGCGATCAGCTTGTGAACTACCCCATGTCCGCATCCAGGGCAGTAGTGGGTGTTCTCTTTATCGGGGCCAGGCTTCCGATCAAATATCTCCAGAAAGCCCTTCGGTTTCCGCAATATTCTTTGGGCCACGTTTGACTCCTATTCCAGCGATTCGACCTGCTCCAGGACTTCTCCGTACGAAGGTATGTTGCCACCAACACGGTAATAGAGCTGCACCGGACATCTGTTCAGGACAGCGAGGCGAACATCGTCAACGAGCTGTCCTGTACTCAATTCAATCACGAGGATATGCTTGACTTGTTCAGCAAGTTCTTGAATCTGCTGAGCGGGGAAAGGCCAAAGTGTCTTTGGACGGAGTAACCCCACACGTAGGCCCTTCAGACGAGCCTGATCGACGACGGTGCGTCCGATACGGCTCATGATTCCATATCCTATCAGCAAGATTTCAGCGTCCTCCGTACGGTAGGTTTCATAGCGTACTTCCTGAGATATGATTTGTTGATACTTTCTATCCAGATGAAGGATGTGCGCTTCCATGTCATCAAAATCGAGATAAATAGACGTGATGACGTTGTTGTTGGTTTCTGGTTCCGAATTTGCAGCCCATTCTTTGACGGGTGTATGAACGATAGGTTCCGGAAAACGAACCACTTCCATCATCTGTCCGATCAGCCCGTCCGTGGCAACGAAGGCGGGAGTCCGGTACTGATCTGCCAGTTCAAATGCAAGCATCGTCATATCACACATCTCTTGAGCGGAATTCGGTGCGAGCACAATGCAGCGATAACTACCGTGGCCCCCTCCTTTAGTGAGTTGATGGTAATCTGACTGTTCAGGGCCGATATTACCGAGGCCCGGCCCGGAACGCATCACATCCACGATCACAGCGGGAAGTTCGGCTCCGGCAAGGTATGAAATACCCTCGAGCTTGAGACTGATCCCTGGACTTGAAGATGCTGTCATCGCACGGACACCGGCTGAAGACGCACCATAGACCATATTGATGGCCGCAAGTTCGCTTTCTGCCTGGATGAAAACACGGTTGAGTTTGGGGAACAATTTTGCAGCGAGATGGGCAATCTCACTTGCGGGAGTGATCGGATATCCAAAGAAAGCCTGGCAGCCCGCAAGCAGTGCTCCGTACACGACAGCTTCGTTGCCTTCGAGCAGTTTGGCGCTCATCTTTATCTGCCTTTCCGGTAAACAGTGATGGCTCCAGGCTCCGGGCAGCTATAAAAGCACAGTCCGCAACCGGTACAGCCTTCACCACTATATTTGGCATAATAATATCCCCGGCTGTTCAACACATTGCAGCGTAGCAGCGAGTCGCGAGGACAAGCCTCAATGCACAGGTAGCATCCCTTACACTGCTCAGGATGGATTATAACGTTAGCAGAGGAATGTCTATGGTTGCTCATGCAAGACTCCATCATGGACTGGATTGACTAAGGATTTGACCCACACATCTCGTTTCACGCGCTGCACAAGAAGTATTCTACAACAGACGGATGCAGGTGTCAAGAGAGAGAACCTCCTCAGTTACCAGTCAACGACTGAGTTATCATCAGGATGATAGGTCTCAGGATTGCGCCAGTCATGATCGATCTTGTCCTCAAGTGCATCCTCATCGAGTTCGATGCCGAGGCCGGGACCTGTTGGCAGCTCAACAAAGCCATCCTTGAAGATGAACGGATTCTTAAGGTAACCTTCGCCGAGTGTCGTATGCTCCTGGGCCACAAAGTTCGGAATTGAGGCATCTAACTGAATGCATGCCGCGAGAGAAATCGGTCCCAGAGGGTTATGGGGAGCAACGCCTGCATAGTATGCTTCTGCCATACCTGCGATGAGTCTCACCTCATGGATTCCTCCTGCATGACACAAGTCTGGCTGAAGGATCGTTGCCGCATGCTTTTCCAGAATTTCACGGAACCCCCACTTCGTGAAGATACGCTCGCCCGTTGCAATGGGTAGGTGTGTGCCACGCGCGATCTCTGCCATCACATCGACATTCTGACATTGGCATGGTTCCTCGATAAACATTGGCTGATAGGGCTCCAATGCCTTGATGAGCAGTTTTGCGGTCTGTGGACTGATCGCCCCGTGGAAGTCGATGGCGATATCCACTTCTGGGCCAGCCGCTTCGCGCAGTGCTGCAAAACGTTCGACGGCGCGGTGAACAAACGCTTTATTCTCGACGATTCGAGCGGGGCGTCCTCCAGCCACACCTGTTTTGAATGCTGTGAAACCTTTGGCCATCCACTCTTTGATTGTGTCCGGATCGCCCCCACCCTTGTATAACCGAATACGATCCCGGGTTGGTCCACCGAAGAGTTGGTACACGGGAACCCCCAGTGATTTCCCAGCGAGATCCCAAAGAGCCTGTTCAATGCCGCTCAGAGCGCTCGTGAGGATCGGCCCACCACGGTAGAAGGCATGACGATACATTGCTTGCCAATGATGGACAACTCGCCGGGGATCCTTTCCGATCAAGTACGGCGCAAGTTCGTCTACCGCCTGGGCGCATGTCAATGCACGCCCTTCCAGGATAGGTTCGCCTAGCCCCACCAAACCTTCATCCGTGTGGATCTTCAAGAAGAGCCAACGTGGTTTTACGAGTAGTGTCTCCAATTGTGTGATCTGCATACAATGATGAGCGCAGGAAATCTCTGAATTCATCCAGGGGATGATATGCGCTCCTTCTCCTTTTCATGATGATACCACATGTTCAGCCATCAGCATCCAGCCATCGGAAACGAAACCACTGAATGTTGACGGCTAGATTATATAAGAGATCCAGACGAAAACCAATGGAATTATTTGTGTGGATCGTCCGTTTTCCTGAGAGATAGCGAGATGGTTCGACCTGCTTGACAGCAGTTCATGGATGGTCTATACTACCGATGACAGCAGACCGCGTTGAATGAACAAGTTTCAGAAATGCCCTTTGGCTTTGTATAAACAGGATAACTATGATGCCACACACAACACATGAGAAATTTCCCAAATCAAAAACTGCAAATCGGCAACCGAAAATACCCAAATAAGGATATGTCTATGAAACTTGTACAGTTCTATGTCCCTGACCAGGGAAAACGAGTGGGTGTGATCACCCGTGACAACAAAATTCTGGATGTGACCAGCGAGGAGGCCGGTACCACGCTCGAACTCCTGAAACTTGCTGCGGAAAGCCATGTGAGCCTGGGTGTCATCCTGGCAGACATTCAGGAGCAACTCTCATTGCACTCGGCACGTGGTCCCCTGGGACCCTCTCAAGATTCCCCGGAGGGGATCGACCTGGATTTTGACGTACTCAACATTCCACCTGATGAGTCGAAACCTCATCTCCTGATACCTGTGGACCCACCGGAAGTATGGGGTGCGGGAGTTACCTACGAACGAAGTGCGAGCATGCGGGACGATGACAGTGAGCAGGATATCTACAGCAGGGTCTATTACGGAGATCGACCGGAACTCTTCTTCAAAGCGACCGCTTCACGATGTGTGGGACCGAATGAACCGATCTGTATCCGTAGCGATTCCACGTTGACTGCCACGGAGCCCGAACTGGCCTACGTCATCGGACCGAGAAATCAAATTGCGGGCTACACGATATGCAACGATGTCTCGGCATGGGATATCGAACGCGACAATCCACTCTATCTTCCCCAATCCAAGATCTTCACCGGATGTTGCGCGTTAGGCCCTATGTTTGTGACCGCTTCTGAGATCCCGGACCCCTATAGCCTGAATATAAGCTGCTGCATCCGACGTGATGACTCGATCATCTACGAGGGTTCCGTTGAGTGTTCACGTATCAAACGCAAATTTGAAGAACTCAACGAGTATCTTTGCCGTGACAATCCTGTGCCTCTTGGCACTGTTGTTTCTACAGGCACGGGCATTATTGTGCCGAATGATCTGCCACTCCAGGCAGAGGATGTGGTCGAGATCACCATCGATGAATTGGGAACCCTATCGAATCCTGTGAGGAAACTATAACACATGGACATCTCTATCGGTATTGACAAACAGGAGATCGATACGCCTGCTCTGCTCATTGATCTGGACATGATGGAACAGAACATCCAGATCATGGCTGACTTCTGTGCAGACGCTGGGACCTCTCTGCGTCCTCATGCCAAGACCCACAAATCCCCCATCATTGCCCACAAACAGATTGCCGCCGGAGCGATCGGAATCACCTGCGCTAAACTGGGAGAAGCTGAGGTGATGGTGCAAGCGGGCATTCGGGACATCCTGATCGCCAATCAGATTGTCGGCAAGCAGAAGATCCGCCGACTGGCGCATCTATCACGCCACGCAGACCTGATCGTCGCCGTGGATGATTCACAGAATCTCCAGGACATTGGAGAGGCGATGGTGGCTGTCGATTCGAGTGTGCGCGTTGTTGTGGAAGTGGACACAGGTATGGGGCGTTGCGGCACCATGCCAGGGACACCGACTCTTGAGCTTGTGCGACAGATAACTCGAACGGAGGGGGTTCGATTTTGCGGCCTCATGGGATATGAAGGACATGCGGTTGCCCTCCCCACGTTCACTGAACGAAAAGCCGTTGCGGAGGAAAGCATTGCGAGGTTGGTAGAGACCAAACATCTGCTTGAAAAGCACGGGATTCCCGTTCCCATGATGACCGGAGGAGGAACTGGCACCTACAACATCACAGGAAAGCACCCTGAGATGACGGAAATCGAGGCGGGTTCCTACGTCTTTATGGATGCGATGTATCAGAGCGTTGGTGGATTGCATGAGCCTTTCGGATGCGCTTTGACTCTCCTCACGACGGTGGTGAGCCGTCCTGCGAAAGATCGACTGATCACAGACGCAGGTCTCAAGGTGGCTTCGAGAGAATTCGGTCTGCCTCGTGCCAAGAACATCCCGGAGCTTCAACCGATAGGACTCTCTGAGGAACATGGCCGTTTCGAGATTGTCGGAGAGATTTCCCTCAAACCAGGTGACACTATCGAGTTGATACCGACGCATTGCTGTACGACAGTCAATCTTCATGACCGCTATTACGGAATTCGTAACGGTGTGGTCGAAACGATCTGGCCGATTGCCGCGCGTGGGAAGGCACAGTAGGATAGTGATCGCAGGTGTGATCTTGGCAGCCGGAGAATCCAGGCGCATGGGCAAACTGAAACAGCTACTCCCTTTTGGGGGGCAGACCATAATCGAGCGTGTCGTGGGCACCTATCGGTCCGCGGTGGACGTGCTTTACGTGGTACTAGGACACGATTTCGAGCGGATTCAATCGGTTATTCAGCAGTTGCCCGTTCATATCCTGCACAATATGAACTATCGAGACGGGATGATCACCTCTATCCAGTGTGCGATACGTGCCATGCCGGCAGAAGTGGAGGGGGTGTTGCTTGGCCTTGTCGATCAACCCTTGATCGCCAGGGAGTCCATCCACCAAATCATCAAGTGTTATCATCGGTGTGGCATCGTCATTCCGAGTTACGAAGGCCGACGTGGCCATCCGATCGTGATCCACCGCGAGTATTTTCCTGAGATTCTGGAGTTGACGGATGTCAAAGGTGGCCTGCGCACCCTTATGCAACGGCATATTTCGGAGATTAGTTATGTCGATATCGATGATCCTGCAATTCTACGTGACCTGGACACACCAGAAGACTATGAAGGAGCACTGAGAGAACTCAACACCCGGAGGTGAAATATGGGCTTAAAATGGGGCGTTCTTGGCGCTGGAAGTGTTGCACAGCGGCGCACGATGCCTGCGATCAACCTTGCAGATAACGCGGAACTCTATTCTCTTTTCTCGCGCGATAAGGCCAAAGCACAGCGATTGGCTGACGAACATGGGGCCACATGTTATTTTACGGATGTCGACGCGCTCATTCAAGATGAACAACTGGATGTGCTTTACGTCTCGTCTCCTGTCTATCTTCATTGCGAGCATGTCATCAAGGGGGCAGAAGCCGGCAAGCATATCCTGTGTGAAAAGCCGATGGCCATGAACGTGGAGGAATGCCAGCGCATGATCGATGCGTGTGCGACCAATGATGTCCAATTACAGCTCTGCTTTCTGTTTCGATTCCATTCCTGTTTCCAGAAGCTCCGGAAGTGGATTCAGGATGGCCGGTTTGGGCGTGTCCTGGAGCTGCGGATGCCCTTTCTCAAATCAATTGATGTCAACGGGACGTGGCGGAGTCGGCGAGATGAAGGTGGCGGAGGCGCGCTGATGGATCTCGGTGCTCATGCAGTGGATCTGATCCGTTACCTTGCCGGGGAGATTCGAACGGTCACAGGGATGTTCAGTACCCTGTTAAATGACTATGAAGTGGATGAGACGGCTTCGGTCCTGATGCGGCTGGAGAACGGAGCCCATGCTTACACAGATGTGAGCTTTGCCATCAGGGGAACCGATATCGTCCTGGAAGTGTATGGCAGCGAAGGCTGGGTCATCGTCTACAATGATCATGGTTGGAAACTCCGTGTGCATGAGAAAGAGAATGTGTTCGACGAAGCCTCCGGGTTCGAGAATCTCTATCAGTTTCAGATTGAGCACTTTGGCCGCTGTATCGTCGACGGAGAATCACCTGTCGTGACAGGGGATGATGGCTTACAGAATATCAAGGTGCTGACCGCAGCCTACCACTCATGGAATACGCACACCATCGTGACAATTTGAGACCGTGAAGTTCAAGAGTGGCAATATGGCAGTTTGGATGTGCTGGAAACAGGTGACATTTTGGCACTCTCCGGTTTGAAATCCAGGTGCGGTGGGTATTGGCACAGTGATTGCTTTATATTTGGGGTGATTGGACAAACAAGATTACCATTTCTCTCAAATCTATCTACGTATCACTCTGAATAATAAGGAGGTAACCTGATGCCAATCAAACCCCTTAGTGACCGTATCCTGGTCAAGCGGATTGAGGAGGAAGAGCAGCAGGTGGGTGGGATCATCATCCCTGATACCGCTAAAGAGAAGCCACAAGAAGGTGAAGTTGTCGCTGTAGGCCCTGGGCGTGTGCTTGACAATGGTGAATGTCAGGCTCCCGAGGTCGCCGTAGGAGACCGGATACTATTCGGTAAGTATTCAGGAACTGAAGTGAAGTATGCAGACGAAGAGTATCTGATCATGCGTGAGGATGACATCCTCGCAAAGATCACTCAGTAGTGGAGGAGGCATAACATGGCAGCAAAACAACTCGCGTTCAGTGAAGAAGCGCGAAACTCCATTAGAAATGGTGTGGATGTTCTTGCGAATGCAGTACGTGTTACCCTGGGCCCCAAGGGACGTAACGTAGTGCTTGACAAGAAATTTGGAGCACCTACTGTCACCAAAGATGGTGTGACCGTCGCCAAAGAGATTGAACTTGAAGAACCTTATGAAAACATGGGCGCGCAGATGGTCAAGGAAGTCGCCTCGAAGACAAGTGATGTTGCAGGCGATGGAACCACAACCGCAACCGTGCTGGCTCAGGCTATCTACCGTGAAGGACTCAAGAACGTGGCCGCCGGTCGCAATCCCATGAGTCTCAAACGGGGCATTGATAAGGCTGTTGAGCTGGTTGTCAAAAACCTGAGTGAACAGAGCAAACAGATTACCGATAAGGCCGAGATCGCTCAAGTTGCGACGGTCTCTGCGAACAATGATAGTTCTATTGGTGATCTGATCGCTGATGCCATGGAAAAAGTGGGCAAAGATGGTGTGATCACGGTTGAAGAGGCCAAGAGCCTCGATACGACTCTTGAGGTCGTCGAGGGAATGCAGTTCGACCGCGGTTACCTATCGCCCTACTTCGTGACGGATGCGGAGCGCATGGAGACTGTTATGGAGGATCCGCTGATCCTCATCCATGAGAAGAAGATCAGTGCGCTCAAAGATATGCTCCCCCTATTGGAACGTGTCGCTCAGCAAGGGAAATCCTTCCTCATCATCGCTGAAGATGTCGAGGGTGAAGCGCTCGCAACGCTCGTCGTGAATAGGATCCGGGGAACGATCCGTGCCGCCGCTGTGAAGGCTCCTGGCTATGGAGATCGTCGGAAGGCCATGTTAGAAGACATCGCCATCCTGACAGGTGGTCGTGTGATCTCTGAGGAACTCGGTATCAAGCTCGAGAACGTGACGCTGAACGACCTCGGCACAGCCAAGCGAGTGGTCATCGATAAAGACAATACCACGATTGTAGAGGGTGCGGGTACCAAGGAAGATATCCAGGGTCGGATTACCCAGATCCGACGCCAGATTGAAGAGACGACCTCCGACTATGATCGCGAAAAACTACAGGAGCGTCTTGCCAAACTGGCCGGTGGTGTTGCCGTCATCAACGTTGGCGCTGCCACTGAGGTCGAGATGAAAGAAAAGAAAGCGCGCGTCGAGGATGCGATGCATGCCACTCGTGCTGCCGTCGAGGAAGGAATCGTTCCCGGGGGTGGTGTTGCTTTCATCCGTGCCCAGACTACGGTCGATGAAGCTGAGGCTGCCGATGAAGATGAAACCATCGGCATGAGCATCGTATTCCGTGCCCTGGAAGAACCGTTGCGTCAGATTGCACGGAACGCAGGTACAGAAGATTCTGTTGTCTGTGCCAAAGTAAAAGAGGGCAACGGTAGCTACGGTTATAATGCCGCTGCTGACGAATATGGCGACATGTACGAGGCAGGTATCATCGATCCGACGAAAGTAACGCGTATTGCTCTTCAGAATGCGTCGAGTATTGCCGGACTGATGATCACCACAGAAGCCCTGGTTGCTGAACTTCCTGAGAAGGAACCACCAGCACCGATGCCTCCCGGTGGTGACATGTACTAAACCATTGCGTCCCTAAGAGTTCTACGAACTTTTAGGGACGTTTTGTCAATCTTGGATCTTCTATTTTCCTACCTCTGAAGCCTTCATATGCTGAGAAATCATTCAATTCCTCTTGACTTCCAGATTTTGGATGGTATAATCTCCTACATTTTATAATGCTGGCTGTGTTGACTCCTGCTCAGACTCCAAGAGGTATTGCATATGGAAACGCAAGATATCGAGCTTCTACGACAGCGACTGCTGAGGGAAAAGAAGCGTATCCTCAAAGGCAGAAACAAACTACTGAACAGACCCAAGAGCGGATACGATATCGCAGATAAAGCTGCGGAACTCAGCGAAGAACTTGTGTTGTCGAACCTCAGCAACAATGATGCCCGTACTCTCCGACAAATCGAAGAGGCTTTCAAGCGCATCGATGCTGGAAACTATGGCATCTGCGAATCTTGTGGCGTTGAAATATCGATGCGACGTCTCAGAATCCTTCCTTACACGACACATTGTATTCAATGCCAAGCCGATTCTTAGGATATTTTCGATTGCCGGTTTGCGATGTTGCGCTGAATCCGCATCCCCGGGGTGTGGTGAGGCGCATCAGCGATCTATTCTATCTTGTAGTGATGAACAGCGTAAGCCTCAAACTCATCCTCGAATTTTCCTTCTCTGACCAAGATGCTCCGGTTCTCCCCGATGACCTGTGCTGTTGTCACTTCAGGGAGATCCTGGACTTCAAATAAACCCCGCGTGGAAGTATTGCGCATCCCTACGCTGAACAGATAAGTTGCGCCCTGGTATCGCTTTACCATGAGCGCGATGGGAACATCCTCGACAGCAGACGTTACGGTAGCACCGTCAACAATGGTTGGGCTATTCAGTATCGGCGCAAGCACATGAATCTCGTTGTTCATTTCAGTGATAGCGGCGAGCATCTCCGGATCGTCAAGCAACGCGGCTTCTTTGAATCTTGGCTTAAATTCGTGAACGAACCAGATCAAGCCCATTGAACCATGAATGAGCGACATCCATACCTCAGCCCTGACCTGATGGGGTGTGGCTTTCTTCTGCGCATTTGAGATATGTGTGCATTCAATGCAGTTCCAGATGATCTTCTTTCCTTCTGTCCACTGAGCAAGCCGCGATACCCCCTTTGCCACATACCATAGGTAGTTCTCTCCATCCGGCTTACGGATCCCTACTACAGGATACACATCATACGACACAATATCACAGCCTTGCACATAGGTCAGATAGTCACTGATGTGAGCACCCTTTCCGCGTCCGGGCCATTCATCGTTGGCAACCCCTTGTCCTAAATTCAGCAGGACGGGGCGTGTCGAATCAGCAACACGCAGCCGTTCATAGTCCGCAACGATCTGCGAGGGAGGAACAGGTCCTCCATAGGATTTTTTCCCTGTTGCTGGATCTGTTATCAACTGGGCGTTATCCGGCTCATCACCATGCATCCAGCCAACGATGATCGGGTCATCTTTATGTGCAATTCCGACCGCATTCTGTGCACAGATAACTGGCATTCCGGCTTCCCGAAGCCCATCCAGTTGCTCTTCTGTAGGACCTTTCCAGAGACCAACATAGAGATTGATGCCGGCGGCCCTATATCTTCTGGCATTTCTTGGGTGCTGGAGCCAAACGGCGATGGGGAAGTAGTTCGGATCCGACGGAGGGCCATTTGCCCATGCTGCATATGCATTCCTGGATGTTCCTGATGGTTCTTCATTTTCGGCATGCACAGTGCCTGCTGAGAAAACGGCTGTAACTGCAAGAATAAGCGCGATCTTCATCATAGGAACCTCTCTTCCGAGGGATCAAGTTGTCCGCAGGACAATGCTAACAATGGAAATACCAGGGCGTACACAGGATCCGCATAACCGCCAATCACTTCCCAGTAGATGCCGACACACGCAGGTTCCCAGGATCCATTGTCAGATTGAGTATCGCTCAGATATTGAATGCCTCGCAACCCTGCGGCACTGTTCGCATCAACCATCAGCAGAGCATAGCTCGACCAGGCCGTCTGTTCATTCGTGCTGGTGCTGGGTTGCCCATGCATGTTCTCTCCCCAGCCTCCGTCCGCTTGCTGTGCTCGTTCCAGCCAGCGCATACCCCGTTCCACAGCAGTCGTTGCTCTCCTACCCGCCTTCACCAGGGCCGTCACTGCACAGGCCGTCCCATAGGTATATTGTGCCAGCCACAGATCTCTCCACGAGCCATCCGACCGTTGTGCTTTTTCTAACCATCGAATTGCGCGGGTTACCTGGGAGTCCATCCCACCCGCCTGCAGACAGGATTCCAGCGCGTGCGCCGTGACACTCACACATCCCACATCGCCTGCACCGGGGACATACGTGCTCCAGCTTCCGTCCTTGCCCTGATGGCTCTGTAACCAGTGAAGGGCTTTCTCAATGGATGGATGCTCACGGGAATAGCCCAGTCTCAACAAAGCCAGCATTGCGAGTGCTGTGTCATCTGCATCGCTGGGTAGTTCGCCTGTTGGGAGTCCCGAAAATGGCCAGCCACCATCAGGATTTTGATTGGCAATCAGCCACTCACCGGCATCTTGAAGTCTCTCCGCTGCAATCCCAGAACGGAGCAATGCCAACACGCTTAATGCCGTGTCCCACACGTTCAGATTGATCGCCTCGCGGTAGCCTCCATCCGGGTTGCGAGTCGCTGCAAGCCAATCGAGACTTGGCTGAGCAGATTCTCGCGTGAGCCCTGCCTTGCCGGCTTCCAAGAGTGCCAATGTGGAAATTGCAGTGATGAAATGCACACGAAACCAACTCCCATCGCCTAGTCGGTGCGCCAGCAGCCACTCCAGGAGCTCATTCAGCAGATCCTCTCGTCGGCGTGTGTTCAACTCGATAAGAAAAGCGAGAGGAACAA